>NZ_JASPFZ010000007.1:0-120519 GCF_030227355.1 Corynebacterium sp. MSK310
CCGCGTCAAAAAACTAACTGGACTCCGAGTCCAAAAAGTCAATGGACTCCGAGTCCAAAAAGTCACTAGACATCACAAGGCTAGCTGGCAAGGCGAAGGGCCACTTCCTCACAATCCGGTCTCCCGCAATGCTGGGTTTCCACATTTTGGATGCAGTCATCACAGATGAGCACCTGCTGGCGGCACGTGTTCTCATTAATGCAGTTGTGGAAGGTATTAGTTCCCTTGCCGCAGTGCACGCAGTGACCCAATTGGATAAAGCCCGGGTCTTCTAGTCCTTGGCCGAACTCCTGGTGCATGCGCTTGTCAAAGACGTACATGGAGCCTTCCCACAGCCCATCATTGCCGTACTTTTCGCCGTAGCGCACGATGCCGCCATCGATTTGGTAGATCTCGTTGAAGCCGCGGTTCTTCATCAGGGAGGATAGGACCTCGCACCGGATGCCGCCGGTGCAATAGGAGACGACAGGCTTGTCCTTCATCCAGTCATATTTGCCGGATTCCAGTTCCTCGATGAAGTCATGGGTGGTGCGCACATCCGGCACGACGGCATTTTTGAACTTGCCAATCTCTGCTTCCATGGCATTGCGGCCATCGAAGAAGACGACCTCATCGCCGCGCTCTTCTACCAGCTTGTTAACCTCTTCCGGCTTCAGGTGCGTGCCGCCGCCGACGACGCCATTTTCATCCACCTTCAGCTCGCCCGGCGCGCCAAAGGCCACGATTTCATCGCGCACCTTGACCGATAGCCGCGGGAAGTCCTCGGCGCCGCCATCGGACCACTTGAACTGCATGCGCTTAAAGCCCGGGTACTCACGGGTTTGGCGCACGTAGCGCTTGCAGGCATCCATGTCGCCGCCAACGGTGCCATTGATGCCGTGTTCCGAAATGAGGATGCGACCCTTCAAGCCCAAGGACTCGCACAGGGTGCGCTGCCACAGCATGACGGCGGTCGGATCCTCGATGGGGGTAAAGCAGTAATACAGGAGAACTTTGCCGATAGTCACGCCCATAATCTTAGGCCCGCTACCGGAAAGATCCCCAATTCCTTAGCGTTTCTGGTAGAGCGCTTTCTTGCGGGCGAAGGCCGGATCCGAGGTCACGAGCACGCCAAGGTTGCGGAAGATTCCCTCATCCACCGAGCCCAGGATGGTGGTGGTGTGGACGTCGCAGCCGGCGAGCTCCTTGATCTGCTCCAGCGCCTTGCGCGCATCCTCGTCCTTCGCGGCGGATACGGATAGCGCGATGAGCACCTCATCGGTGTGCAAGCGTGGGTTGGAAGATCCCAGGTGCTTCGTCTTCAGCGTTTGGATTGGCTCTATCGACTCCGGCGAGAGCAGGTGCGTTTCGTCATCGATGCCGGCTAAATACTTGAGGGCATTGAGTAGCATCGCCGCGGAGCACCCCAGCAGCGGGGAGGTGCGGCCGGTGATGATGGTGCCATCGTGCAGCTGCATTGCGGAGGCGGGTCCATCGGTTTCCTCCGCGCGCTTGCGGGCCGGGCCAACCACAGGGCGGTCATCGGCCTTAATGCCGGCCTTTGCCATGACGACGGCGGCGCGCTCGGACTGCTCATCGCCCAGCCCGGCGCGGGCTTCTTCTACTTTGGCCTTGAAATAGCGGCGGATGATTTCCTGCTGTGCGGCGGCGCGGCAGACCGCATCATCGGTAATGCAGTAGCCGGCCATATTCACGCCCATGTCCGTGGGCGATTCGTATGGCGTGGTGCCGGTGAGCTTTTCCAGCAGGGTCCGCAGCAGCGGGAACGCCTCGACGTCGCGGTTGTAGTTCACCGTGGATTCGCCGTGGGCGCTCAAGTGGAAGTGGTCAATAATATTGGAATCATTAAGATCCACCGTGGCAGCCTCATAGGCGAGGTTGACTGGGTGCTCGAGGGGAAGATTCCAGATGGGGAAGGTTTCAAACTTGGCATAACCAGCGTTATTGCCGCGCTGGTGCTCGTGGTAGACCTGCGATAGTGCGGTGGCGAGCTTGCCGGAACCAGGACCTGGGGCGGTCACAACGACCAAATCCCGGGAGGTTTCGGCAAATTCGTTCTTACCAAAACCATCCTCAGAGACAATGAGGTCAGTATTCGTGGGATAACCAGGGATAACGCGGTGGCGGGCAACCTTGAGGCCGAGGCGCTCAAGCTTTTCGATGAACGCCTCTGCCTGCGTATTTCCGTCTTCCACCTGGGTCATGACGATGTTTTCGACCAAGAAGCCGCGGCTGCGGAATACGTCCACTAGGCGCAGGAGGTCGTCTTCATACAGGATGTCTAAATCGGCGCGTACCTTGTGGCGGGCAATGTCTTTGGCATTGATGCACGGGAGGATTTCAATGTCCTCTTTAATGCGCTCCAGCATGGCGATCTTGTTATCCGGGATAAAGCCCGGCAGCACGCGGGAGGCATGCATATCATCGAAAAGCTTGCCGCCCATTTCCAGATAGAGCTTTCCACCGATTTCTTCGCGGCGGGCCTGGATGTGCTTTGACTGCAGCTCTATGTATTTTTCACGGTCAAAACCGATTTCATGCGTCATGATTTATCGACCCTTCAATAGAAATAAAATCAATCCGCGCTTTGAGTTTACTCTTTTTCATTCCCCGGCGCCACGCGCCCTAGTTGGGGGCGACCAACTATTTCACTACACTGAAGTTATGCCTGAAGGTCACGTGATCCACCGCCTAGCCCACACTCTCAACGCGGACTATCGCGGGATGCCGCTCAACCTGACCAGCCCGCAAGGCCGCTTCGCCGCTGAGGCGGCCATTCTGGACGGTACAGAAATCGACCACGCAGAGGCCTTTGGCAAGCACCTCTTCGTGCACTTCACCGCCGCGGACCCGGAGCATATCCTCTATATTCACCTGGGGCTCATCGGCAAGCTCAGCTTCGAACCGCGCGAGGAAACCCGCGGTCAGATCCGCATACGCATAGACAATGGGACGCAGGCCGCACAGCTGCGCGGGCCCCAATTTTGTCTGCTGCTTACGGAGGAGGACTACCAGGCCCGGCTGACCAAGGTAGGACAGGATCCGCTCCGCGCCGATGCCGACCCCGAAGCCCTGTGGGCCAAGGTACACAAATCCCGCCGCAGCATAGGCTCCCTCATGATGGACCAGCACCTGTATGCCGGTGTGGGCAATATCTACCGCGCGGAGGCCCTCTTTCGCGCCGGCCTCTCCCCTTTCACTCCTGGCAAGGATGTTTCCCGTGAAACATTCTTCGCCATCTGGAAAGACCTGGTAGAGCTCATGAACTACGGCGTGGAGCACGGCCGCATCGATACCGTGCGGGCCGAGCACTCCCCCGAGGCCATGGGCCGCGACCCGCGCAAGGATGATCACGGCGGCGAAGTCTACGTCTACCGGCGCGCGGGCCTATCCTGCTATGTCTGCGGCACGCCGATTGCAGAGCAGGTAATGGAGGGCAGAAACCTCTTCTGGTGCCCCACCTGCCAATCCGCTGCTTAAGGCCTATAGTGGCGGGCATGCGACCTGCCTATAGTGTATCCGCCGTTCGTTCCGCCGAGTCCGCGCTCCTCGCGCAGCAGAGCCACGATGATGAGCTCATGCGCCTGGCCGCGCAGGGCATTGCCGCCACGGCGAAATCCATGCTGACAGGCCCAGCGCCTCGCCGCATCTCCATCCTGGCCGGGCCTGGCGGCAATGGCGGCGATGGCCTTTATGCAGGCGCTTTCCTCGCCGAGGAGGGCTATGGCGTCGAAGCAATCCTCGTCGCCGGTTCCGCGCACGACCCAGCGTTGCAGGCCTTTAAGGCCGCCGGAGGAACCATTACTGAGCAACCGCGCGCGGAGGCCACAGGCCTGCTTATTGATGCCGTCGCTGGCCTTAACTCCACCCGCGGCCTCAGCGGAGCGGGTCTTGCCGCGTACCGCGCGGCCAAGCAGCACGATATCCCGGTGCTTTCGGTGGATATCCCCTCTGGCATCAACGCCGATACGGGCGTGGCCGCAGAGAACGCGGTCGAGGCAACGATTACCGTGAGCTTCGGTTGGGCGCGCGCCGGTCACGTCTTCGCCCCGGAATGCGGCACGGTGGTCCTGTGCGATCTGCAGCTGCCCAACGCGCCGCGGTCCTTCGCGGAGGAACTAACGGCCTCGGCGGAGCCAGCGGGCTATATCGCCAACGAGCCCACCATCGATCTCCCCTACCAGTGGCCTGCGGAGCCCGTGCTTGCCGATGTCCACTTGGGCCACGTCACCGCCCCCAAGCCCGTGGGCTGCACAGGGCCCATCGTGGACCCCACTCCCCACGCTTCAAGCACGAAATACACCGGCGGGGTCACCGCTATCTGTGCTGGCAGCAGCGCGTATCCCGGCGCGGGCATCCTGGCGGCTACCGGCGCGGTGCGCGCCACGCCGTCCATGGTGCGGGTGATAGATAACGATGCCGTGGTCCCCCACTTGCCCGAGGTGGTTCCTCACCCGAGCGCCGAGGACAAGGTACATGCCCAGGCGTGGGTAGTAGGCCCTGGCCGCGGCACCGATGAAGCAGCGGCGCGCGAGCTCCGCACCGTCTTAGATCGCGAGCTGCCCACCATCCTGGATGCCGATGCCCTGACGCTGCTCGCCCAGAGCGCTGAGCTGCGCGATCGTGTCCGCACCCACCCGCGGGTCATCCTTACCCCGCACGCCGGCGAGTTCCGCCGCCTGTACGAGGCCGCCCTCGGCCGCGAGCTCGATCTCAGCGAGGGCGTGGGCCCGCGCCAGCGCGAGCTGGCCGAGGACTTGGACTGTTTTATCCTGCACAAGGGCCGGATCACCACGGTGACCGCGCCCGACCAGGCCATCTATGGGATGAATGCCGGTCACTCTTATGCGGCCACCGCAGGCTCCGGAGACGTATTATCCGGCATCCTCGGCGCCACCATTGCGCAGGTAAACCACGCGAAGGCCGATGCCGAGTACATCATCATGGAGATCCTCCACGCCGCCGCCCTACACCAGCACGCCGCAGCCATTGCGGCACATACCCCCGATGGTTTTGGCATTTGTTCCGCTTCCCAGATTGCCGCGGCGATGCCCCAGTCCATCGCCCGCCTGCTAGTTATGCACCGTTAACGTCCTGCTTGCTCACGCGGCCGTCTTTGACCTCGACCACGTGGTCGGCGAAGGTGAGCAAGGAACGATCGTGGGTGACCAGCACGGTGGCGGTGTGCAGCTCCTGGGTAATATCGCGCAGCAGGCGGATGATTTCCTGCGAAAGGTGGGAGTCGAGGGCGGAGGTGGGTTCATCGGCAAGCAGCAGGTTCGGCTCATCCATTAAGGCGCGCGCGATATTGACACGCTGGCCCTGGCCGCCGGAAAGCTGGCCGATGCGGCGATTGCCCATGCCCTTAAGGGCAACGAATTCTAGCAGCTCATCGGCGCGATCCTTGCGCAGCTTGCGCCCGGCCATGTGGTCCATGATGAGCAGCTGATCGCGCACCTTGAGCGAGGACAGCAGGTTGGACTGCTGGAAGATGATGGAGTTCGTGCCGTCGACCTCGACGGTGCCGGAGTCCGGCGTGATGAGCCCGGCGCCGACGGAGAGCAGCGTGGACTTACCGGAACCGGACTCGCCCACGATGGCGGTGAGGGTATCGGAGTCGGCGCTAAAGGTGGCATTATCAAGCGCCGTGGTCGTCGTCGTACCGTCCTGGAAGGTGACGGTGGCGTTGCGAATATCAAGAATGGTGGACATTTTAGGCATTTCCTCCCAATGCATCGAGGGGGTTGGCTTTGGCTACGCGGCGGGTGGAGACTAGGGCACCGGCCATGCCCAGGATCCAGATGCCGACCGCGGGAACGATGATGGTGCGCACGGTTACGTCGAAGGGGACGGTGCCAGAGGCCAACAGGCCCAGTAGCCAGCCGACGAATGCGCCGAGGATGGTGCCGGCCGCCAAAATCAGCGCGGCTTGGGCCAGGGCATCGCGCAGCAGGTAGCGCACCGAGGCGCCTAAGGCGCGAAGGATGGAGAGATCGCGGGTGCGCTGCAGGGTCCACACCGTCAGGAAGGCGACGGTGACCAGGGCGGAGATGCCGTAGAGGAAGCCCTGCATGGTCAGCAGCGAACCGCGCTCGGACTGGTAAGCGGGCAGGCCGGAGAAGGAATCAGACATCTCGACCGAACCGGGTACCTCTTCGGAGTGCAGGGCAACCGTGCCGACTACCCCCTCTGGGGCATGGCTTACCTTTTGCCAGGTCTGGGTAGATACCCACACCACAGGCGAGTGGGAGAACTGCGTTTCGGCAACGGTGCCCTCTACGGAAAGGTCTACTCCGCCGATATTCACGGTGCCGGAGGCATCAATCGTGTCAGACAGGACGGCGCCATCTTCCGGAATGGTGGCGTTAGTATTGGGGATGGTCGTACCGGCCGGAAGGCCCATCACGCCTACCGCGCCCTCGCCCTCCAGCTTGGTTTGCGCGGTGCCCAAGGCAATCGCATCCCCGGAAAGATCCTTTTCATGGATCTCGGACTCGTTATAGGCGGGCTCTTCGGTAGAAAAGCTGACGTAGGGGTGATCTTGCGCCACGGCCTCAAGCGCCGAGGTATTTTGCTTGGACAGGCCCTCCGTCAGGCCGGAGAGCATAACCAAAAGCAGGGTAATAAGCGCTACGGTGCCGCCGATGAGCCCGAAGCGGCCGCGCGCAGCGGTGATTTCACGAATAGCTAAGAACATACTTCTATAGTCCCTTTGTGCAGGTCAGAAGTAATCGACGGCCTAGTTGAACCTCCAGTCAACCAACTGGTTGATCCCTCATCCACCCTCCGGCAGATACTGTAGGAAATTGTGTTTTCTGGACAGAAATTATGGCTCTGGGGCCTACACGCCATGTTCGCGTTTCTGCTGCTTTTCGGCGTGGCCCGCGCCTATATCGATGACCGCTTGGACGCCCGCGCCATCCTTTTGGCCATCGGCCTAGCCGCGGTGTACGCGGCCGAGCGCTGGCTTCCCACCTGGCTCTGGCTCACTGGGCTGTGCCTGCTCTGGTTGGGGCTGATGGTCCACGCGCAGGATTTCATGTGGCTCGAGTTCCCGCTCATCTTCGTCTTCCTGCGCGCCTTGCCCAAGTGGCCAGGCCTTATCTCCATCACGGTGCTGTGGGCGGCGGCCGCCTTCATCCCCGCGTGGCTGCATCCGGATGGCTGGTCCATCGCCGCGGCCATGGGCCCGCTTATCGGCACGACCTTTGCAGCGGGCGTGTTTTATATCCAGCGCCGCTTGCAGGCGGAGGCGGCGCATCACAGGGACATCGCCAAGCAGCTGCAGGAAACCCAGGCGGAGCTTGCAGCCAGCGAGCACCAGGCCGGGCGCCTAGAAGAGCGCGAGCGCCTCTCCCGGGATATCCATGACACCGTGGCCCAAGGGTTGAGCTCCATCCTGTTGCTATCCCGCGCCGCCCGCACGACCGATGATCTAGAGACCAAGGACGAGCAGCTCGCCGTCATCGAGGACACCGCTGGTGAGAACTTGGCCGAGGCCCGTCGCTTCGTCCGCGAGCTCGCCGGTCCCGATGAGCGCCTAGAAACCCAGCTGGATTCCATCCTGTCGCAGATGCGCCGACGCGCGGAGGCTTTGGGCGAGGACACCACCTTCGACCTCGTCGTTTCCGGTAGCGGCAGCGTTCCCAGCGATATCAAGCAAGTGGTCGTGCGCGCCGCGCAGGAGGGCCTTAATAACGTGATCAAGCACGCGCACGCCTCCCGCGCGGTGGTCACCCTGGGCCTTTTTGAGGATGCAGTCACCCTGGACGTCGTGGATAATGGGCACGGTGTAGTTGAGCCCCCGCGCCACGGCGGCGATAGCGGCTTTGGCTTGCAAGGATTGTCCCAGCGCGTGGAGAGCGTCGGTGGCTCCCTGAGCCTCGAATCCGGCGATGGCACCGCCCTTGCCATTAGAATCCCCCTCAAGGAGCAGCCCCATGGTTAATGTCATGCTTATCGATGACCACCCCGTCGTCCGCGCCGGGCTGCGCGCGATACTCAATACGTTTGCCGATGTCCGGGTGGTCATGGAAGGCGATAATGGCGCGGACGTGGACAAGCTCTGTGCCGATGACGCCCCCGAGGTCGACGTCGTGGTCTGCGATATCCAGATGCCGGGCGTCGATGGCATCACCGCCACCAAAAAGCTGACCGAGGCCGGCGGCCCACCCGTGCTCATCCTCACCACCTATGACACCCAGGCCGATATCCTGGCCGCAGTTGAGGCCGGCGCGATGGGATACCTGCTCAAGGATTCACCCGAGGAAGAGCTGCACGAAGCGGTGCTCAATACCGCCGCGCGCCGGCGCACCCTCGCCCCAGAGGTGGTCAACCTCCTGGCGCAGCGCGTGGGCCAGCCCGAGCAGTCCCTGTCCACGCGCGAGCTGGAGATCCTCCGCGCCCTCGCGACCGGCTCTTCCAATAAGGAACTAGCCAACCAACTCTTTATTTCTGAGGCCACCGTGAAGACGCACCTCATTCACATCTATCAGAAGCTGGGCGTGGACACCCGCACGGCCGCGGTGACCGTAGCCCGCGAAAGAAAGCTCATTTAATGCTCGATTGCATCGTTATCGGCGGCGGGCAAGCCGGCCTGGCCACCAGCTATTACCTGCGCAAGAAGGGGCTCGACTTCCAGATCCTCGATGCCGAGCCCTCCCCCGGCGCGGCCTGGCGCCACGCGTGGCCGTCGCTCACGCTATTTAGCAATAGCGCCTCCTCCAACCTGCCCGGCTGGCCGATGCCCCACCACGAGGGTTTCCCGCCCGCCAGCCACGTCATCGATTACTTCGCCCGCTACGAGCAGCGCTATGACCTTCCCGTACGCCGGCCGGTGTGGGTCCAGGAAGTCACCCACGATGGCGAGAACTTTCATGTCACCACCGATGACGAACACCTCACCGCGCGCACGGTGGTGGCAGCCACGGGCACGTGGTCCTCGCCGTTTATCCCCTACTACCCCGGTTCCTACGCCGGGCGGCAATGGCACTCGGCGGTCTACCCCGGCCCCGATCCCTTCCGCGGTGAGTCCGTCGCCGTTGTTGGGGCGGGCAATTCCGGGGCGCAGATTGCCGCAGAGCTCGTGCTCTCCGGCGTAGAGGCCACTTGGTTTACGGCAAATCCGCCGCGGTGGATGCCCGATGACGTTGACGGCCGCGTGCTTTTCCAGCGCAACCGCGCCCGCCTCAACGCCATGATGCGGGGCGAGCCCGATCCCGGCGCGGATACCAACTTGGGCGATATTGTCGTCGTTCCTCCCGTCAAACGCGCCCGCGACGAGGGCTTGCTCGAGGCCTCCCCCATGTTCTCTAACCTCGATGAGGTGAAGGCAGATCACCTCATCTGGTGCACCGGGTTCCGCCCGGCGCTGGGGCCTTTCCGCGCGCTTCTCGATGGCCGCACCCCCACCGTCGAAGGCCTGTTCCTCGTCGGCTACGGAACCTGGACCGGCCCCGGTTCCGCAACCATTACCGGGGTGAGCCCCTTTGCCAAGCAGACCGCGGGGGACATCGCCAAGCTCTGCTCCCCCGACCTTTAGCCGCCCAAAAATGGTTGCATCACAATTCACGTATCATGGTGAGCATGAGCACGCTACTTGTTACCCGTAACGAAGACAAATCCGTCACCACCTCTTTTGAGGAAGGGGAATTCCTCGGCGAGGGTGACCTGACCGTTGACGTCTCTTATTCCTCGCTGAACTACAAGGACGCGATGGCGATTACCGGCGATCCCGGCGTCGTCCGCACCAACCCGCTGGTGCCCGGTATCGACGTGGTCGGCACTGTATCCGAGTCCAACGTGCAGCGCCTGCCGGTGGGCACCCTCGTTGCCTCCTTCGGCGATGGCCTTGGCGAATTCCGCCACGGCGGCTACACCCCAAAGCAGCGCGTCAATTCTCGCGCCACCGTTGCCCTGCCAGCAGATTTCACCGCGGAAGAGGCCGCTGCCGTCGGTACCGCCGGTTACACCGCGGCGCTGTGCGTTAACTCGCTGCGCGGGCTTCCCGAGGGCCCCGTCCTCGTCACCGGCGCCACCGGCGGCGTCGGCTCCATCGCCGTCAACCTTCTGCGCAATGCCGGCTACGAGGTCCACGCCATGACCGGCCGCCCCGACGATTACGCCAACTACCTCCACGAGCTCGGCGCGCACGAGATCATCGATCGCGCCGAATTCACCGAACCGGGCAAGCCCCTGCAAAAGGCCATCTACGCCGGCGCCGTGGATACCTCCGGCTCCCAGGAGCTGGCAAACGTCTTGGCCCGTACCAAGTGGGGCGGCACCGTTGCCGCTACCGGTATGGCAAGCGGCCCTGACCTGCCCGCCACCGTGATGCCCTTCATCCTGCGCAACGTGCACCTGGCTGGCGTGAACTCCGTCGATGCCCCACTGCACTATCGCCAGAATGCTTGGCAGCTCCTCGCCCGCACCTTGGACCTGTCCATCCTGGAGTCCCTGACCAATACCCTCCCGCTGGAAGATGCGGTGGAGGAAGCACAATCGCTCATCAACGGCAGCCACCATGGCCGCACGGTGTTGAAGATTTCCTAACGTCCGAGTCTTTAGGCCTCAAAACTAGGAAGGCACCCCGTCAGTGACGGGGTGCCTGCCTTGTGCGATTGGCTCCCCGCATTCTAGGTATCGCCCGTTAAGCCGCGCACGATTTTTCTTGAGATGGAACCCAACTGCCGCAATTCCTCTCCCGTCAAGACGGAGACCACCTGATCATCCACCTTCGCGGTATGGCTCTCCAGTGCTGTAGCGAATGCTTCCTCGCCGAATTTCGTCACTGTGACTTCAATAGCTCGGGGTCCTAACTCCTCCGCGTGCCGCCTCTTGACCAACTTGCGCCCCTCCATCCGGACCAGTTGTCGGTGCAGCCGCGACTTTTCCCACCCCAGTTCCGCAGCCAACTCATGCGGCCGGGTGCTCTGCCCACGGCGGCGCTGCAGGACGGCCAACACCGCATAGTCCGCCTCGCTCACATTCGCTGTTACCTGCAGCGCGTTGGACAACTCCTTATGCAGCGCACGCTGCATCGCTACATAATCCGCCCACGCCGCACTTTCCTCTGCGCGCACGGCACCTCTCCCTTTAGCCTTTGACTTAAATGGCATTATACCCTGCGCAGTTGATTACTCAACTGTGTATCGATTTCCGCAGTTGATCCATCAACCCCCAACATTATTAAACGGCTTGGATTAAGCGTATCAATAATTCGCCCGCGCCATACTTTTGCCGGTTTAACAGCATGTACTTTGCTTTTTATAACCTATTTATTTGTGTTAATATTCGGTTGATTGTCACCACATTTAGTTTTTATTAAATAAAAACTGGCCTATTTTCAGACCGCCCGCGACTCCTGTAGAGCAGACGCCTGTCTATGATGGCGGGCATGGATAAACTTTTTAGCGCCTGCGGATTCGACTTCGTGGACACGGAGGAACTCATCGCGGAGCTTCCCACGGAGCGGACCCTGTGGGACGCACCGGCTTTTGATCAAGTGCTCTACTATGCGGACCCCTCCGGGATCGCCGTCACGGCGATGGAGTACGAGGGGGAGTGGACCGTCTTGCCGTCATTCCGAGGCGGGGAAGACGTGGAGGCAACGCTATATCGCGCCATGCCATTTATTGGCATCCTGGAAATGGAGGATCTCCGGTGGGCGGTGCTTAGCGATGCCCCCTTCACGCTTCCCACCGGCAACCCCGTGGGCGGTGAAAAACTGCGCGGCCGGGTGCGACCCGCAGTCGTTGCGTTGGACTATGAATTAACGGAACCGGCGGAGTTCTCGCTGCAATCCCCAGCGACGGAACGGTTCTATCAAAACTACAAGCCCAGCCTGCTCAACCCGCAGGTCGAGCTAGCTGGCACCGTGAATAATGTCGAGAAAAAGACCAATGAATTTGGGGGAGGGGAGTTCTGGGTAAGCGAAATCGACGGACTCCCGCTCATTGTTGATGCCCCAGTTGAAGCGGGACAGGGAATCCGGGCGCACGGCATCGCGCTATGCGCCACGGAGTACTGGGATTAACCGCCTCGCTGATTGGAGAAGGTAGCTCCTACTGTTGCGGAGCCGCAGGTACCAAGGCTACAAGGCGCTCGAGGTAGTCCTTTACAAACTCGATGGTGCTGGACGGCTCGATCTTTCCGTCTTCACCAATGAGCTGGGGTGAATTGCCCAAGAATACCTCGGGCTGACCGGGCATCGGCATGTCGAAGTAGGACAGTGCTAGGCGCACGTTCTTGTGGGAGGAATACCCACCCATGCGGCCCACGGAGTGGCTAATGATGCCAGCTGGCTTATTCTTCCAGGACACATCGGAATTGGGTTTGGATCCGATATCGATGGCATTTTTTAAGCACGCCGGGATGGTCCGGTTGTTTTCGCTGGTGACGAACAAAATCGCGTCCGCATCCTTAATTGCATTGCGGAAATCGGTGTACGCTTCCGGCGTGGGTTTATCCGCCACGCCAGGATCGTCGTAGTCGAAATCATAGAGCGGGAGGTCACGCAGGTCGTAGCGCTGGCACTCAACGTGCTCGGGGACCAGTTCCATGGCATGGTTGGCGATCTTTTTCGCAATGCTTTCCCGCCGCAGGCTGCCGACGAGTACAAGAAGTTTCATGATATGTGTCCTTTCGTGTGGAGACTTAGTGGTTTTAGAAATCCCAGTCGGCATCGGAGGTCTCTACAGCTTTGCCGATGATATAAGAGGACCCCGAACCCGAAAAGAAATCGTGGTTTTCATCCGAACCTGGCGTGAGTGCCGCGAGGATTTTTGGGTTGACCTGACATTCCTCGTACGGGAAGAGGTTGGGATAGCCCAAATTCATCAAGGCTTTATTGGCGTTGTAGCGCACGAACGTCGCGACATCATCCATAAGCCCGTACGGTTCATAGAGCTCGCCGGAATAGCGCATCTCCAGGTCATAGAGCTCGCGCACCAAGTCAAAGGTAAATTCCCGCATGTCCTCGCGGCGAGCTTCCGTGGCGTGATCCAATCCCCGCTGGAACTTATATCCGGAGTAGTAGCCGTGGACCGCCTTATCCCGCAGGATGAGCCTGATCATGTCTGCCGTATTGGTCAGCTTTCCGTGCACGCTAAAGTGCAGCGGAAGATAGAAGCCGGCGTAAAGCAGCAAGGAGGACAAGAGGGTCGAGGCAACCTTGCGCTTTAGTGGGTCATCGCCATAGTAATGCACCATGACACTGGTCGCGCGCTGTTGCAGCACTGGGTTATCCACGGCCCACGCATAGGATTTCTCAATCTCTTCGGTGCTGGCCAGGGTAGAAAAGATTGAGGAATAGCTCCGCGCGTGTACCGCCTGCATGAAGGCGATATTGGTATAAACGGCCTCCTCATGCTCAGTCCGGGCATCTTGAATCTGGCTGATTTCTCCCACGGTGGCCTGCACGGTATCCAGTAGCGTCAGGCCGGTAAAAACGCGAATGGTGAGATCGCGTTCGGCTGGATCCATGCGCGACCAGTCATTGCGGTCATTGGAGAGCGGGACCTTTTCCGGCAACCAGAAATTCGAGGTCAGGCGGTTCCACACCTCCAGGTCCTTGTCATCCCAGATGCGATTCCAATTCACCGGGCGTAACGGGGTGGAAGCATCGTGGCGAAAATGCGGCGGGGTTTGGGATCGCTCAATGAGCTCTTGATATTTCATCGATGTTTTCTCGTTTCTTTTTCTTAGGCGTCCTTAGACATCAGGGAATGGACGCGTGTGCGGTGGACTCGTGTGCGGTGGGGTAGAGGTGGTGCGCAAAGAAGTCCTGCAAACCCTCCCGTACGCGGGCAACATCGCGGTCAGTACCGAGCAGCTCAAAGCGGTAGAGCTCTGGCACCCCGCACTTTCGGGCGATTTGTGGCCCAGCGCAGCAAAAGGCCTCGCCAAAATTGGTATTTCCTGAGGTAATGACGCCGCGCAAGAGTGCACGGTTTTCCGGAACGTTGAGGAATTGGCGCACCTGCACCGGAATTGCCGCCTTGATATTGCCGCCGCCGTAGGTGGGGACGATGAGCACAAAAGGCTCGGTGACATAGAGCATTCCTTCACGCTTCGGACGCAGAGGGATGCGTGCCGCTGGAAACCCCAGCTTGTGGACGAAACGGTGGGTATTTTCACTGACCGAAGAAAAATACACAAGATTAGCGGCGGTATTAATGCCGCAGGGTGGCGTCGAGGCTTTAGTCATCTCGCTCCTTAGTGGCTGCGCCGAAGCGCACTTTCTGCTACAACTACAGATCTAACGTACTTTTAACTACGTCGCAACTAACCACTATTGACATGCGCAAATACCCCTCCCTTCAGAAGGGAAGGGGCAGGAAAGTTATATGCGCACCCACACGGCGCGGGCTGCCTGGGAGCTCAGGGAGAAAGCCGCGGCATCTTCATTCTGGGCATGCTCGTTCTGGTTGCCCTCTACGCGCACGGCCATTCCGCCGGAATACGGCTGGCTGCCTTGCACGCTCACGGCAGCGCCGATGGTCAGGTTATTCTCGCTAAAAAAGCGCAGCAGATCGGCGTCCACATCACTAATGCGATCGACTATGCCCGCCTCACCGGGCTCCAGATCGCTGAGTTTGCGCAGATCCCCTGGCTCGGATGCCGGGGTCGCGGCATAGTCCGCGGGGTAGTCGCCCGCGGCGCTGGGGATGGGGTCTCCATGCGGATCGCGGCGCGGAAATCCCAGCTCAGCGTCTATGCGCTCTAGGAAGAAATCGGAGACGCAGTGCTCCAATTGCTCGGCTTCCGCGTGGACCTGGTCCCAGCGGTAGTGCAGGGATTCCACCAGGAAGGTTTCGATGAGGCGGTGCCGCCGCACCATGGCGAGGGCAAAGGCACGCCCCTCGGTACTCAGCCCGATGGCGCCATACGGCATATGGGTGACGAGGCCCTTTTTCTCGAGCCTCCGCACCGCATCAGACGCGCTGGAGAGCCGTACGCCTATGTGCTGGGCGAGCATCTTTACCGTCACGGGGTCGTCGTGCCATTCGCCCAGCTTAAACAGGGCCTTGAGGTAGTCCTGATTGGATGGCGAAAGGCCCGAGACGTCCACGCTCATTGGTTACTTAACCACCAGGTTCACCATCCGGCCGGGAACGTAGATCTTCTTCACCACGTTCTTGCCGGAGGTAAGGTCAGCCACCTTGGCATCGGCAAAAGCAGCCTCGAATACGGTGTCTTGGTCAGCATCGACCGCGACGTTGATGCGGGACTTAACCTTGCCGTTGATCTGGACTGGCACCTGAATCTCATCATCTACCAGGTATTTCTCCTCAAAAGAGGGGAGTGGCTCGTAGGTGATGGTCTCATCGTGGCCAAAGCGCTGCCACAGTTCCTCCGCAATGTGCGGGGCGATGGGGGAGACCAGCTGCGCGATGGGCTCCACCGCCGCGCGCGGAGCCTCGGTGCGGTAGGTCTTGGTCAGATAGTTGACGTACTCGATGAGCTTGGCCACGACCGTGTTCAGGCGCAGGTTCTCATAATCATCGCGCACGCCCGCGATGGTGCGGTGCAACTGCTTCAGGTCATCCTGGGTGAGCTCGGCATCGGTAGTAGCCACTTCACCGGTGTCCTCATTAATGGCCAGGCGCCACAGGCGCTGCAGGAAGCGCTGCGAACCGACAACATCCTTGGTCGCCCACGGGCGGGAGGTATCCAACGGACCCATGGACATTTCGTACACGCGCAGGGTATCGGCACCGAAGTCGCGGCAGATATCATCCGGGGCCACGGCGTTTTTCAGGGACTTGCCCATCTTGCCGTACTCCTGGTTGACCTCCTCGCCGTTGTAGTAGAACTTGCCGTCCTTTTCCTCTATCTCTGCGGCAGGGACATACACGCCGCGGGAATCGGTGTAGGCGTAGGCCTGAATATAGCCCTGGTTGTACAGGCGGCGATACGGCTCCTGCGAGCTGACAAAGCCCAGGTCAAAAAGCACCTTGTGCCAGAAGCGGGCGTAGAGCAGGTGTAACACGGCGTGCTCGACGCCGCCGACATACAGATCTACACCGCCCGGATCGTTTTCGCCGTGCTCATCTGGGCGCGGGCCGGTCCAGTAACGCTCGTTTTCGATATCGCAGAAGGCCTCGCTATTGCGGGGATCGATATAGCGCAGCTGGTACCAGGAAGAACCCGCCCACTGGGGCATAACGTTGGTATCGCGGTAGTAGGTCTGCGGGCCATCGCCCAAGTCCAGCTCTACCTCTACCCAGTCGCGGACCTTCGCCAACGGCGGCTGTGGCTCCGAGTCCTTATCTTCTGGATCGAAGGAGGCCGGCTTATAGTCTTCCACCTCGGGCAGCTCAACCGGCAGCATCGACTCTGGCAGCGGGTGGGCCATGCCGTCCTTGTCATAGACGATGGGGAAGGGCTCGCCCCAGTAGCGCTGGCGAGCGAAGAGCCAGTCGCGCAGCTTGTACTGAATCTTGCCGCGTCCGGAGCCGTCCTTTTCCAGCCATTCGATGGCCTGGGCGATGGCCTCCGCCTTATTCAGGCCATTAAGATCCAGGCCCTTATCGTTGGCGGAGTTTACCAAGGCACCGTCTTCGGTCCAGGCTTCTTCCTCGATATTGCCGCCGGAGACAACCTCCGTAATCGGCAGCCCAAAGGCCTGGGCAAACTCATAGTCACGCGTATCGTGCGCGGGCACCGCCATAATGGCGCCGGTACCGTAGCCGGTCAACACGTAGTCCGCGATGAAAATCGGGATCTGCTTGCCATTGACCGGATTGGTGGCATAGGTACCCAGGAATACACCGGTCTTTTCCTTATTTTCCTGGCGCTCCAGATCCGACTTCGCAGCAATATCCGCGCGGTAGGACTCGACGGCTTCCTTCGGGTCATCGTTGCCGTAGGTCCAGCGCTCGTCCACGTCATCGTCGTAAGGAATGGGGGACAAGAGGGCATCGACAAGCTCATGCTCCGGCGCCAAGACCACGTACTCCGCGCCAAAGAGCGTATCTGGGCGCGTGGTAAACACGTCGATGCCGTAGCCTTCCGCGGGGAAAGTTACCTCCGCGCCGCGGGAACGGCCGATCCAGTTGCGCTGCATGGACTTGACCTTCTCCGGCCAATCCAGCAGCTCCAGATCATCGAGCAAACGATCCGAATACGCGGTAATGCGCATCATCCACTGGGACAGGTTCTTGCGGAAGACCGGGAAGTTGCCGCGCTCAGACTTGCCCTCCGCGGTGACTTCCTCGTTGGCCAAGACGGTACCCAAGCCCGGGCACCAATTCACCGTGGAATTGGACAGGTAGACCAGGCGGAACTCATCGACTGCCTGGGCTTTTTCCTGCGGGGACAAATCCTCGTAGTAGCGCCCGTCCTTGGTGGTGCGCTTATTGGCCTCTAATTCCTTGATGAGCTCAGCAATGGGGCGAGCCTTTTGCTGCTCTTCATCGAACCAGGAGTTATAAATCTGCAGGAAGATCCACTGGGTCCACTTAAAGAACTCAGGATCCGTGGATTCCACCGAGCGGCGCGGATCGTGGCCCAAGCCCAGCATGCCCAGCTGGCGGCGCATGTTGTCGATATTGGCCATCGTGGTGGTCCGCGGGTGCGTACCGGTCTGAATGGCGTACTGCTCGGCCGGCAAGCCGAAGGCATCATAGCCCATGGTGTGCAGCACATTCTTGCCCAGCATGCGGTTATAGCGGGCATAGGTATCGGTGGCGATATAACCAAACGGGTGCCCCACGTGCAGGCCCGCACCGGAAGGGTAGGGGAACATGTCCTGCACGTTGAGCTTTTCCTTGGGCAGCTCGCCCGCACCCGTGGCTAGCGAACCGACCGGGTTCGGCGCGTTAAAGGTCTCGTGGTCCTTCCAATACTGCTGCCAAGTCTTTTCGATCTGGTTCGCCAGCTCAGGGGTGTAGCGGTACGACGTGGAATCGCTCGGTTTAGTCATAAACACACAGTGTAATAGCCCCAACCCGGCGCGGGGTAGGCAGAGGTGGGTTTTGCTTCACTAATTCGGCGCCGTACCGGTAGCCAGGCGAAATTCCTTGACACGACTCCTGCGGTGAGTGCGGGGGAGTGGGGCAAAGAGTAAGGCGCGCTACGGGATGTTCCGGCAGTGTTTAGGAACTATTAACGCGCAGTTCCTTTCGTGGTTGAATCGCGCCTTTATCTTCAACTCAAGGCTTTGCACCCAGCCATGTCTGGGTGATTTCTCTCTTGTTTGCAGGGCCACCATCTCTTCGTCTCTCACCTCCATAAAAAACAATTCATGCGCACTTCTCTCCGCATTGGCGCCGCTGCCGTAGCCACGACCGTAGCTACGACCGTAGCTACGACCGTAGCTACCGCTGGCGCAATTGCTCCAGCCACCGCCGCCGAATCCCAGGGCCCAAAGAACATCATCTACATGATTGGTGATGGCATGGGCTACGGCCACGTGGCCTTCAACAACCTCTACGAAACCGGCCAGTCCAAGTACCTGGTCGATGGCGCATTTAGCGCCGAAGGACCAGAAGAACTCGATGGCGAATCCGTGCAGCGCTTCGAAGACTTCAACCGCCTGTCCATGACCACTTACCCAAATAACTCTTCCTATGACCCACAAAAGGCGTGGGCAACCCACGAGTACGTGGATAAGGGATACACCGATTCCTCTGCCGCCGGCACCGCCATGTTCACCGGCGTGAAGACCGATAACGGCAAGCTGGGCGTGAACGATTACGGCCACGAGCAGGAAAACACCTCCGAGCGCGCCAAGAAGGCCGGAAAGTCCGCCGGCGTGGTCTCCTCCGTGCCGTTTAGCCACGCCACCCCGGCTGCCTGGGCGGCACACAACATTTCCCGCGGTAACTACCTGGAGATTGCGGATGAGATGTTCAACTCTGATCTCGATGTCATCATGGGTGCCGGCCACCCGTTCTACGACGATGACAATAAGAAGAAGGATGAGGCCAAGTACAAGTACCTATCTGAAGAGGTCTACAACAAGCTATCGTCCGGCGAGTCCGACTGGAACTACGCAGAAACCAAGGAGCAATTTGAGGCTTTGGCCCAAGGCGATGTCGCCGCGGGGGAGAAGTACTTCGGCCTGGCCCCTGTGGCCTCTACCTTGCAGCAGGGGCGCACCGGCGAGTCCGCGGAACCTTTTGACATTCCCTTCAACGAAGTCGTGGATCTTCCCACCATGACCACCGGCGCCCTCAACGCACTGGGCCAAAATGACGAGGGCTTCCACGTCATGATCGAAGGCGGTGCCATCGACTGGAGCGGCCACGGCAACGAATCCGCCCGCGATATCGAAGAGGTACAGGACTTCAATAAGTCCGTCGATGCCGCCATCGACTGGGTAGAAGAAAACTCCTCCTGGGACGAGACCCTGCTGGTCGTTACCGCTGACCACGAAACGGGATACCTCTCCGGCGCCAATGAGCGCTCAGACGGCAAGTTCAACTCCATGAATGGTGGCGGTGGCAACACCCTGCCCTCTGGTCACCAGTGGTACTCCACGCAGCACACCAATCAGCTCGTCCCATTCTTCTTCAAGGGTGCTGGCTCTGAGGCCCTTCGCGCGAAGGCCACCCACACCGACCCCGTGCGCGGTGACTACATCGATAACACCACCTTGGCCAAGCTCACCTTGAATGAATGGTGGATAAAGCATGATGACCAGGGCGGAAACGAGCAGACAGACGATTCTGCATCCGATCAGCCCCGGCAACAATGACAACGGCGGTGACGGCTCCTCCAAGAGCGGGCTCCTCGCCGGCATCGCGGGTGCCGGTATCGCCTCTCTAGCCATCGGGGCCATTGCCTTCTTGGCGCAAAGCTGGGCATCATCACCATCAACCCGAATGCTTGGCGGAACTTCTTCCACTAGTCCACGCGATCAATCGCGCGCAAAGGCTTTCATCACCCTCGGTGGTGAAAGCCTTCTTTTTGCCCCCTGCCTGCAGAATCCACATCTTTTCAAAAATGATCTAGGCTGGTGTAAATGAGCCAGGAGAAGTTTCGTAGCCAGCTATCATCTTTTCTAGACGCGGCGGTTTTTCAGGGGGTTCCGCATCTTCGCCTCGCGCCGGATACCGATACTTTAGAGCTTTACCTGCCAGCCGTGAGCGCGGCCTATGAACCGGAAGACCCCCAATGGACCGTGACCACGCAGTTGCTGGATGGCACGGAGGTCAGCCGCAAGTTTTATTACGTCGCCAGTGAGGAACCTGGCCTGTGGGTGTCCATGCCGCAGGCCTTTACCCACCTTGCCGTAACGTTTGCGGAACAAACGCTGGAGTTTGCGGGTATTGCCAATGGCGGCCTGCTGCTCGATTCCGCGCACCGGCCCGTCGATAGCACGCAGCCCATCCCGCAGGGCGCGTATACCTTCATCGCGCCGAACGGCACGCAGCTAACACCTGCCCCGGAGAACCAGCCGCGCCCGCATGGCGCGTGGGAAGGCTGGTCCATCCTTGAGGTAGCGGCAGAAGATTCCTTCTCCATCGCTGTGCCGCGCCAAGACAAGGCCACCATCACCGTTGCGGAGAGCGCGGATTTTTCCTGGGATATGGCGGTCAAGTCCCTGCCCAACGCGCGCGGGCTGGACGGCGAGCTGGTGTACACGAAATCCCCGCGCCTCTTGGTCAATACCCCACTTCACCTGCAGCTGACCTATGTCCCCATCGGTGGGGAAGAAGAAGAAATCTTAGAAGATGAGCTGCCGGAGGGAATCCATGAAGTCCTACCCGGTGACGTCTTCGAAGACCCTTGGGTGGGCCGGTATCGCTTTAGCCTGTACAAGGGCGAGGAGCTTGTCGATGTCCACTATCTCAACTTTGCCGAAACCCTCCACATGCGCTCCAAGAACGAGGGGCCCCGCGGCACCAACTTCCGCTTCATCGACGCCCTGGGTAACCTCTCGCCGTTTAGCTATGCCTTGGCCTCGTCCCCCGATAAGCCCATTCACATGGAGAAGGGCCAACGCGTATTTGGCGAAGACGAATCGGTGCGCGAGGAAACCATCAGCAGCGAGGCCGGCTACGAGCTGACCTTTGAGGTCATTCCGGCGACCATCCGCACGCGCGTGAAGCGCACCGCGGCCGAGCCCGTGGATTATATGGATAAGCAGGTCATCCTGGCGGATCAGCTGGATGCGGATGCGCTGTTTACGGTGCACTCGCCGGAGCCGCTACCCCTGGCGAAATTCGTGGTCATTGATAAGAACCAGAAGATCCGGGATCTTGTGACCGCCAATGGTTCGACGGAGGCGACGACCACGCTCTCCGTGCCGAATCGCGCCCTCAAGGCCGCGCTGACCAAGAAGTCCTCGCTGGAGCTCTACCTCCTGTGGTCCACACTGTCCTATGAGGAGTATTTGGAGGGCCTGCCGGATAAGGAGCGCGCGGCGCACCTCAAGCGCAGCATGGACCGCCGCGTGATGGAATACGAGGCAACCGCGGCAAACGATCTGATCTATGCCGCCATCGCCACGGTGCGCAAGGCGCCGCTGGTCGCCCGCGCCACCATCGAAGATGGCATCTTGATACCCGAGCAAACCCACGAAGAAGAAGTGGAGCTTTTGGCCTGGGCGTGGCCGCTTGGCAACCCCGCCAGCGAGCCGCTGCCCTTGGAGCCGGTGGAGGAGGGCTTCGAGCTACCGGAGGAATTGCACGAGGCTGGCGATCTCATCGTGGACTTCCGCGAGGATGAACCGGCCAGCGATCTCGCCGCCCCGCAGTACCCACCGGCAAGCTCGCTTATCATCTTCCACGACGGCGAGAGCGAGAATACCGCCGGCACGTGGGAGAACTATGCCGCCCTGCGCCGCCTCGCTCCCAAGGCCAAGGAGACCTTCGAGGGCGTTATCAAGAACATCGAGGCCGATCCGCGCGCCAGCCTTGATGCGCTCATGCAGGTGGACTTCGAGCGCGGCCAGCGCATGCGCGCGTTGGTGCGCACGGGCCTGATTACCCGTTCCTTTAGTAGCGATGGGAAAGAGGCCGCGGAACCTTCTTCCGTGCTCGCCGCGCTTGCCGATGCCAACCAGGCCCACGTGGAACACTCCGGCTCCCCCTCGCTGTGGCGGACGGCCACCACGGGAGTAGACGATGTCACCCGCCCTATGCTGCTCATGAGCGCCACCGGCGAGGCCCCAACGCCCGCTTCAGACAGCGCGCAGCTGTGCGATGACGCCCACCGCATCGCCGCGCTACGCGAGTGCTTCGATAACGACTTGGCGCTGACCCGCCTGGGGACCATGTCCAACCTGCGCACTACCGCGCTGCAATTGCGGGTGACGCTGCAGCAATTGGGCGTAGATAAGTCGGTATTGCACACGCTGCTCGCCCTGGACGCCTTTGGGGATGGAAACACTGATCTTGGCGGCTCTGCCTGGATGCCGTTTATTTCTTATGTCTTTGCCATTGCCGCACGTGGGGTGGCCAATGGGAAGCTGACGGATGCGGCCGTGGCCTCCGCGCTAGATAATGCCCTCCCGCAGCTCGCGGAGGCGGTCTCGCTGGCTCCGGAGCTGTTTTACCGGGATATTCTCACTGCGGAGGCCCTTACCCGCGACTACAGTGACTGATATGCAGGTTATTTCCACCAACGTCGCCGTACGCAGGCCGGATCCGAGCGGGAGGCATGAGTTTTCGGGCATCGACAAGCGCCCGCAAGACTTTATCGATGTTTCCGCACCTGGCCCCAATTACGGCGATGGCTCTGGCGTGCGCGGCGATTCTATCGGCGATAGCGAGCACCACGGTGGAAGTGACAAAGCGGTCTATGCCTATGCCCGCGAGGAGCTAGATTATTGGGAGGATTCGCTGGGCCGCACGCTGAATTCAGGGGCCTTTGGGGAAAACCTCACTACGCGCGGCATTGATCTCTCCGCGCTGCTTATCAACCAACGCCTCCACATCGGCACGACTACGCTCGAGGTCTCCGTACCCCGCCAGCCATGCGCAACCTTTTCCGGCTGGGTGCAGGAGAAGGGCTGGCTCAAGCGGTGGACCGCGCGCGGCGATTGCGGCGTGTACTTCCGCGTCATTTCGCCCGGGCGCATTTCTACTGGGGATGCCATCACCTGCGGCCCCGCTCCCGCGCACGATATCACCATGCGCATGGCGTTTGCGGCCAAGATGGGGGACCGGGCGATGGCCCGGCGCGTGGTCGATGCCGAGTGCTTGCCGCCCCAGCACGCAAAAAAGCTCCGGGTATAAACCCGGAGCCAAATACCTGTGCCGCTTTAGGCCGTCTGCGTGCCCTCTGCGGCGCTGATAACGGGCGCCTTCGCCTTGGGGTAGCGGCCGTGCACCATGTAGTAGTACACCGCCGCGACGACGATGAGGCCGGCGAGGATGAGGTACATCGTATCGAAGCCAGTGGCACTCACGATGGGGCCAAGCCCGAAGGGGGCGAGGCCGATGCCGAAGTCCATCAAGAGGAACATCGTGGAGATGCCCGCGCCTATTTGGGCAGCCGATACAGAGCGCACCGAGATGGCCTGGCAGGCGGGGCTTAGCGTGCCGTATCCCATGCCCGTAAATGCACCCGCGACCACGAGCATGACGTCATTGCTGGGAAAGCCCATGATGATAAGGGCGATGGCGAAGGACACCAGGCCCAGGTACATAACCGAATTGTCGCCTTTGTGGTCCTGGATGCGCCCCAAGAAGAAGCGCATGATGAGCATGACTACGGCGTAGCCGATGAAAAAGAGGCCGGCGCCGGTGGCCAGGTCCTCTTCGCGCGCATAGGCGTTGAGATAGGTGACCACGCCGGAGTAGGCGATGCCCACCAGGAGCATGAAAATACCAATGGGCACCACGTTGGGGTGCACGGCATTGCGCAGCTTGAAAGCGGGCTTTTCTTCATCGAGCTCCGCCGGGTAGCGCAATACGAGCGCCAGCACGAGGGAGACGATATTGGATCCCAGGGCGACCCCAAAGAGGGTGTTGTAGCCAATATTATTGGCCAAGAACAAGCCCACTGCCGGGCCAAAGGCGGTGGCAAGTGTAGTGCCGAGGGCGAAGTAGCCGGTGCCCTCCGCGCGGCGCTGTTGGGGGATGACGGACTGCGCAACGGCCATGAGCGCCGTAGAGGTCAACGCATAGCCTGCGCCGTGAAGCAGCCGCACGAGGATGAGGACGGCCACGTTATGGACCACGAAATAGCCCACCGTCACGATACTGACAAAAGCCAGCGAGGTCAGGGCGGCGCGCTTTTGCCCCACGCGGTCCACCAACCAGCCAGAGAAGATGCGCATGAACGTCGCACCCAAAACAAAGGCGCTAGAGGCAAAGCCGCTGACGGTATCGGAGGCCCCGAAGCTTTCGACGGCATACAGGGCCATGGTCGTTACCGTTAAGTAGAAGACAAGAAACTGGCCAAAATTAGCCACCCACGCCAACAGGAACGTGGGTGTAACCAATGGCGGCTGAGCCGCTGAATTCGTTGTTGACAAGACTCACTCCAATTAAAAATAAAAAATCCTCCCAACCGCGCACGGCCCCAAAAGGGCCGCGTGCGGGGAGAAGGAAAGCAATCACAATTATGCGGGGAGTGAGTATACGC
This sequence comes from Corynebacterium sp. MSK310, assembly GCF_030227355.1. Taxonomy (NCBI): domain Bacteria; kingdom Bacillati; phylum Actinomycetota; class Actinomycetes; order Mycobacteriales; family Corynebacteriaceae; genus Corynebacterium; species Corynebacterium sp. MSK310. Next base: position 24,544 of record NZ_JASPFZ010000007.1, read on the forward strand.
CGCTGGCACTTAAATGTTTAATCAAACACGGCTATAAGCGCGCTCTAAACAGTGATTGCGTTGCCGATTGAAGGCCTAAGCGTTGGCATAAGGGTCGCGGATGCCCAGGTACTGCACGGAGGTGTATTCCTCGATACCTTCCGCGCCACCCTCGCGGCCCATTCCGGATTGCTTGACGCCACCGAAGGGGGCAGCGGCGTTAGAGATAACGCCGGCGTTGAAGCCCATCAGGCCGAACTCTAGGCCATCGGCGATGCGCCACAGGCGGTCGGAATTCTCGGTAAAGACGTAAGACGCCAAACCGTACTCGGTATCGTTGGCGATCTCGAGCGCTTCTTCCTCGGTGCTGAAGGTGATAATCGGGGCGACTGGGCCGAAGATCTCTTCCTGGGCGACGCGTGTTTCACGTGAAACATTGGTAATCACTGTTGGCTCGTAGAAGTAGCCGGCGCCATCCCCGCGCTTACCGCCGGTGGCGATGGTAGCGCCCTTTTCTGCAGCATCGTCCACCAGTGCCGCAATGCTCTCCAAAGCCTTGGACTCGACGAGCGGACCGCAGGTAACACCTTCGTCCATGCCATTGCCCAAATTGAGCTTCTCGAATTCCGCAACGAGCTTCTCGGAGAACTCCTCGGCAACAGACTCGTGGACCAAGAAGCGGTTAGCCGCGGTGCAGGCCTCGCCAATATTGCGCATCTTGGCGCCCATCGCACCCTGGACTGCTTGGTCAATATCTGCGTCCTCAAAGACAATGAATGGGGCATTGCCGCCCAGTTCCATGGAGGTACGCAGCACATTATCGGCCGCGCCCTTCAAAAGGGTCCGACCCACTGGGGTAGAACCAGTGAAGGAAAGCTTGCGCAAGCGGTCATCGGCAAGCAATGGCTCCGAAACTGCAGATGCAGACTTACCGGCAACGACGTTAAGCACGCCCTTTGGAAGCCCAGCATCGATCATGGTCTGCGCAAAGTACTGCGCAGTCAGGGGAGTCAGCTTGGCCGGCTTGAGCACCATCGTGCAGCCTGCTGCGACCGCCGGAGCCACCTTGCGGGTAGCCATGGCCAACGGGAAGTTCCACGGGGTAATCAAAAGGCAGGGACCCACCGGCTTGCGGCGGGTGATCATCCGCAGCGTGCCTTCGGGGACGGTTGCGGTGCGGCCGTAATCGCGTACCGTTTCTTCACTGAACCAACGCAGGAACTCGCCGCCATAAGTGACCTCTCCCTTAGCTTCCGCGAAGGGCTTACCCATCTCTAGCGTCATCAGTGCTGCGAATTCATCCGCCCGCTCCTGTACTAGATCGAATGCTCGGCGCAGAATCTCCGCGCGCTCGCGCGGCGTGGTGCGTGCCCATTCATCCTGCACGGCACAGGCAGCGTCGAGGGCAGCAATCGCATCATCCGAGTTTGCGGAAGACAGCGTCGCCAGCTTCTCGCCCGTCGCTGGGTTTTCTACGTCAAAAGTCTCACCGGAGGTGGAATCGCGCCACTCACCACCGATAAGCAATTGGGTGGGAACCTTTGCAATTACCTCTTCGATATTAATACTCACTTATCGTCACCTTTCTTGAAGATATAGACCTGCACCACATTACCCTTAACGGACGCGAAGACCACTTATTAGATACCGATTGAATATTTTTCACTTGTTTCTTCCGCGCTATAGAAATTTAGGCTAGGCTAGTGCCCATGAAGAAAATGACTACTCGTTGGTGGTGGCGCGCGTAACTCGCGGGCCTTTCTTCGCAACCCATTTTTAGGCTCGCATTCTGCGGGCCTTTCGGCGTTTTCAGTGCCTTTGCTCGCGGATACCTCGGGTCCCTCGCACTCTGTTCCTCAGTTACTCCTGAAAGGGCACTGCAATGACATACACCGCCACCCGCGATATTGCCTATTGCCGGGATGCCTCAGCGCTATTTCATAGCTTGGCGCGGTCGAGCGATTCCTTATTATTGGAAAGCGCTGATATTGAAACCAAGAAAAACCTCACGTGCCTGGCCGTGCTTGATGCCGCGGCAAAGGTCACCTGCACCGGCCAGCGGGTTCGCGTCCTCGCGCTCAGCCCAGCGGGGGAGCAGCTCATCACCATGCTGCAATCGCGCTTTACAGACCGGATTGTTTCACGTGAAACCACGGAAATTGTTTTTGAGTTCTCACCCTCCAACGAGTCCGATGAACGGCAACGACTCCTAGATGAATCAACGGCGGATATCCTCCGCACACTGCAGCGCGATGATTCCTATTCCTCGCCCCTATTGCCCTTCGTCGCCGGCGGGTTTGCCTATGACTATTTGGCCACTTTTGAAAACCTGCCTGAGGTAGGCGAGGGGCCCAATAAGTTTCCCGATTATGAATTCCTCGTCGCCCAAACCGTCCTCGCGGTGGACCACCTAACGCAGACGGCGCACGTAGAGGGCTGGGATATCGACCGAGCCCGCTTGGAAGACACGCTCGATGCGCTCGCCGGTACACCCGTAGCCGAGATAGAGGATCTAGAGCCCAGCCAGCCCGCGGGTACCTTGACTGCAACCGCGGATATTGACGATGCCGCGTTTTGCGAACAGGTAACGCGGCTCAAGAGCAATATTGATTCCGGCGATATTTACCAAGTTGTCCCCGCCCGCACATTCACCGTGGACTGCCCCGATGCCTTCGCGGCCTACCGCCAACTCCGTGAGACCAATCCTTCGCCGTATATGTTCTATCTCCGGGGAGAAGATTACGAGCTTTTCGGCGCATCACCGGAGTCCAATTTGAAGTTTGACCCAGAGACGCGGCAGGTTGAGCTCTATCCCATTGCCGGAACCAGACCCCGCGGGCTCAACCCGGACGGCACCATCAATGATGAATTAGATATTCGCAACGAACTCGAAATGCGCACGGACACCAAGGAGCTAGCCGAGCACACCATGCTGGTAGATCTCGCCCGCAATGATCTCGCCCGCGTAGCAGAACCCGGCACGCGGCGGGTAGCAGACTTGCTCCAAGTAGACCGCTACTCGCGGGTCATGCACTTGGTCTCCCGCGTGACCGCCACCTTGCACAAAGACTTCGATGCCCTCGATGCCTACCGCGCCTGCATGAACATGGGAACGTTGACCGGCGCGCCCAAGCTACGCGCCAACGAGCTCATCCGCCAAGCCGAACACAAACGCCGTGGCTCCTACGGCGGCGCAGTGGGGTACCTGCGCGGCGATGGCGCCATGGATACCTGCATTGTCATTCGCTCCGCCTTCGTGCACCGCAGTACGGCTGCTGTTCAAGCCGGTGCCGGGGTAGTGCACGATTCCGTCCCGCAATCCGAAGCCGATGAAACCCTGCACAAGGCCTATGCCGTTCTCCACGCCATTGCCCTCGCGCACAACGCCACCCTGGAGGTACAGCGATGAATTCGCCGCATGTGGTTCTGCTCGATAACCACGATTCCTTTGTCTATAACCTCGTCGACGCCCTCGCCGGCTACCGCACCACCGTCTACCGCAACAGCGTGTCCGTCGCGGAGGTGCTCGCAGCCGAGCCCGATATTATTGTGCTTTCCCCGGGCCCTGGGCATCCGCGCGATGCTGGCTGCATGATGGAGCTTATCGATGCCACCTTGGGCACCATCCCCATCCTCGGCGTCTGCCTAGGTTTCCAGGCGCTACTGGAATACCACGGGGGCGGGGTAGGGCCCTGCGGGCCGGTGCACGGTAAGTCCATGCCCATGACGCTTACCGATGCCGGCACCGCCCACCCAGTCTTCGCCGGCCTAGCCACCGATGCCGACCCCGCCCAGCCCGGCGTCCCCGGTACCCAGGTCCCGGTGGCGCGGTATCACTCCTTGGGGTGCACGCAGGTGCCGGCCGGCATGCGGGTGCTCGCGGAGACGAAGGCGGATATCGGCACCATCGCGATGGCGGCCGAAACGGACGATGGAATGGCGCTGGGGATGCAATTCCACCCAGAGTCGATTCTTTCTCCTCGTGGCCCAGACATGCTGAACCGTTGCATTCACCGACTATCCACTCACCCCACTATGGAGCTAAAAGACTAATGACGAACCAGAGCCCGCTGAAAACACTGCAAGCCTTCCTGGATAATCCCGCGCCCACCGTGGAGGAGGCCACCGAGGTCTTCACCCCAGTTGCCGTGGGCGATTACGACGATATTCAAATCTCCGCGCTGCTTACACATATCCGCACCCGCGGCGAGACCCTCGCGGATATTACGGGCGCCGCCAAGGCGTTCCTGAAAGTTGGCCACCCATTTCCCATTACCGGAAAGGGACTCATGGACTCCGCGGGGACGGGCGGCGATGGCGCGAATACCATCAATATCACGACAGCCGCCTCCTTAGTCGCCGCCGCTGGGGGAGTGAGGATGGTCAAGCACGGCAATCGATCCGTCTCCTCCAAGTCCGGTTCTGCCGACGTGCTTGAGGCACTGAATATTCCGCTGGACCTCGACGTGGATCGCGCCGTCCGGCAGTTCGAAGCCTCCAACTTCACCTTCCTCTTTGCTCCGGCCTACAACCCGGCCGTGGCCCACGTGCAACCGGTGCGCAAGGCGCTCGGGGTCTCCACCATTTTCAATACCTTGGGGCCCTTGCTCTCCCCGGGCCGCCCCGAGCTTCAGATCATGGGCATCGCCAACCCAGCACAAGGCCCCATGATCGCGGAAGTTTTCCGGGAGCTGGGGCGCACACGGGCGCTCGTCGTCCACGGTGCGGGTACCGATGAAATCGCTACCCACGGCACCACACAGGTCTGGGAACTAAAGGACGGCGAAATTTCGCACTATGAGCTAACGCCGGAGGCGCTGGGCATCGCCAAGCATGAGCTCAGTGAGCTCGCCGGCGGCGACGGACAAGATAATGCCGAGCACGTGCGCGCCATCTTTAATGGCTCGGGTAAGCCGGCGCACTATGATGCGGTCGCGGCATCGGCTGGAGCGATGTTTTATCTGGGTGGCACCGCGGCAACGATTGCGGAGGGCGTCGCGCACGCCAAGGGGCTCATCGATAGCGGGGACGTGGACCGCTGGCTGCGCACCCACGAGGAAGCCGAATACTAAAGAAACCACACTAGGGATAAGAAATGACAGAAGAGAAACTGCCGACGGTGCTCGAGGGGATTGTGGCTCAGCGCCGCACAAACCTTGCCGGCATTCGCGAACGCATCGCGCACGTAGACGTAGACAGGCTTGAGCCGTCCCGTTGTTCGCTTTTTGCCGCGCTCAATGGCACTAACCGCTTCATCATGGAGTGCAAGTCTGCGTCGCCATCCCTCGGAATGATTCGCGAGGATTACCGCCCCGGCGATATCGCGCGCATCTATTCCCGCTATGCGGATGCAATTTCCGTACTGTGCGAGCCCGAGCGGTTCGGCGGGGATTACGATCACCTCCAGACCGTGGCCCAGTCCACACACCTGCCGGTATTGTGCAAGGATTTCATCGTCGATCCGATTCAGGTTTATGCCGCGCGCTACTACGGCGCGGATGCAATTTTGCTCATGATGTCCATCGTGGATGATGAGACCTTTGCGCAGCTGAAGGCTTTGGCAGATAAGTTAGGGCTCGACGTTCTCACTGAAGCCATCACCAAGGAAGAGGTGGACCGCGCCCTGTCCTTCGGGGTGGAGATCATCGGTATTAATAACCGCAACCTCCATGACTTGAGCATCGATCTCTCCCGCACCGAGCAACTCGCCGGGTACGTGCCTGACAATAAAGTGGTCGTTTCCGAATCCGGCATTCGCGATAACCACACCGTCCGACGTTTAGGCGCCCACGCCAACGCCTTCCTCGTCGGCTCCCAACTGACCTCCCACAAGGACATCGACCGCGCCGCCCGGGATCTGCTCTTCGGTGCGAATAAGGTCTGCGGACTCACCGCCGCCTCCACCGCCCAAGCCGCCCGCGCCTCCGGTGCCCGCTACGGAGGGCTCATCTTCGCCCCAGATTCCCCGCGAAATGTTTCACGTGAAACCGCCGAGGAAATCATCGCCGCCGAACCCGACTTGGATTTCGTAGCAGTGAGCCGCAGCGACGACCCCGCCGAATTGCGAGAGATAGCGGCAACCCGTGGGCTGTCCGGAATTCAGTTGCACGCCCCATTCCAAGGCAGCGTGGATGGAGAGCTAGCTTTCATCGACCGTACCCGCGCGGCCCTCGCGGACACCGACGCAGAATTAGTCTGGCGGGCCATCGATATGACCAACCCCCAGTGGGTAGAAATGGCGCCGCAGCTTGCCGGACGGGTTGACCGCCTCGTGCTCGACTCGGGTAGGGGAGGGACCGGACGCAGCTTTGATTGGTCAGAAATCCCGGACGACATCAAAGCCCACAGCTTGTTGGCCGGTGGCCTCAACCTCGACAACCTGGATGGCGCGCTCCAAGTGGGAACAGCGGGGCTCGACCTGAACTCGGGATTAGAAACACACCCCGGGGACAAAGACGCCGCCCTGATTTCTCAAGCCTTCCGCACCATCCGATTATTCAATGAACCTGACAAGAAAGATTAACCATGCCCGATTCACGTGAAACACTCCTTCCCGCATACTTCGGGGAATTCGGCGGACAATACGTTCCGGAATCCCTCATCCCCGCATTGGATCAATTGGAGCAGGCTTTTGTCGATGCCCAGAATGATCCCAGCTTCCGCGAAGAACTCGCCGGATTGCTGCGCGATTACCTAGGCCGTCCGACCCCCGTCACCGAGGTTAAGAAGCTCGGCGGCAATGCGCGGATTTTCTTGAAGCGCGAGGACCTCGTCCACGGCGGGGCCCATAAGACGAACCAGGTGCTTGGCCAAGCCCTTTTGGCTAAGCGCATGGGCAAGAAGCGAATCATCGCCGAGACCGGCGCGGGCCAGCACGGCACGGCGACCGCTTTGGCCTGTGCGCTGCTCGATCTCGAGTGTGTGGTCTACATGGGCGCCAAGGATGTCCAGCGCCAGCAACCCAACGTCTTCCGCATGGAACTCATGGGCGCAAAGGTCATCCCCGTCGATACCGGCTCCGGGACGTTGAAGGATGCCGTCAACGAGGCGCTGCGCGATTGGACCGCTACTTTCCATGAATCGCACTACCTACTCGGCACCGCCGCCGGCCCACACCCATTTCCCACGATTGTGCGTGAATTCCACCGCGTCATCTCCACCGAGGCCAAGGCGCAGCTCCTCGAGAAGACGGGCAGCCTGCCCGATCTCGTCGTCGCCTGTGTGGGCGGCGGTTCCAACGCAATCGGCATGTTCGCAGATTTCATCGACGAAGAAGAAGCGGAATTGGTAGGTGCTGAGCCAGGCGGCGCGGGCCTCGATTCCGGGGAACACGGTGCCACCATTAACAACGGCACCGTGGGCATCCTCCACGGCGCGCGCAGTTACCTCATGCGCAATTCTGACGGCCAGGTGGAAGAATCCTATTCCATTTCCGCCGGCTTGGATTACCCCGGCGTGGGCCCACAGCACGCGCACCTGCACGCCACCGGTCGCGCTAAATATGTGGGGATCACAGATGCAGAGGCTCTACAGGCCTTCCAACTGTTGTCCAAAAAGGAGGGCATCATTCCCGCCCTCGAATCCTCCCACGCCCTGGCCTATGCACTGAAGCGCAAGGACGAGGACATCACCATCCTCGTATCACTTTCCGGCCGGGGCGATAAGGACATCGACCATGTCCGCCACACCCTGGATTCCCAGCCCGAACTGCAACTCAAGGAGAACTAATCATGGGCAGCCGTTACGATAAACTTTTTGCCGCGTTGAGTGAGAAGAAGGAAGGCGCGTTTGTACCTTTCATCATGCTGGGCGATCCAACTCCTGAGGCTAGCCTGGATATCATCCGCACCGCAGTCGCCGCCGGGGCGGACGCTCTGGAGCTCGGCGTCCCCTTCTCCGATCCAGTGGCGGATGGCCCCACCATCCAGGCCTCCCATATCCGCGCCCTCGATGGGGGAGCAACCCTTGATAGTGCTTTGGAACAGGTGCGGACGATTCGCACCGAGTTCCCTGATCTGCCCATCGGCATGTTGATCTATGGCAACGTTGCCTTCGCCCGCGGGGTGGAGCAATTCTATGCGGAGTTCGCGGAAGCTGGCGCCGATAGCATTTTGCTTCCCGATGTCCCCGTACGCGAAGGCGCCCCTTTCATCGCCGCGGCAAAGGAAGCCGGAATCGACCCCATCTTCATCGCACCCGCGCGGGCCGCTGAACGCACGCTTGCCGGCGTCGCCAAGCATTCGCAGGGATATATTTACGCGATCTCCCGCGATGGCGTGACGGGAACCGAGAAAGAATCTGAGACCACTGGCCTCGATGAGGTGGTTGCCAGCATTCAGCGCTTCGATGGTCCACCGGTGCTGCTCGGTTTCGGTATTTCTTCGCCACAGCACGTCGCCGATGCCATCGCTGCAAACGCTGCGGGCGCCATTACCGGCTCCGCCATTACCAAGATTATTGACCGCCATGTTTCACGTGAAACCGGTGCCGCCGGGACGATCAATGATGCGAATGCCTTGCATGCGGAGCTGACCGAATTCATCGCCGGGATGAAGGAAGCGACCAAGAAATAGGGCGCGTCCGAACGGTGGCGCCACAAAAAGCCCCCTGGCTTCCTCCCAAATTTGTTGGGTGGGGAAGCCAGGGGGCTCAATTGTTTCACGTGAAACTAGGCCGCAGTCTCTGCCTCTTCTTCATTGAGAGTATCGACCTTATCGCGGGCAAACTTATCAACCACCATCGCGATGGCACCATCGCCAGTAACGTTTGCTGCGGTACCGACGGAGTCGATCGCGATATAAGCGGCGATCATCAACGCCACCATTCCGTCATCAAAGCCCATCATGTCCGCCAATAGACCAACGGCCACCATAACGGCACCACCCGGCACGCCTGGTGCGGCGATCATCATGATTCCCAACAGGAAGATAAAGCCTAGGCCGGTACCAGTGCTGATATCCATATTGGCCATAAAGACGATGGCGAATGCGTAAAGCGTCAGCTTCATCATGGAGCCGGACAGATGGATCGTCGCGCACAGCGGGATCACGAAGCTCGCGACCGGCTTCGAAATGCCGTTGCGCAAGCTGGACTCCAGGGAGACCGGAATGGTTGCCGCAGAAGAAGACGTGCCCAGTGCCGTGAAGTAAGCCGGAAGCATATTCCGCAGCGCCTTAAAAGGGTTCTTCCCTGCGATTGCACCGGCAACCACGTACTGGAGCACGAGGTACACCAGCGTCATAACCACTGCCAGGATCAGTACCTTCGCAAAGGCAGAGAGGACATCTCCAATATTGCCATTCATACCCAGGCCAAGGAACATGCCGAAAATGTAGAACGGCAAAATGGGAATAACGAATCCCCAAATGACCTTAACCACCACATTTTCCAGTTCCTTAGTGACGGTGTAGAGCGTATCGGACTTCACCGTCGTCATAGCGACACCAATGCAGAAGGAGAGCAATAGCGCCGTCATCACCTCAAACGGTGGTGCCATCTCCACCTCGAAATAAGGGGAGAGGGAGCCTTCGTCCACGTCCGACACGTTGGTTACTAGGGTTTGGCCCGCCAACATCGAGGGATAGAGCCACTGTGCCAAGCCATAGGCAATCAACCCCGCAAGAATGGTGGAGCCATAGGCGATGCCCGCCGTAACCCCCAACCATTTTCCAGCGCCCTTGCCTAGACCGGCGATCGCCGGGGCGACAAGGGCAAAAATCAAGACAGGAATGAAGAAATTGAGGAAGTTACCAAATAGCCCGTTAAACGTGGCAAAGGCTCGACCGAACCATTCGGGCGCAAAAAGGCTAACGACGATGCCAAGCACGATGGCGAGAACGATGCGGAAAAGGAGAGAGTCCGCTATTTTCTTGAGATTCATGCAATCACAATCAGGTTAGGTGTTCCCAGTCCGAGAACGCACGTGGGTGCGGTCCAGCGGAAGGAGAAACAACGTGGTGCAGGTGCAAAACCGAGCGAATATCTATCGATCGATCCAAATTGAATATTACCCGAGCCGCCTTATATTTAAGACACAAGCCCCGTAGCTTAATTTCCAATATGGTGTTGCAGGATTAAACTAAGGATATGGTCGCAGTGGGAATCATATTTTTAGTCCTTGCCGTTTTCCTTATCGCGGTGGGCGCACTCGCCGCCACCAAGCGGTTGCCAGGCAATAAATACATCGGCTTGCGTTTACAAGAAATCCGAAAGTCGCGAGAAGCGTGGGATAATGCCCACGCGGTCGCCGGTCCCTTCTGGGCCCTAGGCGGAGTATCGCTGCTTTTCGGTGGCGTCGTAGCTTTCCGCGCGGAGGGTTGGATGTGGCTCATTCCGGTCACCACTTTCGTCATCGCGATCCTCGCGCTTTCCGTCGGTTCGAACCTTGGATCGCGCGCAGCATTTCTTTACGAGCAAGCACATGCCGGCGAAGATGGTTGTGGCGATAGCTGCAACTGTGGCTCCGGCGGCTGCGGTGGGGAAGAGGCCGCCACTGACTCCGCCACCCAACCCGAGGTTGATCTGGGCGCACTCCGCCAGGCCGCCCGACACTCTGATAATTAAATAATAAGCTTTCGCGTTCCTTTTCTCCCTCCCTTTCCTGTCCGGCAATCGCCACACACAGGGACAGGGGAGGGAGATTTTTTATGACACAGTGACGTTATTGTTCTAAACGAGCAATCATGCTCGTTTCGTCACAACTAAATTAAAAACCCAATTCGGTTATAACATCCATATTGGTTTTTAGCTATAGTGGTTCCACTCCACTAAATGCAATTCCTGTGGAAACTCATAGAACTCACATAAAGGTTCCGCACAGTGCCACTCAGCCGCTACACCTAACACAGGCAAGGGTAGACAATGGGTGGCATGAAGAAAACAACAGCTCTCGCCGCAATCGCCGTGTCCACTTTTAGCATCGGTTCTTATGTCGCCGACTCCCAACGCGTCAATCCGGAATCACAAGCCGCAGGAAGGGAGGGCCCGCATCCCATTGTTAATGACCTAGGCCTCGATTCCGGCACCTATGAACTCACACCTACCGAGTCTGGTTCCGTCGCCACCTGGAACGGTAACTTTTCCTAATTGTATGTTTCACGTGAAACCTGCACCTGATACTTCCACATTATGATTTCCGCACAAGTATTACTACCCGCCGACGAAATCATATTCCGACCTTAAACCATTCAGGATAGAGTAGGGGCTATGGCTATTTGTTCGCGTCGCATGTTTTTGCTCGGATCCGCTACGACTTTCGCAGGTGCGTACCTCGCGGCCTGCGGCTCAGAACCGCCCGCGGAGATCGCGGCTACGGACATTCCCGTAGGCTCCGGGATCATCGTCGATGGGGTTATCTTCACACAGCCGCAAGAGGGAGAGTTTAAAGCCTACTCCCAAACCTGCCCGCACCAACAAAACCCCATTACAGAAATCGATGGTATGACTGCCACCTGCACTGCGCATCATACGTCCTATAACCTGCAAGACGGTTCGGTGATCGACGGGCCCGGCCGAGACCCACTCAAAGAGTTTGAGGTAAGCCAAGAGGGCGGAAAGGTCACTACCGCGTAAATACCCGCGGATGTCTCACCTTCTACCCGCATGGTTTCACGTGAAACTATGCGGCTTAAGAGGGGTACACGGGAGAAAATTATCTCCACAACCTTTCGTGGAACCACGCGCGACGGTTTACACTTTTGGTCATGCTGCACAGACTCAAAAAGCCGGATCCGCTCATCGTCCTCATTCTTATTGCCGTGGCAATCGCGATCATTGCACCGGCCCGCGGCACCTTCGCTGACGTCTTTGGCAGTCTGACGAATGTGGCGATCGCACTGTTATTTTTTCTCTATGGCGCGCGGTTATCCACCCAAGAGGCGTTGAATGGGCTCAAGCACTGGCGGCTCCACCTCACCATTCTCGCGTTCACCTTCGTTATTTATCCCCTCGTTGGCTTGGCACTGCAGCCGCTCACTGGGTTCATTACGGACGATATGTACATGGGGATCCTATTCCTCACGCTAGTCCCGTCCACCGTGCAGTCCTCAGTGGCGTTTACCTCCATTGCCAAGGGAAACGTATCTGGGGCCATTGTCTCTGCCTCAACCTCCAACTTGGCCGGCGTCTTTATCACGCCAGTCCTAGTCATGCTTCTCATGGGTACCGGTTCCGGGCTGCATATCGATACCTCCGTCTTTGGGGAAATCTCCCTCCTACTCCTCGCTCCATTCGTGCTGGGCCAATTAACCCGACGTTGGATAGCGGACCTCGCACAAAGCAAGGCTACAAAGGTGGTGGACCGCGGCTCCATTGCCATGGTGGTCTATTCGGCCTTTTCCAAGGGCGTGGTCGATGGAATTTGGTCCTCCATTTCTGTTTGGGAGATTGTCTTCCTCGTCGTATTCGCTGCGGCATTCGTCATTTTCATGTTGTGGCTGACGCGGTTTATCTCTGGAAAACTGGGGTTTTCTCGCGCCGATACCATTGCGATCCAATTCTGTGGCTCTAAGAAGTCCTTGGCCACTGGTCTTCCCATGGCCTCTGTCATCTTTGCCTCCGGATCGACATCGCTCGGGCTCTTGATTCTCCCACTCATGATTTACCACCAGGTGCAGCTGATGATTTGTTCTTTGTTGGCATCCCGGTACGCCCAGCAGGACGAAGAACAACTACACTAGGTGGCCATGGCTAACTACCTTTATGTACGCACCGAACTCTCCGTCCCGGGAGTGGGCTCAGCGGTCCACCTCGCAGAATTAGAAGAACACGATGCCCAGCGCTGCCGCATGCACCGCATGATCGCTCTGGACCCCGCGGACTCCGTCGTCGGGGTAGCGACCCCAAATAGTTCCACGGGAAACGTGGACAAGCCGCAAGAAATGGTTCCGCACCCCGATACCTACGATGAATTTCCAGACATTAGCGCCCGCTACATGGACCAAGAACAGTTTGACGCGCTGTGGACGGAAGCTACCACCAAGTTTGGGCTTTAGCTAAGCGCGGACTAAAGCACCACGTTCACCAGCAGCATGTAGAAAGCAGTACCGCCGAAGATGGACAATCCGGAATCCCGCTTCCACCTGTGCAGCCCGACGGTGACCAACACACCCAGCAACACTGGCCATAAACCGCCCGTGCCGTCCGCCTGTCCGGCAACGGCATAGACCACCAAGATGGTCATAACTCCCACGGGCATCATCATGCCCAGCAGCGAAAAGAACTCGCTATCCTTCATCCACTTCTTTGCGGAGAAGGAAAGCTCGCGCAATAAAACGGTCACGATACCTACAGGGATAAGGACCGCAGCAATCGCCCCTAAACTGACTCCAGCTGGCATTTAGTTCTCCTCCTTCACGGTCGTGGAGGCAAGCGGCTGCAGCCGCCAGGTAAGCGCGTTATCTACGCGAGGAGAAAGATAGCGAATGATGAGCAACAGGAAATAAGCGCTCAAGGAGACCATCAGCAATTGCCCCGGGGTAATGAAGGCTGCGAGAATGCCCAAGACCGCGGCTGATAGCGGGAGGGACAGATCCTGATTATTGCGGAAGGAGTCCATCGCTAGAACGACGAATAGGGCGACGAGGGCGAATTCCATTCCCTCGACGGAGGAGGGGATTACCTGGCCGGCGAGCGCACCAACGAGTCCGCCACCCACCCACAGAATTTGGCAAAAGATTTGAATACTCAAAATGCGGATACCGGTAGGCCGCTCCTCGCGCGGCAGCGCCGAGACGATGGCATACGTTTCATCCGTGAGGGCATAGGTGGAATAGGCCTTGCCCACGGGGGAATTAATCCGCTTGCGGGGAAACGTTAGCCCATAGAAGATATGGCGGAAATTCACCATAAACCCGGTAAGGAGCGAGGAGAGCGCGGAGACTCCGCCGGTAACCATGGAAATGGCGAGAAACTCCATAGAACCGGCGTAGATGACGATGGAAAATATGGGCGTCCACCACCAGCTAAAGCCGGATTGGACCATCAAGAGGCCAAACGCCAAGCCCAATGGAATTAGCCCGAGAGCCGCCGCCCACGTGTCTTTAATGCCCTTGTGGATTTCCTCGCGCATACGGGTTAGTGTAACCGATCACTTTCCGCCGCCTAGGAATTAATTATCATCCACATTCACGGGATAGGTGGAATACAGCGGCAGGGGCATGGGCTGGCGTTTCATGACATCGGCCCATAGATCGGCCGGGCCTGGGGCCACCACGTCCTGCGCTAGGGCGGGTGCCACGAACCATTCACCGGCCTCGATTTCTTCCTCCAGCTGCCCGGGGCCCCACTCGGCATAACCGGCAAACATGCGCATGCCGGTAACCAGCGGCTCGATATCTTCCGGGTTGGAGCGCAGATCCACGTGCGCTAGGCGCGGTGCAAGGCGGCTGAGTTGTTCTTCTTTATCTGGGTCCACGCCTTGCTTAGTCTGCGCGAGGCCCACGACGGATTGTTGGTTGAGCGGGCCACCGATATACAGCGCCTGCGGTTTAGCAACGACGGGCATCCATTCTGGAAGCACGTTAAAAATGGCCACCTCTGAGCGCTTGGTAAGGTCCACGCCGAAGGTCATCATGTCATTGTGCTCAACCAGCAGGATGACGGAGCGGGCAAATTCCGGGGACAGCATCCCCGGTGCGGACACGAGTAGTTGCCCTGGGGCGGGTTCGTTGCGCTCGAGGGCGTTAAATAATCTATCGGCAAACATCACTGTTTAGACTCCCACCACTGGCGCAACTTCGCAATAGCTTCTTCCCGCTCGAGGGGGCCGTACTCCAAGCGCATTTCCTTCAAATAGGACCAGGCCTGACCCACTTCGGGCCCAGGGGAGAGGCCCAAAATCTCCATGATCTCGTTGCCATCTAGATCCGGGCGCACCCGTGCGAGGTCTTCCTTGCGGCCGATCTCCGCAATTCGCTCCTCCAGCTGGTCATAGGTGCGCTGCAAGCGGCGCGCCTTTTTCGCATTGCGGGTAGTGCAATCGGCACGCACCAGCTTGTGCAGGCGGGGGAGAAGATCACCCGCGTCGTTAACATAGCGCCGCACGGCAGAATCGGTCCATTGATTTTCCCCAAAGCCGTGGAAGCGCATGTGCAGGTAGACCAACTGACCAATATCTTCCGTCGTGGCCTTGGGGTATTTCAGCTTCCGCAGCCGCTTCCGCGTGAGCTTGGCGCCCACCACTTCGTGGTGGTGGAAAGAAACCTTGCCGTCGGTGTTATCGAAGGTATCGGGCTTGCCGATGTCGTGCAGCAATGCCGCCCACCGCAATACTAGGTCGGGGCCGTTTTCTTCTTGATCCATCGCCTGGCGCAGTACCTTCAACGAATGCGCATATACGTCCTTGTGCTGTGCGTGCTCGTCCGTGGTCATGCGCAGGGCAGGGATCTCCGGGAAGATGTAATCCGCAATCCCGGTATTGACCAACAGGTCGATGCCATCCCACGGCGCTTTGCCGCATATGAGCTTATCCAGCTCCACTTGAACGCGCTCTACCGTAATGCGCTGGATCTCTGCCGCCATATCGCGCATGGCAGCAACCACGCGGTCTGCCACGTGAAACTCTAATTGGGACGCAAAACGCGCGGCACGCAGCATCCGCAGTGGATCATCGTGGAAGGAGATTTCCGGTTTATCCGGGGTGTCGAGCACCTTATTGGCCACATCGTGAAGGCCGCCGAGAGGATCGTGGAACTCAAAGGTGGCATCGGCAAGCAGCTCAATAGCCATGGCATTGACCTTGAAATCGCGCCGGACCAAATCGCCTTCCAGGCTATCGCCGTAGATGACCTCGGGGTTGCGGGACTGCCCATCATAGGAATCAGAGCGGAAGGTGGTGATTTCTATCTGTTGGCCCTTGTACACGGCGGATACGGTGCCATAGGCAATGCCGGTATCCCATACCGTTTCGGCCCACTCATCCAGGATTTCCTTGACCACCTCTGGGCGCGCTGGGGTGGTGAAGTCCAGATCATTGCCCAAGCGGCCGAGGAGGGCATCGCGCACCGAGCCGCCCACAAGGTAGAGGGCATGTCCACGCGCGCTGAACTTCTCCACCAGCCCGCTCAATAAGCCACTGAGCGAGTTCACGGTAGACTCCGCGCGCGCAAGAACGCCGATTAACTGAGTGTCCTGAAAATTCACGGGTGAGAGTCTACTACGATTGGCAGGGATGACTAACCAAGAACAAGGCTCCGCGCAAGGCCCCTCCAAAGGAGGCGGCCGTAGCCGTAACCGGCGCCGGCGCCGGCGGCGGCCGGATAACCGCACGCGCCGCACTAACCAGCAGCGCAGGCAGCAACGCGGTGGCAATAATCACGGCACCTCCACCGTCATGGAGACCCGCGATGAGACATCTGCGGGCGGGCTCGTAATCTCTGGGCTCGCCGAGTGCGTCGATGGCAACGGTAAAGCGGACCTGTCCCGCGTCTACGTAGCGCTGATTGGGCGCTTAGACCGCCGCGGCCGTTTATTGTGGTCCATGCCCAAGGGACACGTGGAAAATGACGAGGACAAGGAGGTCACCGCAGAGCGCGAGGTATGGGAAGAAACCGGTATTTCCGGCGAGGTTTTCGCTGACCTCGGCGTGATCGATTATTGGTTCGTCTCTGATGGCGTCCGCATTCACAAGACGGTGCACCACCACCTGCTGCGCTTTGTGGACGGCATCATGAATGATGAGGATCCAGAGGTCACCGAGGTGTCCTGGATTCCCGTTTCTGAACTCATCGAGCACTTGGCGTACGCGGACGAACGCAAGCTCGCGCGCATCGCGCACGATCTCCTCCCAGATCTCGCACGAAAGGAAGCCGACGCAGGGAAAGCGACCCCACGCTAATGCACAAGCGCCTCAAATCACTTGCCGCGGCTGGCGGTTGCGCGGTACTTGCCGGTTGGGGATTGTTCTTACCAAGCGCGGCGGCCCAAATGGACTCTGTTCCGGACGAGCAGATGGATATCCAAGCCTGGTTGGGCGCGCGCGGGCCGGAGCGCGCCGATCTGGATCTTATCGATGCCCAGCCCTTTACCGTAGGCACTGACATGCGGCTGCGCTTCCGCGTGCATAACCCCACCGATCAGCCCTTGGAAGATCTGCAGGTAACGAGCCGCCGCGGCGATAGCGTTGCTGATGCAGCAGAAGCGCGTACGGAAATGGCCACCGGTGATTTTCCTTATTATGGCTCTGGCATGACCACCGCACCGCTGCAGCCAGGTGAAACCCGGGAAATAAGCTTTACCGTGCCCAGTGGCTTAGATGCCGAGCGCACCTTGGCAATCAATGAACCGGGCGCCTATCCGCTGCTATTTACCCTGACCGGTACTCTCGAGGGCGATGCGGTGAGCCTAGCGGAAGAGCGGTTTGTGGCCCAATTCTCCGGAGAAGAGCCGACTGGTGTCGCGGCGGCCGCGGCACCGGAAGAAGCGGCACCAGAAGAAGAACACGACGAAGCCGAAGAGCCCCAACCGCACGATCTCACGGTGGTCTATCCCATCAGCGCGAACCTGGACATCCTCCCCGGCGGGCTTGGGGGAGAAGAGCTCATCTTGTCCTCCGATGAGTTAGGGCACGAACTGCACGAAGGCGGCCGCCTCGATACGTTGGTTTCTACCTACGAGGATCATGACCTGCAGGGGGCCGGCTGTGTGGCCATCGACCCCGCGCTGCTCGATACCGTCAACCGCATGTCGCAAGGCTATACGGTCAATTCCACGCGCCCCGCGCAAGGCGATCGCCCCAAGCGCCTGCGCGATTCTTGGTCGCGGAGCAGTGACGATGACAAAGGAGAGCCAGGCGAGGCAAAAAATGACGCCGAGCGGTGGCTAGAGCGCCTGCGCGAGTTGGATTGTTTCATCGCCATGCCCTGGGCCAATGCGAATGCCTCTGCGGTGGCTAGGGCCAATAATCCTGCCCTTCTCTTTGAAGGTTTACAGCGCGGCAACCAGACCATCGAGCGCATCCTGGGCAAGGCGCCAGCCAGCAATATCCTGGCGGTAGGTTCCGGTTATATTGACCAAAAATTGCCGGTGCCATCCCTGGTTGCGGATAATTCGAACTGGTCCGGCGAGGCCGCGACTTTCGATGCCTCCCTTGGCGCCCTGCTATCCCAAACCGGCTCCAAGCCACAGACGGTTGGTTATTCCAACCCGGAGCTGCGCTATGACTACTCCAAAGATTCTGCTTTGTCTCGCGCCATCACGGGCGGGGCGGCCCTCAGCCTTGCGGGCGGGGAAGATACCGTGGCCAAGCTTCCAAACTACCTTGACCCAAGCGCGGCCGAGCATGCACTCGCCGCCGCGGAAGACCTGCTCAAGTCCGGCCACTCCCGCCCCCGCGGGATCAGCGCGGTGGAATTGCAACAAGGCGATCCCAACGCTCCTACCGGTAGTCCCTTTATCGATCCGGCGGTCTTTTCGGAGCCGGAATTGGCCCGCGTTGAGCAACAGGCGCGCTATACCGATGAGCTGATGAATATCGTGGTCGATGACCCTGATATCACCATGACGCGCTCCGAATTCGTGCTGCCGCTGCGCCGCGATCTCCTCAACTCGTTATCGCTTAATAATCGCGATAGCTTGGGCACCCACGCCGCGGCGCGCGAGTCCTTTTCCCGCACCATGGAGATGCACTCCAATACGCTGCGGGATCTGCGCGATTCTGTCTCCCTCATCCCCCCGGGAAATGTTTATACCCGCGTATCTGAGTCATCGCCGCTGCTCATCGTGGCCGAAAATGGCCTGCCGTTGCCGGTGGAGGCAAAGCTGCAATACGATGCCCCCGATGGCGCGCGGCTCAACACGCCCAAAAGCGTCCGTATTCCCGCTAAGGGCTCTATTACTGTATCCATGACCGCTGATATGCCGAAGGACGCGGATCGCACGGACATTGGGCTGTGGCTGGCCACTCCTAAAGATCAGACCATTTCGCAGCCCATCACTATCTCCGTGCAGACACGTGCCGGTATCGTAACCTTATACGCTGCCGGCATAGCCGGCGCTCTCGTGCTGGTTTTGGCTACGCTCTTTCGGCTTGGCCGTCACCGACGCAAAAATCACAAGGCTGAAAAGTAAAAGTTGAAGTTGTATCCTCTATGACCGAAAAAGATGGCCGCCAGGCCCACCACGCGGAGAAGGCACCTGCGGGCGCGGTAGACCCCACGGATACCGCCCCCAATGCGGAAGAGAACCGTGTCCCGGTTACCGTCGGCGCGCGCGGCCGCATCGTGCGCGCCTCTCCACCCGCACCGGTACCAGAAAAGCGGCCCAAGCCCTCAGTGCAGAACACGACTGTTCCCCCTGAGGAAGATAAGTCCGCGCTGACTGGCCGCAATGCGGAGATCGAGGCCTCCAATCAGGACGTGATCCGCGCGACGGGAACGATGGCCATTGCCACGCTGCTCTCGCGCATCACCGGCTTCCTGCGGCAGATGCTTATTGGCGCCACCCTTGGTGCCACGGTGGGAACGGCCTTCAGTAGCGCCAACCAGATCCCCAACCTGGTCACCGAAATCGTGCTGGGCGCGGTGCTGACCTCACTGGTGGTTCCGGTCTTGGTGCGCGCGGAGAAGGAAGACTCGGACCGCGGCGAAACCTTCGTCCGAAGACTTTTTACCCTGGCGTTTTCCATCCTGGGCATCGTTACCATCCTCTCCGTTATCTTCGCACCATTATTAACGAGGATGATGCTGCCTGAAGATTCCAAGGCCAATGCCGTCCAGGCAACATCATTGGCCTTCTTGCTCTTGCCGCAGATCCTTTTCTACGGCCTTTTCGCCCTCTTCCAGGCGGTCTTAAATACCAAGAATATCTTCGGCCCTGGCGCCTGGGCGCCGGTGATCAATAACATCATCTCCATCAGCGTCCTGCTGGCTTATCGCTTTTTGCCGGGCCGCCTCGACCCGCACGAACCTACGCCGGTGGCGGATCCACACATCATGCTGCTGGGTCTGGGCACCACCACTGCAGTGATTGTGCAGTGCTTGATCCTTGTTCCGTACCTGAAAAAGGCCGGCATCAACCTGCGCCCGAAGTGGGGCCTCGATGCCCGCATCAAACAATTCGGCGGCATGGCGCTGGCCATTATTACCTACGTGGCCATCTCCCAGCTGGGTTATGTGGTCACCTCCCGCGTGGCGGCGTATGCCGATGCCGGTGCGCCGCTGGTGTACCAGAACGCGTGGCTGATGCTGCAGGTGCCCTATGGCGTTATCGGCGTGACCTTGTTGACCGCCATCATGCCGCGGCTTTCGCGCAATGCCGCCGATGGCGATGTCGATGCCGTGGTACGCGACCTCACCTTGGGTACCAAGCTGACCTTCATCGCGCTAATCCCCATCGTCATTTTCATGACGGGCTTCGGCGTGCCCATTGCTCGCGCCCTGTTCCAGTACGGTGCCTACGGCGCGGATAGCGCAGAGCAGCTCGGCCTCACCATCAGTTTTTCTGCCTTTACCTTGATACCCTATGCGCTGGTGCTGCTGCACCTGCGCGTTTTCTACGCTAGGGAAGAGGCGTGGACGCCCACCTTCATCATTGCCGGCATCACCCTGACTAAGGTCGTGCTGACCTTGCTGGCGCCGTTGATGACCAGCAACCCGGACCGAGTGGTTATCCTCCTCGGTACCGCCAACGGCTTTGGCTTTGTCTCCGGTGCGGTCATCGGCGGCTTCCTGCTCAAGCGCAAACTGGGCAGCCTGGGAGGCAAGGCCGTAACCCAAACGGTCCTTTGGTCCGCCGGCGCCGGCGCGGTCGGCCTGGTTGTGTCGTGGGCGCTGTACTGGCTCATGCAATTGGTCTTGCCGGAGCAACTGCCTTCGATCGTCTCGCTGGTCAAGGTCGTGGCGCTGGGCATCGTCTTTGTGATTATCACCGGGCTCGTCCTGTCCAAGTCCTCCCTGCCTGAGGTGCAGAACCTGGCCCGCGCCCTCCAGCGCATCCCGGGGATGTCCCGGTTCATCACGGTGGACAGTTCCAAGGCCATCGAGGTCGAGGAACCAGACCTGCAGGAAATCCAGCCGGTCTATACGCAGGATTCCTTCAATGCCACCTTGGTGCCGCCACCGATGTCCGCCGGTATCGTCCGCGGCCCGCGCTTGGTCCCCGGCGCCCCTGTCTCGGACGGCCGCTTCCGCCTCCTGCAGGATCACGGCGCTGTATCCGGCGCCCGGTTCTGGCAGGCCCGCGAACAATCCACCGGCCGCCTCGTGGCGCTGACGTTCGTCGATACCAATACCCAGGCGCCCATCGCACCATCGACGCCCACGGTCTCGGCCCGCCGCTCCGCCGAAATCTCCCGCAATACGCGGCGTTTGGCCGAGCTCAACCTGGAGACCATGGCGGATAATATCGAGATTTTGTCCTACCGCACCGGCTGCCTGGTGGTGGCGGACTGGTTTGAGGGCACCTCCCTCAAGCAGGTGGCAGAGGCAGATAACCTCGACCCCAATTCCGTCGCCCGCGCTACCGCGCCGCTGTTTGCCGATGCCGCCACGGCCCACGACGCCGGCCTCATCCTCGGCGTGGAACACCGCGACCGCTTCCGCGTATCCACCTCCGGCATCGTCAAGGTTGCCTTCCCCGCAGTGCTGGATGGGACGTCTGCAGAAAGCGACCGCGAGGCCCTCAGCTCCGCGCTAAGCATGCTGGTCGAATCCACCGAACCATCGCCGAAGAAGCTGCGCGATATTTCCGATGACGCCAATCTCACCGCCGACGAGGCCGCAGAGCGACTCGAAGCAGCACGGCTGGCCTTCGATGCCGCGGATGCAGAAACCCGCGAAGAAAAGTTGGAAGAGCTGCAGGAGGCGGAGGGGCTGACCTCGGCGGGCATCGCCAAGCGCCTGCGTGAATTCGCCCCAGAAGAACAGGAAGAAAAGACGGAGGCCCTCCCCGTGGTCGTTGAAGATGAACCCTCGCAGGAAGAGGATCCGAAGCAAGAACCAGGCTTTGGTGGCCGCGGTTACTCGGGTTCCGGCGTCGTGGTCATCGGCATTTTCGCCACCATCTTCGTCGTGGGCATGGCAGCGCTGACGACGTGGGTGATGTCCCTGCTCAGCGATGTGGAAAAGACCGGTTCCGTTACCGAAACCGTGCAGGGCTCCACGATGATCCCGAATACCCCGCCGGTGCACCTCAAGGAATCTTCCGCTATTACGGTGCCAGACGGCGAGGATAATGAGCAGCTTATCGATGGCAAGACGATCACCACCTGGTCCACGAAGGAAACCGGTTCAGGCGTGTTACTTACGCTGGATAACCCGGCCCACCTTTCGGTCATGACCGTGACCCACACCAGGTCCAATGGCGCGCACTATGACATCTACGGCGTCAACAAAGACGATTTCGATCCGGAACACCCGCAGCTGAGTTCCCTTCCCAAATTGGCGGAGGGCAAGTTCAAGCACGCAAACGAGGATTTAGAGTTGAAGGAGACGCCCCAGAAATTCGATGCCGCGCTCATAGTCATCACGGATCTGCCTAAGTCAAAAGAGGTTACACTGGGGGAGGTCCAGCTTGTGGGCCATCCTTAATACCGAGGTCAGCGGGTTGGAAAAAGAATTTTTACTTCAAGGCTTGACTAAAGTGCGTAGTCGAGTATCGTAGTTGGTGTTACATCAACAACAACGTTAGGAGAATCAATTATGTCCCTCGCAGCAGGTACCTACACCATCGACAAAGAGCACACCGTTATCGGCTTCGTTACCAAGCACGCCATGGTCACCAAGGTGCGCGGCAACTTCGGTGAATTCGAAGGCACCATCAACGTCGCCGAGAACATCGCGGACTCCACCGCAGAGGCCACCATCAAGGCTGACTCCATCTCCACCGGCAACGAAGACCGTGATGGCCACGTAAAGAACGAAGACTTCTTCAACGTGGAGGAGTACCCAGAGCTTTCCTTCACCACCACCAACGTCAACGTTGATGAGGACGGCAACGGCACCGTCACCGGTGACCTCACCATCAAGGGCACCACCAAGTCTGTCGACCTCAAGGTTGAAGAGGTCGCTACCGCTGAGGACCCATTCGGCAACTTCCGTCTGGGCTTCGAGGCACAGACCAAGATCAACCGCAAGGACTTCGGCATCGACTTCAACGCTCCGCTCAAGACCGGCGGCGTCCTCGTTTCTGAAGACATCAAGATCGAGCTCGAGGTTTCTGCCATCAAGCAGTAATCGCACTTCTTTGAAAACCTTGGGTTCTCACAGCCCCCTGGTTACCAACCACTAAAGCCCGCGCCGCCTCGCCGCCCGGCCGCGGGCTTTAGTCATATTCCCTGCCCAAGGCTTTCAAGCCTGCGCCCGCGCTAGGGTGGCACGGGCCCATACCAGAGCAAACTCACCCTTCCTCTGCTCCTAGCATGCAATAATGATGGTGTACACCTCCCTTAGGTACGCGGATTTGATGTGTGAGTCTGCGCCTACGCGAATGATCGAGCAGATCTTGATTGCCGGGACGAGACGCAAGGAGAACACCATGAAAAAGGCCACTACTTCACGGGGCCTCACCTACGCATCGCTGGGGATATTAGCGTTCTCCTCGTCTCTGTGGGCTATGTACATGCAAGACAATGCATTTGCGATTATTGGCCTGCTTTGTGGAACGGCGGTCACCGCGTGGCAGATTCATCACTATAAGGCGACGATTCCACTTGCCGTTGATTCCATTGCGATAACTTTCGGGATTGTGTCAGCTGTGGGCTTTGCGCTCAGGGAGAGCCTTTCAAGTTCCGCAATGGCATCGTTTAGCTATGCCACGGCTGGCGCATTGATCGTATACCTTATTTTCGCTATTGATCGTATACCTTATTTTCGCTGCTATCGCGATTATCGAATCTCGGGAAAGTGAGAGCTGAGCCCGGCAGCACAACACTCCATTTATCGTTTTCACATCCGATATCTCGTTAAATCTCTCACTGCGGTAACTATAGTTTCTAACTATGACGACACAACGCGATAAAACCCAGCACGAGCTGCTTCAGGAGCGCGCCGCAGCAGTAGACCTGTGGGCATACCACCTGCACCTGGACTTATCTCAGGTGAAGGAAAGCCCCACGTTCGGCGCGACGAGCCGCATAGAGCTCACCACCACCGAGCCCGAGCTTTTCGTGGACTACTTGGGAGAATCGGTAGAGCAGGTAACGGTTAACGGTCAGGCGCAGGACGTCGATTTTGATGGCAGCCTTATCCGCCTCCACGGGCTACCGGTGGGGGAGGAGCTGACGATTGAGGTCACTGGCGCCTCGCGCTACTCGCGCACGGGCCAGGGTTTGCACCGCATGCACGACCAGGCCGATGACGCGACCTATCTGTACTCGCACCTCGAGCCTTCCGATGCCCGCCGCATCTTCCCCTGCTTTGAGCAGCCGGACCTCAAGGCGCCGTTCCACGTCACCATGACCGCGCCGAAGGACTGGCAGATCCTCTCCAACCAGCCGGAGGCTGAGCGCGAGGAGCACGGGGACAATGCTACGGTCCGTTTTGCGCCCACCCCGCCGCTTTCTACATACCTCACCTCTTTTGCGGCTGGGCCATATAAGTATCAGGAGCGCACCTGGATCTCGCCGGATGGAGGTCACTCCGCGCAGCTGCGCGCCTTTGCCCGCGCCTCCATGTTTGAGTATTTAGACGAGGAAATCCTGGAGCTTACCGCGCAGGGCATGGACTATTTCCACGAGAACTTCGGCTTTGCCTACCCTTGGGGCAAGTACGATTCCATCTTCGTTCCGGAATATAACCTCGGCGCGATGGAGAACCCGGGCCTGGTGACCTTCACGGAAAGCTATATCTTCCGCTCTAAGGCCACGCGCAGCCAGAAGGCCGCTCGCGCAAATACCATTTTGCACGAGATGTCCCACATGTGGTTCGGCGATCTTGTCACCCCGCAGTGGTGGGACGACCTCTGGCTCAAGGAGTCCTTTGCCGAGTTCATGGGCGCCGATGCCTCCGTGCACGCCACCGCCTACGAAGAGGCCTGGGTCAACTTCGCCGGCCAGCGCAAAAACTGGGCTTACCTGCAGGATCAGCTTCCCACCACACACCCCATCAAGGCCGAGATCCCAGACGTGGATGCCGCGCGCCAGAATTTCGATGGCATTACCTATGCCAAGGGCGCGGCGGTGCTCAAGCAGCTCGTGCACTACGTGGGACGCGATCACTTTTACGCGGGTGCGCGGGATTACTTCCAGGAGCATGCGTTTGCCGCGGCCACCTTCGATGACCTGCTCACGGCCCTGAAAAAGCACACTGACCGTGACCTCGATTCCTGGTCAAAGGCGTGGCTGCGCACCTGGGGTCCGGACACCCTCACCCCGGAGCTGCACACGGAGGGAGAGAAGATTACCGAGCTCGCGGTGAACGCCGAGGCCGAGGATACGACCCGCCCGCACCGCCTGAGCGTGGCGCTTTTTGATGCCCGCCTGAACAAGTACCGCGAGTTCGACATCGACCTTCCCACCGGTGGTCACCGCACCATCGTGGATGAGGCAGCGGGGGAGAAGGCCCCGGCATTGCTGCTGCTTAACGATGCCGACCACACCTACACCAAGGTCCGTTTCGACGATGCTTCGCTTGCCACCATCAAAGATCACCTCTCCGAGGTCCAGGATGGGCTCAGCCGCGCGGTCATCTGGACCTCGCTGTGGAACCTCACCAGGGACGGGGAGTGGACTGCGGAGGAGTACGTGGGGGTCGTCGCCAAGCACGCGCCCGCAGAGACCAATGCCACGCTGCTGACCACCGCCTACGGCAATGCGCACTTTGCCATCCAGCACTATGTGGCCGAAGACCGCCGCGAACAGGTGCGCGCCGAATTCGCCGATGCGCTGTGGGAACAGCTCGGCACTGCGGATCCAGGCTCCGATGCGCAGCTCATTCTGGCCCGCACCGCCATTGCCGCGCTGGCCGCAACGCCTAAGGCCTCCGGAACCGAGCGCCTGCGTGACCTGCTCGCTGGCACGGTGGAGGGCCTGCGCCTCGATCCGCAAATCCGCTGGTCCATCCTGCGCGCCCTGGCCGCCCGCGACGCCGTCGAACTGGCTGAGCTGAAAGCAGAAAAGCAGCGCGATAATACGCTGACCGGCGCCGCCGAATTCTTGGGCGCTAGCCACGCCTTCCCCACGCCGGAGACCAAGCGGGCCGCCTTCGATAGCGCGCTGACGCCAGAGGAATATTCCAATGCGGAGGTCGATGCCCTGCTGGCAGGCTTCAATGCCCCACGCTCGGCAAAGCTGCAAGAAGATTTCGCCGAAGAGTTCTTCCGCCGCGTCGAAGACATCTGGGATAACCACCCGATAGAGATAGCCAACCGGCTGATCCGCGGCCTCTACCCGGAATCTTCCATGGCGGAGTCCGCTACCACGGATCTCCTGCACAAGGATCTGCCGGGTGCGCTGCGTCGCGTGCTTCTGGAGTGCCGCGACCACCTGCGCCGCACCCTGCGTGTGCGCGCCCAACAATAGAAGGTCAATAAACTGTACCGCCGCCGGTTAGCGCCGGCGTTCTCCTCGGGTCACAATTGCTTTAACACTTGTTGATCCGGGGGGAATCTACAGATGCCATTAAGTCCTGACCACAGCGACGAAGAATTAGTTGATGCTTTTATCGAGGGGGATAATAAAGCCTTTTCCGCCATCGTGGAACGCCACCGCAAGCGGCTGACCACCGTGGCGCGGCGGTATACAAGGAATGAATACGATGCGCAGGATGTCGTGCAAGAAGCCTTCCTGCGCGCTAGCTGCAATCTGCATAACTACCGGCGGGAATCGGCCTTAAGCACGTGGCTACACCGCCTGGTGAAAAACACCGGCTACGACTATTTAAATCACCGGGCTAATAGGGAAAACGCCTCGCTCGATAGCGATGATTTTGCCGATGATCGCAATCCGCTGCTGGCACACAACCCATCCGAAAATCTGGCGGAACAACTCGTCGTCCGCGAGGCCATGGAACTTTTAAGGCAAGATCAGCGCGAAGCACTCATGCTTACCGATGTCGCCGGATTTCGCGTCAACGAGGTCGCCACCGCCCAGGGCGTAAAGCCTGGGACCGTTAAATCTCGCCGGGCACGCGCCCGGGAGGTACTGCGCGAAGCCATCGGCTAGTTGCGCGGCCCAGGTCAGAAAACTTAGGTGCTGCGCTACATCTCGATATCGCATCATTCTTGCATCAATTTCGCAGCCGCTAGCCTTTGCAATATGAACGATTCGCAATCTGGCGGGTAGACTCTTGACGTTACGCAAAATGACACTGTGATTTTAGGGAGTTAGCAATGACCGTCCACGATGTTGCCATCGTAGGTTCCGGACCTGCCGGTTATACCGCCGCGCTTTATGCCGCTCGTGCTGAACTCAGCCCCATTGTATTCGAGGGATTTGAATACGGTGGCGAATTAATGAACACCACCGAGGTGGAGAACTACCCAGGCTTCCAAAAGGGCATCATGGGCCCAGAGCTCATGGAAGAAATGCGCGCACAATCAATCCGCTTTGGTGCGGATCTGCGCATGGAAGTCGTCGACTCCGTCGAGTTGGAGGGCGATATTAAAAAGCTCCACGTAGGTGACGAGGTTTTTGAAGCCCGCACGGTAATCCTCGCCACCGGCGCCGCACCGCGCCACCTTGGTATTCCCGGCGAAGAAGAGCTCTCCGGCCGCGGTGTTTCTACCTGCGCTACGTGCGATGGCTTCTTCTTCAAGGGCCACAATATCGCCGTCATTGGCGGCGGCGATTCCGCTATGGAGGAAGCTACCTTCCTGACCAAGTTCGCGGAGTCTGTCACCATTGTCAACCGCTCCGAAAACTTCCGCGCCTCCAAGATCATGTTGGACCGTGCCCAGGACAACGAGCAGATTAAGTGGGAAACCAATAAGGTTGTCGAGCGCGTGCTTGAAGATGACGGCAAGGTCGGTGGCCTAGAGCTCAAGGACGTTGAGACTGGGGAAACCTCCACCTTGGACGTGACTGCCATGTTCGTTGCCATTGGCCACGATCCGCGTTCGTCCTTCCTCAACGGCCAGGTCAAGCTCAATGACAATGGTTACGTTGAGGTTGATCAGCCCTCTACTAAGACCTCTCTGCCTGGCGTTTTCGCTTGCGGTGACTTGGTAGATGACCATTATCAGCAGGCCATCACCGCTGCAGGTTCCGGCTGCCGCGCTGCCATGGATGCGGAACAATTCTTGGCTGCAAACCGTTAGATTCAGTATGAGTAACGTCAAAAAGGTAACCACTGAAACATTCCGTTCTGATGTCATCGAGGCGGATAAACCCGTCGTCGTGGACTTCTGGGCGGAATGGTGCGGGCCATGCAAGAAGCTGTCTCCGATCTTGGAAGAGGTAGCAGATGAGCTCGACGGTGAAGTCACCATCGCCCAGGTCAACGTCGATGAAGAACGAAACCTCGGCGCCATGTTCCAAATCATGTCCATTCCAAATGTATTGATTTTCAACAATGGCGAAAAGGTCGACGAGTTTGTGGGCCTGCGTTCTAAAGATGACATCGTGGCGCAAGTGAAAAAGCAGCTATAGCTGTTACTCTTGTTACTAAAGTTACCGAGTAGGAAATCTGCCATGCGGCCTAAAGTCCTAGGCCGTGGAAGGGGTGAAAGGCGTGAATCGCGTTCTTCGGGTTGGTGATTCAAGTGTGCGCGTAGCTGAAGCTCGCGCCACCTTGGCTCGCCTTGGCCTCTTATCAGATTTCACGGGCGAACTATCTGCCTGGAAAAAGCAGAAGTACTCCGAGACTGATAAGACCTTTGATGCCGATCTCGCTGAAGTGCTCAAGGCATTCCAGCAATCGCGCGGCATCCTCCCAACGGGAGAGATCGACGATCTGACCCTGCGCGAATTGCGCCAAGCCTCTTATACCCTGGGCAGCCGCGTATTGAGCTATGAACCCACCAATCCATTGGTGGGCGATGACATTTCGCAATTGCAGCAACAACTGCAAGAGCTCGGTTTCTATCAGGATCGCGTCGATGGTCATTTTGGCCGCAATACCCACGCTGCCTTAACCGAATACCAGCACAATTGCGGGCTGCAGGAAGATGGCGTGTGTGGACCGGCTACCATTCGCGCACTCAGCTTGCTTGGCCGCCGCATCACCGGCGGTTCGGCGCACAATATTTTGGAGCGCGAGCGTGTGCGCAATGCCGGGCCAAAGCTAGCGGGCAAGCGCGTGGTCATTGACCCTGCACTAAGTGGCCGGGACTCCGGCTTCACGGTCAAGGGCCGTTTTGGTGATATTTCTGAGCAAGAAATCCTCTGGGATCTCACCCAACGCATCGAAGGCCGAATGATCGCCGCCGGCATGGAAACCATTATTTCGCGCCCCCGCACCGATGATGCGGACGTGCAATCCCGTGCCGAGCTAGCCAATGCCTTTGATGCCGATATGGTCATCTCTTTGGCGTGCGATTCTTATCCCAACGAGAAGGCCCACGGCGTAGCCACGTTCTACTTTGGTTCCGAATCCGGAAACTCCTCACTCATTGGTGAAACCCTTTCCGGCTTCATCCAGCGTGAAATCGTGGCGCGCACCGATCTGCAGGACTGTTCTAACCACGGCCGCACCTGGGATCTTTTGCGCCTGACGCAGATGCCGGTTGTTCAGATCTTTTTGGGTTACCTCACCAATCCTGAGGACGTCAAAATTCTTACCAACCCGAAGCGCCGTGACGATATTGCAGAAGCAATCGTTATCGCCGTCAAGCGCATGTACCTCATGGAGCAGGACACCGCCATTACCGGTACCTACAAATTCTCCGAGCTTCTTCAAGCGGAGCAGGCTTAGCCTGCACAAGCTGGAGCGCACAGAGCGGACTTAATCACTGGCCGCTGCGCAAGATTAACTGCGTTATCTTGCACCAATAGAATTCATTCGATTAGTATCAGTCCAAGCTATTGATATCTACTAATTGAATGGATTCCTATAATGGGCAGCTCAACCTCCGCCCCAATTTCCAGAAAAGAAACGCGCCGCGTAGTAGCTGCCACCACAATCGGAACCGCGATTGAATGGTACGACTACTTTCTCTATGCCGCCGTCGCCGGCCTAGTTTTTAACCAGGTAATGTTCGGCCCCTTAGAAGGTGGGGTAGCCAGCATCGTCTCCTTCGCCTCCGTGGGCCTATCCTTCCTTTTTCGCCCACTTGGCGCCTTCCTAGCGGGCCATTTTGGTGACCGTCTTGGCCGCCGCCTCGTCCTCATGGTCACCCTTTTTGCCATGGGTGGGGCCACCACTTTAATTGGCCTCCTGCCTACCTACGATACGGCGGGAGTATGGGCTCCCATCCTGTTGATTTTCCTCCGCATCATTCAAGGCATCTCTGCCGGGGGAGAATGGGGTTCCGCGGTACTGCTTGCAGTTGAACACGCTCCCAACGATAAGCGCGGCCTCTTTGGCGCTGGGCCACAGATCGGAGTCCCCATCGGCCTGCTGATGTCCTCTGGCGTGCTTTCCATCATGAATATCATCGCCCCAGGGCATGCCTTCCTTGAATGGGGTTGGCGCGTGCCGTTCTTGCTTTCCTTCGTCCTAGTCATCATTGGCTATGCCATCCGCATCGGCGTGGATGAGTCACCGGTCTTTCAAGAGATCTCAGATAATAAGAAACGCGAGGCGGCAAACCCCATTGGTATCTTGTTCAAGCGCTATTTTCCGCTTGTCCTCGTCGCGGCCCTAGTTTTTGCAGGTAACGGCACCGTGGGCTATATGACCACCGGTGGCTATATCCAAAATTACGCCACCAACCCCGAGGGTCCGGTCTCGCTCGCGCGTGGCGATGTCCTCAATGCCGTCACGCTATCGGCCTTCACGTGGCTCATCTTTACGCTTTTCGCTGGCTGGTTATCGGATTATATCGGGCGCCGCACGACGTATCTCGTCGGATTTGTCATTCAAGCGATCGGCGCTGCGGCCCTTTTCCCGCTGGTTAATACGGCGTCCCTGGGATTGCTTTATTCCGCCCTCATCTTCCTGACGGTTGGGCTCGGCTTAACCTATGGTGCGCAATCTGCCATGTATACAGAGCTTTTCCCAGCATCCATTCGCGCTTCGGGCGTATCGATTACCTATGCCATCGGCTCCGTTCTCGGCGGTGCCTTCGCCCCGATGATCGCGGCCTCGTTGGTAGAAGCAACGGGCACGACCTTTGCGGTATCCGTATATCTTGTCTCCGCAAGCATCGTCGGATTTATTGCAGCCCTACTCCTGCGCGAGCGCAAGGGCATTCCGCTGGGCGCCGAACATGAGGAAGAACAAGCCAAGGGCCACTTCATCTTTTCTAAAAAATAGTGCCCTCGCTCTAAAGAGGAGGGCACTAACTTTGCGAATGTGGCAGGCAGCTGGGGAACCTGCCACAGGAGCAGGTTATTTATCCCGCTCCATCAGCGCCATGATGCGCTCGAAATCTTCTTGGTCGCCGAACTCTACGACCATTTTGCCCTTGCGCTTGCCCATGGTCACGGTGACCTTAGTATCGAAGCGATCCGAGAGGCGCTCGGCCGAGTCGGTGAAAAATTGCGGCTGTGGTACTTGGGACTTCTTCTTATTCTCTGCGGGTTTCCCGTCGCGCTTATATAGCGTCACGGCTTCCTCGGTGGCACGCACGGACAAGCCCTCCGAAATTACCCGGTCCGCGATGTAGTCCATCGCTTCCTTATCGTCGAGGCCCAAGATAGCGCGCGCGTGACCGGCCGAGAGGGTGCCTGCGGCAACTCGCTTCTGCACATCCACCGGCAACCGTAGCAGGCGGAGCATATTGGTCACCTGCGGGCGCGAACGGCCAATGCGGTCCGCTAATTCGTTCTGGGTTACTTCAAACTCTTCTAGAAGCTGCTGATAAGCGTGTGCCTCTTCCAAAGGGTTGAGCTGAACGCGGTGGATGTTTTCCAGCAGGGCATCGCGCAGCAGATTGTCGTCTTTGGTGTCGCGCACGATGGCCGGGATAGTGGCCAAGCCAGCCTTGGAGGAGGCGCGCCAACGACGCTCACCCATGATGAGCTCGAATCCGCCTTCCTCGGAGGGGCGGACCACGACCGGCTGTAGGAGGCCGAACTCGCGGATGGAGTGAACCAGCTCGCTGAGCTCATCCTCATCAAAAACGGTGCGCGGCTGTTTGGGGTTGGGGACGATGTCCCCCACGGAAATCTCGCGGTAAGTCGCACCGATTGCTGCAGGCGTAGCTTGCCGCTTCTTGGAGGACTTGGACCCAGAGCCCTGTTGGATGGTGGGAGCGCCCTTTACGCGCTTCTCGCCGCGCGCCTTGCGCTCATTACTTCCCGTGGAATTTCCCAGGATAATATCTGCGGCGGAATCACCCAGCCGTGGTTTGCGGGTGGGTGCGTCGGGGCCGGACGGGATGAGAGCGGCTAGGCCTTTGCCTAGGCCACCTTGCTTTTGTTCTGCCATGAAATCCTATCCTTCCAATTCCGCATAAATTTCGGGGCTCACGCCAATCGCTCCCGTGGTGGGATGCGGGCGATAATCACCGCGCCTGTTGAGCTCGCGAGCCGCAGCGAGGTACGCCCGTGCGCCGGTGGACGAAGGGGCGTAATCAATGACCGTAGTCCCGTAACCAGGCGCCTCTGAGACGCGCACTGAACGCGGGATGACGTTGCCCATGACAACGGCGCCAAATTGCTCGCGGACGTTATCGGCCACATCCTCGGCCAAACGTGTACGTGCATCATACATGGTAAGGAGCACCGCAGAGATATGCAGATCTTCATTGAGGTGTTCGCGAATCATCGTGATATTGCCCAGTAACTGGCCCACGCCCTCCAGTGCGTAGTACTCACACTGGATAGGGATGATGACTTCTTCTGCACATGTCATGGCATTGATTGTCAGCAAACCCAAAGATGGCGGGCAATCAATAAAGACGTATTCAAAGCCGTGTTCTTCTAGGAACCCGTTATGGAGGGCATCGTAAAGCCGAAATTCGCGGCGGACGAGGGACACCATCTCAATTTCCGCGCCGGCAAGATCGATGGTCGCGGGGATGCAATAAAGGTTGGAATTATGCGGGGAAGCCTGCATAGCCTTTTCCGCAGTGCAATCGCCCAAGAGCAATTCATAGCTGGAATCGGTTCCTGAGCTATGTTCCGCGCCCATGGCGGTCGATGCGTTTCCCTGGGGGTCAAGGTCAATGACCAATACCTTCTTGCCTTCAGTAGCAAGGGCTGCGGCCAAGTTGGCGGCGGAGGTGGTTTTACCTACGCCGCCCTTCTGGTTAGCAATGGTGATAAGGCGCGGATTAGTCATGCCGTCTACTTTAGTTCACGCGCGGGACACGGATAATCGTGGTTCCGTGAACGGTCGTGACCTCGGCCTTTCCGCCGCCGGCCTTCTTAATATCTGCGGCATCGCGCTCCAACTCTTCGTGTACAGAAGAACCTTTCAGCGCAATCATTTCCCCGCCTTTGCGCACTAGGGGAAGCGACCACTTTGCCAGTTTTCCCAGGGGAGCTACTGCGCGGGAGGTCACGACGTCCGCGCCGGCCACTGCCTTTTTAATGGGACCTTCTTCGGCGCGCCCGCGCAGCACGGTGACATTATCTAACCCCAGCTTTTCGGTTACCTCGTTGAGGTAGTTATAGCGCTTCAAAAGCGGCTCAATGAGCGTGATGTGCAGGTCTGGGCGAGCGATGGCCAGCGGAATGCCGGGCAATCCGGCGCCAGAGCCGACATCGATAACCGTGGCGCCTTCCGGAATGACTTGTTCAATAACTGCGCAGTTTAAGATGTGGCGCTCCCATAGGCGCGGTACCTCGCGCGGGCCGATAAAACCACGAGTGGACCCGTCTGTAGCGAGCGAATCGTGGTATTCCTGCGCAAGCGGCAGGCGAGAGCCAAATACTGCAGACGGGTCCATCTCGGACACTATGAGAATCTCCTCAGTAGCTGTTTAGTTGTCGTTCTTCCGCTGTTTCTTCGTGCGGTTGTCTTTCTTACGAGCGCCAGGCTTTGGAGCGGTAGTGCGCTTAGCCTCAATCTTAGCGGCCTCTTCCTCTTCTTCTTCGCGGTCCATCTTGCCGTAGATGATGCGGGTCTGGAAGAAGGTCCACACGGTGTTGGACAGCATGTAGAACAGCAAACCGATGGGCCAGATGAAGCCGGAGAAGATCAGCATTGCGGGCATGACCCACAGCATCATCTTGGACATCATGGCCATCTGCTGCTGCATCATTTCTGCATTCTGACCCTGCGGAGCCGAGGTCTTGCCCTGGGCGCGGCGCTTTTCTTGGCGGTTCAGGCTCATGCGCGCGTTAAAGTGCATCAGCACCACAATGACGGCAATCATCGGCACAATGATGAACGCCGCCTGGGTGGTAGTGGTAACGCCTTCCACCAGGGGCGAGTTCAGGCGCAGGTTCGTAACCAGCGGAACGCCAAAGATCTTGGCATCCAAGAACTGCTGGACGAGCTCCGGTTTAAAGATGTAGTTCGCGGTATTGGCGTTGGCCTCAATGGACATCGGTTCGCCGCTGGGGTGTCCAATGCCGCCGGCTACAGCAACCGTGCGGTCGAACGAGCGCAGCACGTGGAAAAGACCAATGAACATTGGAATCTGCACCAAGACCGGAAGGCAGCCGGCCATCGGGCGAACGCCAGATTCCTTATAGACCTTCTGCATTTCCTGCGCGGCTCGAGCCTGATCGTTGCCGTACTTCGCGCGGATTTCCTGCACCTTGGGCTGGATTTCCTGCATCTTGCGCGAAGAGCGAATCTGGCTCACGGTGGGCTTGACCATGAGCGCCTTCAGCGTCCAGGTCAGCAGCACGATGGCCAAAATCCACGTAATGCCCCAGGCGGGATCCATTACGAGGGATAGCAGCCAGTGCCAGAACCATAAAACGGCCGAAATTGGCCAGTAAATGAAATTAAGCACGAGTGTTTAATCCTCAGTTGTTGTTGGTGACCGGTACCGGGACTGGATCGAATCCGCCCGGATGCCAGGGCCCACATTTGCACACCCTAGCCATTGCCATCGCCGTACCTTTAAACGCGCCGTGTCTGGACAACGCCTCTAAGGCATAAGCACTGCATGTCGGTTCGAACCGACAGGTTGATACCATCTTAAGGCCCGAGACATGTTTTTGGTAGAAACGAACCGCTTTAACCAGCGGTGCGGCCAGTCCGGAGGCTGCAGGAATTTCTTCCCCACGGGTATTTAGATATCCCATTGCTTGCGCAGCGCCTTAGTAATATCTTTTTCTAATTGCTCACTGGTAGCGCTCGCGCTTGCAGGTAGCGCACGAATCACAACATCCACGCCCGCGGGGAGCTTGGGGATGAGCGTCATGCACACATGGCGAAGCCGCCGGGAGGTGCGGTGGCGTACCACTGCATTCCCGACGGCTTTAGAAACAATGAGGCCGAATCGCGGCCCAGTGGCCGCGATCTCGGCCGGATTGCCCATGGTGCCATTGGAATTCGCACTCATAGTATCGCGCGCATGCACGACGACGGTGCGAGTGCCCTGCCGGCGACTGCCCTTCATCGTCCGCCGAAATTGCGGCGGCGATGTGAGCTTGTGTTGGGCTGGCAGCATGACTTATGCGGACAGCTTTGCGCGGCCCTTCTTGCGGCGAGCGGCCACGATTGCACGACCGGAGCGGGTGCTCATGCGAGTACGGAAACCGTGCTTACGTGCACGGCGACGGTTGTTCGGCTGGAACGTGCGCTTACCCTTTGCCACGTCAATTCTCCTTGAAGTTGTACGTGGACATACTGCCGCCACAAAACGGCAGCACATCCACTGATGAATGGATTCCATGAACCTGACGCGTCACTGTTAACCAAACGCTCGGCGAGCTCTGGTAAGCCCTGCCAATGCGAAGTGACGCTGTCCTGTTCACGCGCAACTCTCTGTTGCAATAGACCATGCCAGATTACGTGATTTAAACCGCTGGAAACAAATCGACACTCGGGTACACCCGAAATTACATAAGTGTTTTTTCCTGCAGCTAGAAGGCCAGTTTTGGCGCTCATCCTGCGGCTAATCCAGCGCGTCGCGATGGTCCATAGCCGCTTGCATTTTAAGTATAAATCTTCCGTTAGACACACCCGCCTTCGCGGCGGTAGAACTAAGTAATCGAATTCCACAGCTAGCAAACCGTTGTGGATAACTCTAAATAACCACTTGAGAGTTTTAGTATTTCCGCAGTACAAAGCTATAAAGTGGTCTATCACAAGTTATCCACAGCCATGCACTAAGCTGTGAATAACTATTTCTTCCACACCTGTGGATAACTCTGTGGAGATCGAGGTGACTCGATAAAAACCACTGTGAAAACCGCGGTGGAATCCACCGTGGAATTTGTTATTTACTGTCCACCCGTCCCCGAGAGAATTATTGAAGGTAGCCCGTTGTGACTGAACCACAAGCGAACCTAGAAGCTGTCTGGCGCGCGATCGTCGATGATCTGCTCGCGCAATCCGAGCAACCCAACTCTGAGGTCCCGAGCTTTTCGCATACACAACGCCTTTACCTGCAGTTGGTTCGCCCGATCATGATGGTGGAAGGCTACACGCTTGTCGCAGCGGAAAATGTCAACGCCAAAGAAGTTGTAGAAAATGAGCTCGGCGGATACATCTCCAAGGCCCTTACCCGCCACCTCGGCCGCCCGTGTTCCTTCGCCGTTACCTTAGCTACCCCGCAGGAGCCACAACCACCTGCCAACCCGTCGAATTCGCAACCGGCACCAGGAGGGGCATCGGCAAGCACGCAGGCTCCTTCCTCCCAGCCCAACCCGCAGGCACAATACATGCCGCCGGCGCAGAATGATTCTTCTTCCGCGCAAAATTACGTCTCTCGCCCCCAGCAAACAGATGCGTCGGCAGCCCGCGGAAACCACAACCCCACCGCAGGTCAGACCCCGCCTAATTGGCGGTCCAGCCATGCCCCGGCAAGCCTGGATGAATTGGCGGAGCACTACACCGGCCAGCAGGACTATAACCGCCAGCAACCAGAGTTCGGCGGATCTGCGAATGCCGCGCGCATTCCGCGGGAGGCCCCGGCGCACGATCCCAATCGGGAGACCTCGCTGAACCCGAAGCACACTTTTGAAAGCTTCGTCATCGGTTCATCGAATCGTTTTGCCAATGGCGCGGCGGTGGCGGTGGCGGAAAATCCCGCCCGCGCCTATAACCCATTGTTTATTTGGGGTGGTTCTGGTCTGGGTAAAACGCACCTTTTGCATGCCGCCGGCAACTACGCACAGGTGCTGCACCCAGGGCTGCGTGTGAAATACGTGTCCTCGGAAGAATTTACGAATGATTATATTAATTCCTTGCGCGATGACCGCCAGGAATCCTTCAAGCGGCGCTACCGCAACCTCGATATTTTGATGGTGGATGATATCCAGTTCTTAGAGGGCAAGGAATCCACGCAGGAGGAGTTCTTCCACACCTTCAATGCGCTGCACCAGGCCAATAAACAGATCATTTTGTCCTCGGACCGCCCACCAAAACAGCTCACCACGCTGGAGGATCGCCTGCGCACCCGCTTTGAGGGTGGGTTGATTACGGATATTCAACCGCCCGATCTGGAAACCCGCATTGCCATTTTGATGAAGAAGGCCGCCGCCGATGGCACTGAAGTGGATCGTTCCGTCCTGGAACTCATTGCCTCGCGCTTCGAATCCTCCATCCGCGAGCTTGAGGGCGCGCTCATTCGCGTATCCGCCTACTCGTCCTTAGTCAATGAGCCGATCAACGTGGAAATGGCAGAAATTGCGTTGCGCGATCTTGCGCCGGATTCTGCTGATCGGCAAATTACCGCAGCCTCCATCATGGAAGTCACCGCGGAATACTTCGATATTGATGTTGAAACCCTGCGCGGTGCCGGCAAGAAGCGCGCGGTGGCCCACGCCCGCCAGCTGGCCATGTACCTCTGCCGCGAATTGACCGAGCTTTCGCTGCCCAAGATTGGCGAGCAATTCGGCGGCAAGGACCACACCACGGTGATCTATGCCGATCGCAAGATCCGCAAAGAGATGACGGAAAAGCGCAATACCTACGACGAGATTCAGTCCCTGACCCAGCGCATCAAGAATCGCGGTCGCGGCTAGAGAAAAACACAACCACCCGGTGGCGTCTTCCTTGAATAACAGGAAGGCGCCATTTTTGTAAGCAGGCGGTGCGCTTGCCGATGCCCCCACCTTCCACCACCGCCTACCGGCGCCTACCAGGGGCTATGTGCCGGTAAGAGTCGTATAAACAGCTATCCACAGAGTTATCCACACCTGTGTAATTTCATGGATGTAATTTGTAGATTTTGCTCACAGTTTTAAATTCCACAGGCCCTATCCAGCACAGACGCCCCTGTGATCAGCACTGTGTGCAGATCCGTGGATAACTACTAAAGACTGTGGATAAAACGATGACCCGCATATTTATCCACACTCCGGGCCAGTTGATCACAGCAAGATCACAAGAATTGGCACACCCCGGATCGCCGCGCTGAACTTGTCATTTACCCCGTTGATCACAGATCCCACAGCGCTTATTACTACTACTAAATTATTTCTCTGATCTTGTAAGTAGAAAGGGGATGTGTGAAATTGTGCCCGGTCCCGAGCACGCGGCGCTGGCTCGGACGGGCGGAGGGAAAATTACAAGGTTCACCGGATGCGGTAAGTTGGAAGCCAGCTTTTGAAAGTTACACATTCCTACCCCGCCTAAGAGGAGCTCTTCGCACCATGGATGAAGCCGTGTCATTTCGCGTTGCCAAAGATGACCTTGCCAACGCCGTAGCGTGGGTTGCCCGCAGCCTGCCTTCCAAGGTCACCCAGCCCGTGCTGCGCGCGATGCTCATCACCGCTGATGACAACGGCTTAGAGTTCACCGGCTTTGATTACGAGGTTTCTACCCGGGTGCGCATCGCGGGCATGGTGGATGAGCCCGGCCAAATCGCCGTCGCCGGTAAATTGCTCTCAGATATCGTGGCTACCTTGCCCAATAAGGAAGTGGAGATCTCCCAGGTAGATTCCAAGGCTTTGGTTGCTTGTGGTTCTTCCCGCTTTGAGCTACCTCTCATCCCGCTCGATGATTACCCGCAATTGCCGGTCCTGCCTGAGGTCACCGGAACGATCCAACCGCAGCTATTCGCAGAGGCGATCCAGCAGGTTGCGGCCGCGGCCGGCAAGGATGACACCCTGCCCATGCTTACTGGCGTGCACATGGATATCCACGGCAAGGATATTGAGATGACGGCTACGGACCGTTTCCGTTTGGCCATGCGCACCCTGGAGTGGGAGCCGGCGGCTGAGGACGTTGAGGCTAAGCTTCTGGTCCCGGCAAAGACCCTGCAAGATACCGGGCGCAGCCTGGATCCACATTTGAATATTCCCATTGAGATTGCGGTGGGCTCCGGCGATAATATCGGCGCCGATGGCCTATTTGGCCTGCATGCGGATAACCGCGAAACCACCACGCGCATGCTGGATGCGGATTTCCCAAACGTCCAGCCCTTGCTTCCCAAGTCCCACACGAATATTGCCTCGGTTGAGGTGGCGCCGCTGCAAGAAGCCATTCGCCGCGTTTCCTTGTTGACGGACCGCAATGCGCAGATCCGCATGGAATTTGCCGATGGCCAGGTCACCCTGTCCGCCGGCGCCGATGCCGGTAATGCCACCGAGACGCTGCCGTGCGCATTCCACGGCCGCGATGAATTCTTGATCGCCTTCAACCCGGGCTATTTGAAGGATGGCCTTGCTGTCATCAACACCGATCGCGTGGTCTTCGGGTTCACGGAGCCTTCCCGCCCCGCCATCATGATCCCGGAGCCAGAAGAGCTGCCGGAAGCAGATGAGGATGGCAATTTCCCCACGCCGCAGACCAACTTCACTTACCTCTTAATGCCGGTTCGCCTGCCAGGTTAATGTTTATAAGGGATCTCGATGTTCGGGATTTTCGCTCATGGCCCGAACTAAAACTTGAGCTGGGCCCGGGGATCACTCTGTTCGTGGGCCGCAATGGCTTTGGCAAGACCAATATCGTGGAAGCCGTGGGCTATACCGCTCACCTGTCTTCCCACCGCGTCTCCCATGATTCGCCGCTGGTGCGCCAGGGTGCGCAGAGTGCCCGGGTGTCCCTTACTGCCGTCAACCAGGGGCGTGAATTAACCACCCACTTGCTGGTCAAACCACATGCCGCCAATCAGGCGCAGATTAACCGCACTAGGCTGCGCAGCCCGCGCGAGTTACTCGGCGTGGTGAAAACGGTGCTGTTTTCCCCTGAGGATTTAGCCTTGGTGCGCGGTGAGCCCGCGGGGCGCCGCGCGTATCTCGATAGCATCATCGCCTCGCGGACCCCGCGCCTAGCTGGGGTTAAGGCGGATTATGACAAGGTATTAAAGCAGCGCAATGCGTTGTTGAAGTCGGCATCGGCAAGCTTGCGGCGCGGCTACGGCGATAGCGACGGCGCCTCGGCGCTATCGACGCTGGATACGTGGGATGCCCAGCTCGCGCGCTTAGGTGCACAGGTCATTGTGGCGCGCCTTGCGCTTGTCGATGCCCTCTTGGACCACATTCCCGCCGCCTATGCCGGCCTCGCGCCGGAGTCGCGGCCTGCGCACGTGGAGTATAAATCCACCATTGATACCTCTGACCGCGAGGTGCTGGAGGCCGTCATGCTGACCGAGCTGGCCTCTGCCCGGCAGCGCGAGATCGAGCGCGGCATCTCACTGGTGGGCCCGCACCGTGATGATCTCGTGCTCCACCTGGGGGATCAGCCGGCCAAGGGTTTTGCTAGCCACGGCGAAACCTGGTCCTATGCCATCGCCCTGCGCCTGGCGGAGTTTGAGCTCCTGCGCCAAGAAGGGGGATCAGATCCGGTCCTCATCTTGGATGATGTCTTTGCCGAGCTCGATGCCAAGCGCCGCACCCAGCTGGTTCACCTGGCCGCCACGGCAGAACAGGTGCTTATCACCGCCGCGGTGGATGAGGATTTACCGGATAACCTGGAGCCCATCGTGCGTTACCGGGTAGGAGTGGAAGATACGGACCAGGGGCGCATTTCCACCCTGCACACGGAAGCAACCGCAGGAGAGGATAGCGAGGAAGAAGCATGAGTGAGGAAGAAGGGGAAACCGGCAGGCAACGCACGGATCCCGTCACCCAATACTTCCGGTTGGTGCGCTCTACCTCGAAGAATCCGCCAAAGCTTACGCGCCCAGTGCCGAAGATGCCGGTGCCATCCTTGGCGGATGCCCAGCCGCAGAACTATCGCGGCTACCAGGTGGGCAGGCCTACCGGCGCCGATGGCAGGAGGCCGCGGCGAAAGATTGATGTGCCGAGCCTGGGTGCACAGATTAAAAAGGAGATTTCCCACCGCGGCTGGAAGCATGAATTAGCGCACGGCTGGGTCATGGGAAATTGGGAAAACCTGGTGGGCGAGCGCATCGCTGCCCATACGCAGCCGCAGAAAATCAAGGACAAGATCGTCTACATTTCCTGCGATAACTCCACCTGGGCCACAGAACTGCGCTACCTGCAGCGGGAAATCCTGCGCAAAATTGCGGACCGGCTCGGCCCCGATGTCATTGCTGAGCTGCGCATCCACGGCCCGCGGCAGCAGCGCAATTACGAGGGTCGGCAGTGGGTAAAACCGCAAGGTTCGCAAGATACCTACGGCTGATAAGTGGCTAATAGGAGCAGGTTAGCTCTGCCCTTTAAAAGATAAATAACTACAGAGCGCGCCACATAGCTACCTCTGGCCGGTGTGGGGTGTCATTCAGTAGGGGGTATGCGTGTAGAATAGTGAAAGTTTTAGAATTAGCTATAGCCAAAAGGAGAGCACGAATCCGTGGCTGAAGAACACGCATATGATGCTGGATCAATTACGATCCTGGAAGGTCTAGAGGCCGTCCGCAAGCGCCCCGGTATGTACATCGGTTCCACCGGATCGCGCGGTTTGCACCACCTTATCTGGGAGATTGTTGATAACTCCGTTGATGAGGCCATGGCAGGCTTCGCGGATAAGGTCACCGTCAAGCTTTTGGAAGACGGCGGCGTCGAGGTCATCGATAATGGCCGCGGCATCCCTGTGGAGATGCACGCCTCTGGTGCGCCGACCGTCCAGGTGGTCATGACGCAGCTGCACGCCGGCGGTAAATTCGACTCCGATTCCTATGCCGTTTCCGGCGGCTTGCACGGCGTCGGTATTTCCGTGGTCAACGCCCTGTCTACCCGCGTGGAGGCGGAGATCAAGCGTGAGGGCAAGCACTGGTACCAAAACTTCCAGAACGCCATCCCGGATGACCTTGTGGAAGGCGGCAACGCCCGCGGCACTGGTACCAAGATTCGTTTCTGGGCGGATCCGGAGATCTTTGAAACCACCGAGTTCGACTACGACACCATTGCGCGCCGCCTGCAGGAGATGGCCTTCCTGAACAAGGGCCTGACCATCGAGCTTATTGATGAGCGCGTGACCCAAGAGCAGATCGAGCTCGAGGAAATCGCGGATGCGGAATCCGGTGAGGCGAGTGCGGATGAGACGTCGTTTGATGATGTTCCTGATGCCGGCGATACCTTTAACGAGGAAGACGATTCCAAGAACGTCACCAAGGCCGATAAGAAGCGCCGCAAGAAGATCACCTTCCACTACCCGGAGGGCCTGACGGACTACGTAAAATTCCTCAATAAGTCCAAGAACGCTATTC
The DNA here is from genome assembly GCF_030227355.1 of Corynebacterium sp. MSK310. NCBI lineage: Bacteria > Bacillati > Actinomycetota > Actinomycetes > Mycobacteriales > Corynebacteriaceae > Corynebacterium > Corynebacterium sp. MSK310. Next base: position 67,183 of record NZ_JASPFZ010000007.1, read on the forward strand.
ACCCCACCATCGTGTCCTTCGAGTCAAAAGGCGAGGACCACGAGGTCGAGGTGGCCTTGCAGTGGAACCAGGGCTACAAGCAGTCCGTGCACACCTTTGCCAATACCATCAATACTCACGAGGGCGGCACGCACGAAGAGGGCTTCCGCGCAGCCCTGACCTCCTTGATGAACCGCTATGCCAAGGAGCACAAGCTCATCAAGGACAAGGACGGCAACCTTTCCGGTGATGACTGTCGCGAAGGTTTGGCCGCCGTCATTTCGGTCAAGGTGGGTGATCCGCAGTTCGAGGGCCAGACCAAGACCAAGCTGGGCAACTCCGAGATCAAGGGCTTTGTGCAGCGCTCGGTCAACGAGTACGTCAATGACTGGTTTGATGCCAACCCGGCAGAGGCAAAGGCCATCATCAATAAGGCCGTCTCCTCGGCGCATGCCCGCATGGCAGCGCGTAAGGCGCGCGAGATGGTGCGCCGCAAGTCCGCCACCGATCTGGGCGGACTGCCCGGCAAGCTTGCGGATTGCCGTTCTAAGGATCCGCGGAGTTCGGAGCTTTATATCGTGGAGGGTGACTCCGCGGGCGGTTCCGCGAAGGCCGGCCGTGACTCTATGTTCCAGGCCATCTTGCCCTTGCGCGGCAAGATCCTGAACGTGGAAAAGGCCCGCATGGATAAGGTCTTAAAAAATGCCGAGGTCCAAGCCATCATCACCGCGTTGGGTACCGGCATCCACGAGGAATTCGATATCAAGAAGCTGCGGTACGACAAGATCGTGCTGATGGCCGATGCCGACGTGGACGGCCAGCACATCGCCACGCTGCTGTTGACCCTGCTCTTCCGCTTTATGCCGCAGTTGGTTGAGGATGGCCACGTGTACCTGGCTAACCCGCCGCTCTACAAGCTGAAGTGGTCTAAGGGCACTCCGGGCTACGCCTTCTCTGATGATGAGCGCGATAAGCTGTTGGCAGAAGGCCTGGAGCAAAACCGCAAGATCAACAAGGATGACGGCATCCAGCGCTACAAGGGCTTGGGCGAGATGAACGCCTCCGAGCTCTGGGAGACCACCCTGGATCCCTCCACGCGCCTGTTGCGCCGCGTGGATCTGGAAGACGCGCAGCGCGCCGATGAGCTGTTTTCCATCCTCATGGGAGATGACGTGGCCGCTCGCCGCTCCTTCATTACCCGCCGCGCGAAGGATGTCCGCTTCCTGGATATCTAAACCGCTGGCCTAGTCCTCTGCGTATAGGGGCTGGGGACAAGCCAGAGCCCACCGTGGAATTATCCACGCTGGGCTCTAACTATGGGGAGAGGTATTAGCTGCGGGAAGCGCGCTGATCCGCAAACCCAAAGCTCAAGGACACCAGGCAAACGGCGATGATGACACCGAAACCGGTCATGATGGATACGGGCCAATCTCCGGAGGTGCTTTGGAGCATGGCAAAGACGATGGCGGTAATGACGGCCAGGCCGATGGCGGTGCCGATGCGCTGGCCGGTTTGCAGGACCGCGCCGGAGGAACCGGCGTAGTTGTCTGGGACCTGTGCCAAGGTCAGGGTTTGGTTAGGGGAGACCACGGCACCCTGGCCGAGCCCAATAAATGCCAAGGAAAGGATGAGCCACCATTCGTTCATTCCCCAATGCGTGGTGCCCCAAATAAAGACCACCGTGGTGAAGAGTCCGAAGATGGTAGTCAGCATGCCGATGATGACCACTATGCGCCCATACCGCGAGATTTTGCGGCCAGCGATGGTGGCGGTAATGGAGTTGAGGAGTGCGGACGGAATGCCCACCGAGCCGGCCGCGAGCGCGGAGTAACCCAGGCCATTTTGGAAGTACAACGCCACGAGCACCCAGATGCTGGTAATGCCCATAAACCACAACGTGGCGATGATGGTGCCATTGCGGAAGCTCGAGGTGGCAAAGATATTGAGATCCACCATCGGCGGATGGCCGGTAGCCTTGTGGTGGCGCTCCCACAGCACCCACACACCAATGAGCACGGCACCCGCGAGAAGCAGCCACCACACGGCCGGGGAACCGGTGGAGTCCATGAAGGGGAAGAGGATGCACCATACTGCGGCGCCGAGAATGAGCGCGCCGATGGGATCCAGGGTGGCCAGCGCCTTGAAGATTCCCAGCTTATTGCCCGCGGCATCGCGGACGCGGGAAAATAGCGGGCGTGGGAACCACATGAGGCCTAAGATGATGGCCAGCAGGCCGATAGGCGCATTGACCAGCATGGTCAGCCGCCACCCGTGGTCAGGGCCGCCGATCTTGATGAGGAAGCCACCCAGTACCGGGCCGATAGCCACCGCGATTCCCACGGTGGCGCCAAAGTATCCAAAGGCGCGGCCGCGCTCTTCCCCGCGGAAGTATTGCTGAATCATTCCCACTCCCTGAGGGTTCAGCAATCCGGCGCCAACACCCTGCACAAAACGCGCGATGTTTAGAGAATGCGCATTCGGCGCGAAACCCGCCACGGCGGCGCTGATGGTGTAGACGGCGATGCCGAGCAGGAAGATGCCCCCGCGCCCCACGAGATCGCCGGCGCGCCCTGCGGCGACGAGGACCACGCCGAAGGTAAGCGCATAACCAGACAGCACCCATTGCACATCCGAATCCGTGGCACCAAGCCCAGACTGAATCGACGGCAGCGCCACATTCACGATGGACACGCTAATCAGTGACATGAACACCGTGACCAGCACAATAATAAGAACCCGCCAGCGGGCGGGGTCTTGGCCGGCGGGGTAGTCGGTACGGTTTGCTTCTGATGCCGACGATTTATGATGCGGGGAATAATTCACTTCCACACTTATACTCCGCAGTCCAGAAAACCTTCAACCGCAGGAAAACCGGTGGAAACTATTTATTTACATGTGCTTTTGTACTATGCGGCCGAATGCAGGAACTTCCGGGCTTAAGATCTTGGTGGCCTTGCCGCGCAGGGAATTATAGGGGTTGCGCAGTGCGGCGGAGTTCACCTTTTCTACGTGCTTATCTGCGATATTCATAATTTCATCGCTGACCTCTTCTTGCCGCGGTTCAAGGAAGGCACCAAAATCATCCTTCCCGCTTTCCGCAAAGTCCTGCCACCGCGGATCCAGGGCATCGAGGACATCCGGCAGGATCCGTTCCAGCGCCTTGGGGACGACGTTGGCATCGGCCTTCTTGGCGGCGGCCAATCCGCCTTTAATGGCCATGCCAGAAATGCCGGATTGGGCGGAGGCGATTTTTTCAACGAGAGCCCCGCACTCGGCGATGAACTCGGTGCGGGTGGATCCATGCATCAAGGTAGAAAGGTGAGACATGGTGCGATACTTTACGCGAATTTAGTGGCCATATAGACGCGGGCGCAGTACTGCGCGAAGGTCTGGTTTCCAGCATTTAACGCTGGCACCTTTTCTAAAACCTCCGCCATGGCTTGGGCTGCCTGTTGCTCATCGCCGTGAATGGCTATGCCCTCCAGGCGCGCGGTGCTGGCAGCCGCGGCGGCCACCAAGGCGGAGTAATTGATGATGCGGAGATTAAAGCGGGCGCAAAATTCTTGAGCCACTAGGTATAGCTGTTCGGGGCTCATGACTGGGTCTTCCGCGCCCTGCGGATTTCGGCCTCTAGATCCGCGCGGCCGGGGAGGAGTTCGCGGGCGGTGGCTTGCACGTGGGCATCGGCAAGCGTGCGCGAGGCCGCCGCCACGATGGCACGCACCACCGCCTCGTGCTTGGAGGTGCCTTGCGCGGAGGCCAAGAGGGTAAGGGCGTGATCTTGTTCTGCGGTAAGCCGCAATGTCATTGCCATGCCCCAGTGATACCACAGTGATACCACCGGTGCGGCAAATAAGGCCGATAAAGCCCGGAGAAGGTAGAATTTGGCCTTATGAGTGACAATAACGACGATCTTTTTGATCGGATTTTTCCCATTGACATTAATGAGGAGATGGAGTCGAGCTATATCGACTACGCCATGTCCGTCATTGTGGGCCGCGCGCTGCCTGAGGTGCGCGATGGCCTAAAGCCGGTACACCGCCGCATTCTCTACGCCATGTTCGATTCGGGTTACCGCCCCGAGCGCGGCTATGTGAAGTCCGCGCGCCCGGTCTCTGACACCATGGGCCAATTCCACCCACACGGTGACTCGGCCATCTATGACACCTTGGTGCGCTTGGCGCAGTCCTGGAATATGCGCTACCCGCTTGTCGATGGCCAGGGTAACTTCGGCTCCCGCGGTAACGACGGCCCTGCCGCAATGCGTTATACCGAGTGCAAGCTCACCCCGTTGGCCATGGAAATGGTCCGCGATATCCGCGAAAATACCGTGGACTTCTCGCCCAACTACGATGGCAAGACCAGCGAGCCGGACGTCCTGCCGTCCCGCGTGCCTAACCTTTTGATGAATGGCTCCGGCGGCATTGCCGTGGGCATGGCCACCAATATCCCGCCGCATAACCTCAATGAGTTGGCCTCGGCCATCTACTGGCTGCTGGAGAACCCAGACGCAGACGAGGATGCCGCGCTCGCGGCCTGCATGGAACGCGTGAAGGGCCCGGATTTTCCCACCGCCGGCCTTATCGTTGGCGATCAGGGCATCAAGGATGCATATACCACCGGCCGCGGTTCCATCCGCATGCGCGGTGTGACCTCCATCGAAGAATCCGGCTCCCGGCAGACCATCGTGATCACGGAGCTGCCGTTCCAGGTCAACCCCGATAACCTCATCTCCAATATCGCGGAGTCCGTAGCCAACGGCAAGATCGCCGGCATTTCCAAGATCGAAGATGAGTCCTCTGACCGCGTGGGCATGCGCATTGTTGTGACCCTGAAGCGCGATGCTGTAGCCCGCGTGGTGCTCAATAACCTGTACAAGCACTCCCAGCTGCAGACCTCTTTCGGCGCTAATATGCTTTCCATCGTCGATGGCGTGCCGCGCACCCTGCGCCTGGATCAGATGCTGAGCAATTATGTTGCGCACCAGATTGAGGTCATCGTTCGCCGCACCCAGTACCGCCTGGATGAGGCCGAAAAGCGCGCGCACATCTTGCGCGGCTTGGTCAAGGCGCTGGATATGTTGGATGAGGTCATCGCCCTGATCCGCCGTTCGCCCACCGTTGATGAGGCGCGCGAGGGCTTGAAGGAGCTTCTCGATGTCGACGATATCCAGGCCGATGCCATCCTGGCGATGCAGCTGCGCCGCCTGGCCGCCCTGGAGCGCCAAAAGATCGTCGATGAATTGGCAGAAATCGAAGAAGAGATCGCAGACCTCAAGCACATCCTCGCCCACGAGGAGCGCCAGCGCCAGATCGTCCACGATGAGCTGGAAGCGATCGTCGAAAAGTACGGCGACGAGCGCCGCACCGAGATCCTGCCTGCCTCCGGCGAGGTCACCGATGAAGACCTCATTGCCCGCGAAAACGTCGTGGTCACCATTACCGCCACCGGTTATGCCAAGCGCACCAAGGTTGATACTTATAAGTCACAAAAGCGTGGCGGCAAGGGCGTGCGCGGTGCGGAGCTCAAGCAAGATGACATTGTGAAGAACTTCTTCGTTTGCTCCACGCACGACTGGATCCTGTTCTTTACCAACTTTGGCCGCGTCTACCGCCTGAAGGCCTACGAGCTGCCGGAGAGCGGCCGCGCTGCCCGCGGCCAGCACGTGGCCAACCTGCTGGAATTCCAGCCGGAGGAAAAGATCGCCCAGGTCATTCAGATCCAGTCCTACGAGGATGCGCCATACCTGGTTCTGGCCACCCAGCAGGGCCGCGTGAAGAAGTCGCGCCTGACCGATTACGAGTCCGCTCGCTCCGCAGGCCTTATCGCCATCAATCTCAACGAGGGCGATGCGCTCATCGGCGCCCAGCTCGTTTCTGAGGGCGATGACATCCTGCTGACCTCTGAGCAGGGCCAAGCCATTCGCTTTACTGCCGATGACGACCAGCTGCGCCCCATGGGCCGCGCTACCGCCGGTGTGAAGGGCATGCGCTTCCGCGGCGATGACCAGCTGCTGGCGATGTCCGTCGTCCACGACGGCGAGTTCCTACTCGTTGCTACCTCAGGTGGCTACGGCAAGCGCACCGCCATTGAGGAATACACCCCGCAGGGCCGCGGTGGCTTGGGTGTCATGACCTTCAAGTACACTCCGAAGCGCGGCAAGCTTATTGGTGCCATTTCGATTGATAAAGACGATGAAATCTTCGCCATTACCTCCGCCGGTGGGGTTATTCGCACCGAAGTAAACCAGATTCGTCCTTCCTCGCGCGCCACGATGGGTGTGCGCTTGGTTGACCTTGCCGATGACGTCGAATTGCTTGCCATCGACCGCAATGTCGAAGAAGATGGTGAGGAAGACGCGCAGGCTGTGGCCAAGGGCGAAAAGACCGTCGATGAGGTCCAGCAAGAGCACCACAAGGGTAGCGATGCCTCCAAGGATGAGGAGTAGGACATGGAACGACGAGACGTAACCATCCACCACATTTCGCCCACCTCGGCGTTTCGCGTTGGTCTGGCCCTGTCACTCGTCGGACTCATCGCGTGGTTGCTGGCCGTGTGCCTGCTGTACATCGGCTTGCACCAGGTGGGCATATGGGAGTCAGTCAATAGCCTCGTTGGCGGCGTCGGCGGGGGCTTTGAGGTCACCTTTGGTGTGGTGATCGCAGCCAGCGCGCTGATTGGCGTTATTTTCGCCGTCCTGTTCACCTTGCTCGCACCGCTGATGGCCGTCATCTATAACGCCATCGTGGATGTCCTCGGCGGGCTAAAGGTTAGCTTGGATGATATTTAGACCACTGTGAGTGGGAGACTATGCCGGCAGCTACGGTTGCCGGCATTTTTCTAGTTTTAAGCGCGAAGTAGGGTACTCATTAGGCCAACGAAGAGTGCCTTTGAAAACCTCTTTGAGCTGCCGATTTGTGTTCTTTCCGGGGTAGTATGTAAAGTTACTTCTCGTTCCGCTAAAGGGCCTATAGCTCAGTCGGTTAGAGCGCATCGCTGATAACGATGAGGTCGCTGGTTCGATTCCAGCTAGGCCCACCACGGAACAATGGGGCATTAGCTCAATTGGTAGAGCATCTGCTTTGCAAGCAGAAGGTCAGGAGTTCGATTCTCCTATGCTCCACAGGTGTCATGGGTCGCGACATGCTTGACAGGTCAGTCGCGACATCGTTGGCGAACCGGCATCTCAGTTGTTTTGTTCTGGGGTGCCGGTTTTCTTGTTATCTGGGGTCTAGGGGTGGGTCGCCTTTTTCCAGTAGGGCTTTTGGGTTAAGTAGCAAAAGGGGATGCGGACATTTTTTAGGACTATTCAGAGTAGCAGTTTGCGTCGGCGTTGATTGATGCTTAATCCGCTGAACTCAAGCTTGATTCTTCGTTCGTTGTAGAAGTCGACATATTCATGAATCGCTTTCTCTAGTTCCTCACGATGGCGTCATTTACGTCCATAGAACATCTCATTTTTCATTCGGCCGAACAATCCTTCGCACGCCGAATTGTCGGGTGAGCACCCTTTCTTCGACATTGAACGAGCAAAACCGATGTCTTGGCAGGCTTGGATCCAACTATTACCTCGGTAGTGGCAACCCCGATCGGAATGGATTACTAATCTTGTCGGATCCGCAGGCGCATCATTTTCAATCGCCTGTGCTAAGCAGTCGTCTGCAAGCTGCTGACTAGGATGGCAACTCGTTGTTGCTCCCACGATCTTTCCGTCGAAACAATCCACCAACGCTGAAAAGTAGATTTTCCCGTCATCAGCAGGAAACTCTGAAATATCCGTCAACCACAGCAGCCCAGGCTTATCAGCATGAAAATTCCGTTTCACCAAGTTTGGTGGGGCATCTGAAATCTCCCCGCGATACGACGAATAACGACGCTTTTTCTTAACATAACGCACCGTTAACCCTTCGGCCGTAATGATTCGGCGCACAACTTTCTCGCTGACCTTGATTCCCGATTGCTTCAATTGAATCCAGACGCGACGGTAGCCGTAGCTGAATTCGGAGTCTTTTACGATTTCGGTAATTCTTTCGGTCAGCTCCGCATACTTTGAAGGACCTGACCCCTAGTTGGTGGACACCTGATATCCAGCCTGGTTGGGTTGGGAAGAAAGGTAATCTGCCACTATGTCCAGGTATTCCGAACAGTTCAAACGCGATGCTGTGGCCCTCTATGAGAACAATGAGGACCTCTCGCTGAACGCAGCATCAGCAGAGCTCGGTATCAACCGAGCCTCGCTGCATTCTTGGGTCAAGAAGTACGGCACCGGCAAACGTGCCCGCATAAAAGCCATGCAGGATAAAGCCCAAGCGGCGAATGATTCCGAGCGGATCCGCCAGTGAGACAAAAGAAAACGCACAACTGCGCGAAGAACGTGACATCCTGCGCAAGGCCGCCAAAAATTTTGCTTAAAGCAACTCACGGGCGTTCTGCTTCTCAGTGTGTCTATGACCACAGAACCGAGTACTCGGCTCACACGGATGTGCCATGTGTTAAAGCTGAATCGTTCCTCGTTTTATAAATGGGTCCAAACTCGTAAAAAGCGCAGGATAAGAGATGTATTCTGATGCCGTTATTGGCGCGAGAATCACAACCATCTTTGATGATGAGCTTGGTCTTTATGGTGCTAAACGCATCGCTGCAAGCCTCAACAGTGATACGGTTTTCGGCCCGATAAATTACAAGAAAGTTGCACGAATTATGAAAGCCATGGGACTTAGAGGCTTCACCAAACGCCGCCGATGCATCACTGTCAGGCGTAAGCCTGGCCACCGCGTCATGCCAGATTTACTAGGCCCGCTTATTCACAGCCAACGAGCCGAACCGCGTTTACGTCGGCGATATTTATCTACCTTCCGTGTAAGGGAGGGACAAACATGTATGTGGCCACAGTCATTGACACTTCATTCACGCAAACGTGCAGGTTATGCACTCGCAGACCACATGCGGGTCTTATTGGTCATCGATGCCCTAGCCCACGCACACGGTGTACGCGGCAGTCTTGACAGAGCTATATTCCATTCCGATCACGGCAGTGTGTACACCTCACAAGCCTTTAGGAGCTATTGCTCGTCGTTGGGTGTGCGCCAGTCTATGGGAGCGGTAGGAACGAGTGCGGATAACGCCCTAGCAGAATCGTTTAACGCCACGCTCAAGCGGGAAGTCTTGCGCGATAGGAAAGTTTTTGACAGTCCGATCTCCTGCCGTCAGGAAGTCTTCCGGTGGTGCATGCGCTACAACACGCGCCGGCGGCACTTCTGGTGCAATCTTGTAGCGCCGGATGTCTTTGAAGCCGAGACTTCAGCTACACTGACTAAAGCAGCATAGCTAACCCCCGACGTGTCCACTTTCCGGGGGTCAGGCCCATGCGTTGCGCATTAAAGTCCGTGACGGTGGCAGGGTTGTCAACAAGTCTGCCTATATGGCTATCGGCGTGGATTTAGATGGCATCAAGCACATTTTGGGCCTATGGATTGCTAAAGAAGAAGGCGCATCGTTTTGGGCACATGTATGTGCCAACTTATCTAACCGTGGGGTCAAAGACGTCTTTATTGTCTGCTGTGACGGGCTGAAAGGCCTACCAGAGGCTTCTAGAGGCAACCTGGCCGAATTCCATGGTACAAACCTGTATCGTGCACCTGATTCGCGCCGCGAACCGGTGGGTGGCCTACGGGGATCGCCGCGCTGTATCAGCCGCGTTGAAGAAGGTTTATACGGCTACTGATGAATCCACGGCAGAAGCAGCGTTGAAGGAATTCTTTAGAGTCTGAACTGGGTGTGAAGTACCCTCAGTCGGTCAAGGTCTGGCAGGACGCATGGGATAGATTCGTGCCATTTTTGCAGTTCCCACCAGCAGCCAGAAAGGTCATCTATGACGACGAATTCCATTGAGTCGTTTAACAACCAGCTGCGTAAAGCCACGCGTAACCGGGTCCAATTTACTAATGATGATTCTGCGTTAAAGACGCTGTGGTTGATGATCTGCACTATTGAAGACAAACGAGCCTTAAAGAGGGCGAAACAAGGCAAACGGGCCTCAGCTACAGCCAGCAGGCTCGTGGAAGGAGCACGAGTATCCGGCTGGAAACAAGCCATCAACCAAATGGCCGTGGCCTTTCCCGACCGCTTCGACAAATACCTATAAACCTAACCCCACACACACAACTTGACACGCTCCTATCATATTATATATTTTGCATGTTAACGTCGGAAAGCTATTGAAATTGCCCTTTCTATTTCTGACAGTTTTCTATTTCTGACAATTCTGCAGATTTATGATCTAAAACGGGTACCTTCCGGCGATTTCCAATAGTCACTTCACGTCAACGAGCCAGGAGAAGGTATCATGTTGAAATCTGCTTCCAAGATTATGTCTTTCTTTGCAGTCGGCACCATTTTAATCGGTTCAGCTTCTACTGCTGCCGCTGTCGATATGCCACATAAGGAACCTAATGCTTCAAACAGTACTTGTGCAGCGTCGAATGGCCCATCCAACACGAAGGACACAACCCAGTCTCCAGACAAAGCAGAACTTCTAAAAGAAGCTAAGGGAAATGTCAGCAAGGGAAAAATCCATGCTCATGGTGGCGTCGATCGCCTTGATCTCGACAATACAAAGGTTACGACGGTAAAGAGTGATGACGGAGAAAGCTTTGATCTCGTTACTGTGCCTTATTCGAACGAGGGAGAATATAATTACCTCAGTAACATAACCGTCGCCTACAAGACGGAAGATCACTCCTCTCCAATTGGCCAATCGGAGACGCTTTATACAAAAGGTTCTCACAACAAGTTTAACGTCCAGGTGTTCAAGGATGATCAGCTTGTTAAAGACGAAGGCCTTGACATTGACTATGTTGACGGAGCCACCCTCCAGGCTAATCAAAATGTCCCAATGGCCGATCCTGACGCCCCTGAGCTACAGGGCTGGGGAGAGAAGACCGCATGCATTGGTGCCATTCTTGGTGTTAATGGAGTGGTTGCTGGACTGATCGGTTCGACTTGTGCAACGGCCTGTGGCGTAGAGCCTATCGGCGCGGCGGTATGTGCAGCCTGCGTTGGAGGGATTGCCACCCTCGGCACCGGCGATATCGCCGGTGTCGTCGAATGTTTTAAACTTTAGTTGAGGGGGGCGGAATGAAAGCTGCAATTCTTTTCTTCGGTGCTTTTTCTGCGGCGCTGGTCGTTGTCCTGCTGCCAAGATGCTTTGACGATCCTAGTTCCTTAGAGATTGGCGCCATAGCATTTTTTTCTTTGCTGTCCGTCGGCTTTTTGATGTTGGCGAGAGCCATGAGTGCTGAGCGGTCTGGCAGGAAATGACTGGCTCTCTGCGCCACATAATGCAACTAGCGTTCCACTCACCGCTGCTACCTGTTCTTTTGGTATTTGGCTCCCTTTTTATAGGGATGAAGTTTGAAAGTACTCTGTTGATGGATAGCGGTCGAGAGGGACTTCCTGCTGAAATGATTTCTCTAAAATCTTCGAGCAAAGTTGTGCAACAAGACGACAGGGTTGGACAACTTTGGATAAAAGAATCGGAGGAAGCAATGAAAAAGCGATGCACGGTCAACCACCTGAGAAATGGTTTTTGGATAACCGCACGTCACTGTGTCCAAGGACTCAATGGTCAGAATGCTTCGGGATTCATTAGGCAATATGACGGTCAAAGTGCGAAGGTGGAAGACGTGTATACTAAGGGAGAAACAGAAGATGTTGCATTGATTAAAGTTTCTGACGGAATTACTGCTGATTCATTTGAGCTACCCACAAAGTCCTTAACCTTTAATGATGAAGCGAGCTTGATAGGGTATGGGGGATACCATGATTTCCCCTCCACAGCTGAGGTTCGTGTAGTTGCGTACTATGATAAGTACTCATTTGAAGCAGGCAGCTTTTCCAACATTCTCCAGAGTGTTGCTACTACCGACGCTTGGTCGTGCTCTGGAGACTCCGGCGGCGCGGTATACTCCGGAAACACTATTTATGCTGTTCATACAGCAGGAGGAGCGAATCCCACTTGCCAAGACCGTAGGGGTGGGAAGATGTGGCACTCAGATATCTTCCCGTATGCTGATTGGATTAATTCCCTTATGAAGGAGACGCAGGATAGCAGTGAAAGTTACCGTTAATCTTGGGAGGATTCTCCTTTGGGGACAAAAAGAGCGAAAGATGCCAAGATAGTTAGAGCGCATGTTTCGGACTTATGCAGATTGGGTTTAGATGGATCTAGTTTTCCACCTAAACCCAATCTGCATCTTTTTGCGAACTTAGTTTCACGGCTGTGCTTATTTCCGGCAGGCTGACGGTTCTTAATTCTTGACTTCCAGTGACAAAGGAACTTCCCTAGTACTTCTCGTTGTTGGAAGCATTGAAGAAAAGCCACCTACGGGGGTGTGGGAGTCGTGGCTTTTTGCTTTCCTTCTGTCCGACTATGTGCCGGGGAGGTGCGCTGCGGACACCCAAAAGAGAGTGTCTAATGGTTTGTGTGTGGGTTCGGGATTATAGGTGTTTGGCGAGGCACCTCCTAATGAACCAACACCTTCTCCGAGCCGGACCCAAAAACCGAGCCTGGCACTGTCACTGGTTCAGAGATGCAGAAGGCACAGATGCACCATTCCGACAGACTCGACCCCTTCTCATTTCGAGATCGCCCCCGCTCTCAGCGTTAAGGCCCTAAAATGGATAACTGTTTTGGGATATGAGTCCGGCCACCATCGTTATGTATGGTTGCCTTCTATTTGTGACATTGGCGCTGATTCAATTGTTCCGACACATTTGCTGGGGACTATCCGGTACTTAAAGCAGACTTTTTCGAACTAGGCAAAATTGTTTAGGTTGGCGAAGAGGAAATTGCAAGTGCAAAGGCACAGGCCGTCGGAGGGTTTGAGTTACTATAAAGATTTAATTGAGCGCGCCAAGGAAAGAATCTGGAGCAATAAGGATTTCCCTTTATCGAAATTCTTGTAAAGCTCTGTTAAAAGTTAACCAAGCGGGTTCCGCTGCTTTATTGAAATCTGCTAGGCGTGGGATCTTTTGCCCAATAAAGACTGTGGGCACGTAGTCCCTTATGACGCCACCTGAAGCGCGTTAGATTTTCTCATCTACTCAAACGGAGCAAACCTAGGACATTTCACGAGACAACCTCAGCAACACTTTCTGTCGTTTAAGCTGAAAGGACTTTTCGGTAGTTCCACTTCACCTCTCATGCGAAAATGGCTCCTTCCGTTCTTGTAAAATATACCTCCCCGGGGTATATGGTGGGGAGAGTAACCATCACTGTGTTCCACCGAAGCTAGGACTCCTCATGGTGCAAGGAGGAGAAGAAAGGAACTTCATGAGTACTTCTCACCAACACGGTGAGCATTCCGGTGCTCACCAGGCCGCGGAAGCGGACCATACGCAACACACAGATCATGGCGGTCACGAAGAACACTCCCACGGTGACCATCACGGTCACGGTCACGGTCACGAGCACGGCCACGGACACGGACACGGGGAGCACGCGGCGATGTTCCGCAGCCGCTTCTGGTGGTCGCTGCTGCTATCGGTACCGGTCGTCATCTTCAGCCCTATGGTCGCAGAATTGCTCGGCTACGGCGTACCCGAATTCACTGGTTCATCCTGGATTCCCCCGGTGCTCGGCACCATCATCTTCATTTATGGCGGCACGCCGTTCCTGCAAGGCGGCTGGTCGGAACTGAAATCCCGCCAGCCCGGGATGATGCTGCTTATCGCCATGGCCATTACCGTGGCGTTCGTTGCCTCATGGGTCACCACCTTGGGTATTGGAGGATTCGACCTAGATTTCTGGTGGGAGCTGGCCCTCTTGGTCGTCATTATGCTGCTGGGCCACTGGTTGGAGATGCGTGCACTCGGCGCGGCCTCCTCCGCTTTGGATGCCTTGGCAGAACTTTTGCCTGACGAGGCTGAGAAGATCATCGATGGGCAGACCCACACCGTGCCAGTCTCTGAGCTGGCGGTGGATGACATAGTACTGGTTCGCGCTGGGGCGCGGGCGCCTGCCGATGGCACCATTGTTGAAGGCTCAGCCGAGTTCGATGAATCCATGATCACCGGTGAATCCCGGCCCGTCTTCCGCGATAAAGGTGAGCGCGTGGTCGCCGGTACGGTAGCTACAGACAACACCGTCCGCGTCCAGGTAGAGGCCATCGGTGGGGATACGGCCCTGGGTGGTATTCAAAGCATGGTCGCCGAGGCGCAGGAATCTTCCTCCCGCGCCCAAGCCCTTGCCGATCGCGCCGCAGCGTTGCTCTTCTGGTTCGCGCTGAGCGCAGCCTTCATTACCGCGGTGGTCTGGTCCATTATCGGTAGCCCAAGCGACGCCGTGGTGCGCACCGTCACCGTGCTCGTCATCGCTTGCCCCCACGCCCTCGGTTTGGCTATCCCACTGGTCATTGCGATCTCTACCGAGCAGGCCGCACAGTCTGGAGTACTCATCAAGGAACGTATGGCGTTGGAGCGCATGCGCACTATCGACGCCGTCCTCTTCGATAAGACCGGCACCCTGACCGAAGGTGCGCACGCGGTCACCGGTGTCGCAACCGTTGAGGGCATCAGCGAGGGGCAGCTGCTAGCAGTGGCCGCCGCGGCCGAGGCCGATAGTGAACACCCGTTGGCCCGCGCCATCGTCAAGGCAGCCGAAGACCACGCGGAAGCATCCCAGGAGCAGCTGCACAGCTCCGATTTCAGTGCTGCCGCCGGTCGTGGAATCCAGGCCACCGTCGATGGGGCAGAGGTCCTCGTCGGTGGACCGAATATGCTGCGCGAGCTAGAGCTTGCCACCCCTGGGGTTTTCGATGCGCAGGTTGAGGAGTGGTCCCAACGCGGCGCGGGTGTCCTGCACGTCGTGCGCGATGGTCAGATCATCGGTGCTCTCGCGGTTGAAGATAAGATTCGTCCCGAATCCCGCGCGGCCGTACAGGCCCTCCAAGAGCAGGGCGTCAAGGTTGCGATGATTACTGGCGATGCCACGCAGGTCGCCGAGGCCGTTGGCGAAGAACTGGGTATTGACGAGGTTTTTGCCGAAGTCCTGCCGCAGGACAAGGACTCCAAGGTCACCGAATTACAAGAGCGCGGCCTGGCAGTGGCCATGGTTGGCGATGGCGTCAACGACGCCCCAGCCTTGGCCCGCGCGGAAGTCGGCATCGCCATTGGCGCCGGCACCGATGTCGCCATGGAATCCGCCGAGGTGGTGCTCGCCAGCGATGATCCGCGGTCGGTGCTTTCAATGATGAGCTTGTCGCGCGCTAGCTACCGCAAGATGATCCAAAACCTAATTTGGGCATCTGGCTACAACATCATTGCCGTGCCCTTGGCGGCAGGCGTACTCGCACCCATCGGTGTCGTGCTCTCCCCGGCGGCCGGTGCGGTATTGATGTCGCTATCGACCATCGTGGTGGCATTCAACGCGCAGTTATTACGCCGAATTGAACTGGACCCAGCACGCTTGGCACCCACCAGCCACTAGGTGGAGGAGACCAAGCTCGAATAAGTGGTACGGGGCTCCGGATACTTGGGATTATTTTAGAATTGAAGTCCAGTTGCTAAAATAATCCTCATGACCGAGCGGGACGACTTTTGGCTTGAAGAGGATGAACTAGCAGCATTCATGTCCCTGATGAGCGTGAATGTCCGGCTCACCAATATTCTGGACGCGCAGCTCCGCGATGACGCCAAGCTAAGCTTCTTTGAATATACGGTGCTCTCACGGCTATCAGAGGCCGAGAACCATGAGATGCGCATGCGGGATCTTGCGATTACCGCAAATGGCTCCCTGTCCCGCCTGAGCCAAGTTGTCACCCGCCTGGAGCGCCAGGGCTGGGTCGTGCGGCGTCCTTGCCCCAATGATGGGCGGACGACGATGGCGCACCTTACCGATAGCGGCTGGGACAAGGTAGTAGAAACCGCCCCGGGCCACGCCAAGCAGGCCCGCCGATCCGTTATCGATAATCTGACCCGCGCGCAGATTCATCAGATGACCCAAATTAATGAGCGTATCATCAAAGCCATCGAAGCCGATGAGCGCTATGGCGGCCGCTATTAATCACTTTTTGGGATAGCCGCGGCGGACGGAGACGGTCTTATCAAAGGGAATCCAAAACCGCAGGGCCGCTTCCTGGTTTTTGGAAATACCAATTCGCGGGCCGCGCACCCATTCCGGTGCAGACTCGCGCTCAGAAAGCTGCACTGGCAGGTGGTTATCCTCCAGCGTTGCTCCCAGAGCTTTTCCGAGGTTCCCGGGGCCGCGGGCTAGGTTATGAAAATCGCTGGTGCCGCGTCGTGCAAAGGCGGTATCGATCCCAGATAGCACCTCACCGCCGCGCAGTAGGCACCCTTGGCCCACGCCTTCGGGCGCGCACACGATATTGACATTGCGGTGGATGCCGTAAGAGGCATACACGTACAGCCGGCCGGGTGGGCCGAACATGGCGGCATTGCGCGGGGTTTTCCCACGAAAGGTATGGGCGGCGGCATCGTCCGTGCCCAAATAGGCCTCGACCTCCGTAAGGCGAATGCTCACCCCTGCGTGCGTGATGACGCAGCCAAGGAGTTGCGGGGCTACGACATCAGCAGTGTGGGAAAAGTCAATCATTAACGGGAGTAGTAGCGTTTTCCGTCTACCGGGGTACGCAGCAGTTCATCGAGGCTGACCGGTTCCAAGCCCTTGGCGCGCAGGCCGTCGATAACGCACTCGGCCGCATTGACGGTGGTCGGGTGAATATCGTGCATCAAGACGATGGAGCCTGGGTTAGCATCTTGGACGGCGGCATTGCAGACGTGCTGCGAGTCGCGGATCTTCCAATCCAAGGTATCTACGTTCCATAGGGCCTGCGACAAGCCCTTATCCCTGGCTACCTGGTCAACCGTCTCATTGGTGGCACCGTAGGGCGGGCGCAGCCACTTTGGATCCTGCCCGGTGGCATTGCGGATCGCCGCGTTGCCGGCGTCGATATCTTGGGCAATATCGCCGTAAGCTAACTGGTTGAGCTGGCGATGGGTCTTGGTGTGATTGCCAATGGTGTGACCTTCTGCCTGCATGCGCTGGAGCGCCTCGGGGTATTGGTAGGCGTGATCCGCTAGCACCATGAAGCTGGCGTGAGCGTTTTTTGCCTTAAAGGTATCCAGGAGCTGGTTGGTATAAGGACTTGGGCCATCGTCAAAGGTAAGGGCCACGCAATTCGGGCAATCGACGCCGTTGCCCTGTGGCTGCGGGGCTGGTTGCGGTGCGGCCCCAGCTTGGGGATCCGGTGCGGGTGCAGCCTCATTCTGCGGCTCGTCTTGTGGCGCTACCGAGGAAACAAGATCCTGTGCCTGCGCGCGGGTGCTGTCGATGCGACTTTGA
Organism: Corynebacterium sp. MSK310; assembly: GCF_030227355.1. Classification (NCBI taxonomy): domain Bacteria; kingdom Bacillati; phylum Actinomycetota; class Actinomycetes; order Mycobacteriales; family Corynebacteriaceae; genus Corynebacterium; species Corynebacterium sp. MSK310. The sequence goes on from NZ_JASPFZ010000007.1 coordinate 84,524, forward strand.
ATATCGGTCTGAATCTCAGAAACCGCGGATTGGATATTTGGTTCTGAGGACCCAGCTACTTTCGGGGTGCCTTCGAGGAATTGCGCATTGGCGCAGGCGGGAAGGGCGGCAGTAGCGAGCACGGTGAGTGCGGAGGTAAGAAGACGACGCATACTTTTCCTAGGAACGAGGACAGATGGGCACGATTAGCCAGCCTACTCCACTGCGAAGGTAATTATGGATTAAACGCGTGTGATAAATGTGATAGAAGTAAATCAGTGTGCCGCGGTGTCTTCGGCATTTTTGGAATGAGCGGCTACAGTAGTAGAGTACAAGCCACTGGGGCATTAGCTCAATTGGTAGAGCATCTGCTTTGCAAGCAGAAGGTCAGGAGTTCGATTCTCCTATGCTCCACAGGAAAAGTCCGGATTCTGGTTAAAGAATCCGGACTTTGGTCATGTATAGGGTTATAAAAAGCGCTTGACCATGATGTAATGCTCGGCGTACACACCTACATGCTCGAAGCCCAAGCGTTCATAAAGCCCCTGCGCACGCGGATTATCGGGGTGGACGGCCAGGGAAATACCGGGCGCTTTGAGGGTCTGGGCGAGGGAAATGGCGGCATCGATAAGCGCGGTGGCAATGCCCTGGCCCGCAAAGCGGCTTTCTACCGCGATGGCAAATTCTGGGATGGCCGGTTCCACGAACCCGTAACCGTGATTGTCCTCGGTACCCCAATTGAGCCACACCCCGCCGGCGGGCACGAGGTCCTCCCAAGCGATGAAACCTCCCTGGTTGGGCTCCCAATTTTCCACGTAAAAGGAAAAATCATCGGCAAAACCGGAAGAAAGCTCGCCTCGTTCATCACCGAAGGTATCGGTCAGGAAGTTGAGGCGAGCTATATAAGTGCGATCGGATTCTTGTGTCGCGCGAATTTCCATAATCCCCAGGATATATGAAGAATCCGCCGGGCTAGTTAAGCCAAGTGATAGTTATGCACGTCCGCGCCGTTGAACTCGCGCATTTCACCGGATTCGTCAACGGAGCGGAAGGTAGCGCCGTTATCTATGGCAAAGCGGAGGTTATCCACGCGCGGGGAGGGATCATCGGTTACTGGGCCTGCGGGGAAATAGTACGTTGAACCGTCTTTGAGCTTGACGGTGAGAGACTCAAAGCTCATTGTTTATCTCCTTGTAGAAAGCCTTAATGGGTGAATTCAAGCAGGAGATTTTTGAATAGGCAAAGCAATGAGATCTAGGCAACGCCTAGTGCACCCCCACGGCGGGGGTGCGAGAGGAACTACTGCTCGTCAGATTGCAGGCGGTGCTTGCCCTCACTTTGGTGGTCATCCGTGATCCGGCTGGTGTCTGCCTCCTCTGCGGCGGCCTCTTCTTCCTCGCGGTGCTTGGCCAGCTGTTCATCGATGGAACCCAAGAGCTCTTCATCGCGCACGGCACCCTCTTCAGCGAGGTCCGAATCGTTTTCGGGCTTAGCTTCGCTAGTGGAGGTGTAGACCAAGGTAGATTCTGGGGCTGTGTTTTGGGTGTTACCGCGGTAGTCATCTACGCGCGGTGGGGTCTGAGAAGGCTTGTCATTGGAGCGCAGCCAAGCGTAAATCGCACCGGTTGCCGCGGCGAGCAGGGCAATGATTCCGGCAACAGTCCAGAACTTGGAAGACGTCTTGTTCTTCTTGGTCTGCTTCTTTGCAGCCTTGGTGGCCTTCTTCTTGGCCTGCTTGCGGGCCTTTTTTGCCTTCTTGGTGGCTTCCTTTTTGGCCTCATCGAAACGCTCGACGGCGTCTTCGCGGTAGTTATTGAAGTCCTCTAGTGCGCGCTCGAGGCGGGAGTGCGCGGCCTGGGTAACGGCGCCTGCCTGCTTGCGGGCCTCATCGAAGGCGCTATTGTCTTCCTTTTGCATCTGTTGGGCAGCCTCTTCGAGGGCGGTATAAGTTTCGCGGGACTTTTCTTGCCGGTAATCGCGCAATTGCTTCCACATATTGGAACCGGTCTTGAACGCCATTTTCACTACGGTGGGGTTCATTGGTGCAGGTGCTCCTTAGATGAGATTTATTTGTCTTTTCCATCCAGCATAGTGGTCAGCCTGACACCCCACCACTGTTTTGGCGGGGGATTCAGGGGTGGAAGCACCCATAAAATAGACCGCTTGGTTCAGAATGGAGGATTAATATTCACGTCGATTTTGGCTAACCGCGCTGTTTATGGGCCTGCAAAGGTAATACCATTAGCGTCGCGCTACCCCGCAAACTGAACAGCTTGGTACGTTTTCCTCCAGACAGCAATTGAGATCGGGAAAAGGAGGTGACTATGAGCCCGCGATTTTCGGCGTCAGCACCATTGGATTCCATGAGTGAAGAAGAACTGATGGTGCCGGAGCGTTTGGCCCTATCTTTCGAGGTAATTCCACCGCGCCATGACGCCGATGAAGCCAAAATCGACCGTTTGCTGGAAACCTTGGAAAGCTACCACCCGGATTATATTGCGGTGACAAGTTCCAAACGGTCCGGTTGGCTCGAAGGGACGACGGCCTTTATCGAGCGGATTTCGCGCACCACCTCGATGCGCCCGCTTGCGCACTTGGCCTGTACGGCTGGTTCGCGCACGGAACTAATCGGTTGGACCAACCGCTTGGTCGATGCCGGTGTCCGTGGCCTGCTGGCCCTGCGCGGGGACCTGCCAGAGGAAGGCTTGCCGGAGTACTATCCGCAGCATGCCGATGAATTGATAAGCCTCATCCGGCAATTGGAAAGGCAACAAGCCGCGCGGTTCGCCGCTGGCCGCCTGGCCGTCGGAGTCGCGTGCTATCCCAGCGGGCACGTTGAATCTAAAAACGAAGATGAAGATTTTGACGTCTTGCTCAAAAAGCAACGCCTCGGCGCGGACTTCGCCATTACCCAGCTATTCTTCGATGCCCAGGATTACCTGCGCTTTACCAAAAAGGCCCAACTGGCCGGGGTGCATATTCCCCTTATTCCGGGAATCATGCCCATGACCAGCCTGCGCCGGGTGGAGCGAATGGGAGAGCTGTCCGGGCTCGCCGTGCCCGAAAGGGTGCGGTCGGCGCTCGCGGCAGCGACAACCCCAGAAGAAGAATACGAAACCGGCATGGAACTGACCGCCGAACTAGCCCGCGACATCGTGGCTGGTGGGGCGAGCGGGCTCCATATATATACCCACAACAACCCCGACAATACTCACGACCTACTAACCCGAATCGGAGTAGACAATGACCAACGCTAATTTCCCCAAGGCGACAATTGAGGGCTATCCCCGTATTGGCGCCAACCGCGAGTTGAAGCGCGCGCTCGAGTCCTACTGGGCGGGCCGCATCGATGCGGAGACCTTCGAGTCCGCCGCACACTCGCTGCGCCTGGATACCTACAACCGCCTGCGCGACCTCGGTCTGACCGAGGACTACGCCATCCCGGCAGACGTCGCTTACTACGACCAGGTTCTCGAAACCGCACTGACCGTCGGTGCCGTTGCCGGTGAAACCCTGGATGATGAGTTCACCCTGGCCCGCGGTAATAAGGACACCGCGCCGCTGGAGATGACCAAGTGGTTCGACACCAACTACCACTACATCGTGCCGGAAATTGCTGATGACCACGCTTTTAAGGCACACCCACAGCGCATTATCAAGCTGGTAGAAGAAGCCCGCGAAGCAGGCCACACCGTGCGCCCGTACCTCGTTGGCCCGGTCACCCTGTTGGCCCTGTCCAAGCAGGCCGAGGGTGCTGCCAAGGCCCCGCTTGAGCGCCTAGATGATGCCGTTGCCGCCTACCAAGAGGTCCTGGCGGAGCTGCACAAGGCCGGCGTGGAGTGGATCCAGTTGGCAGAACCTGCCCTCGTTGCAGACCTGACCAACGCTAGCGATGAGGACTTGGCTGCATATACCAAGCAGGCTTACTCCGCCATCCTGGGTGCAGAAGAGCGCCCACAGGTCTACCTGACCACCCCGTACGGCTCTGCGCGCAAGGGCCTCGATGTCATCGCAGAGCTCAAGCCAGAGGCCGTTCAGGTTGACCTTTCTGTCGGCACCCTGGCCCTAGATGAGGGCTACCTCGAGCGCGTGAAGAGCCTGAACACCCACGTCGTTGCCGGCCTTGTCGATGGCCGCAATGTCTGGGCCGCCAACCTGCGCGACCTGCGCTCCAAGTACGAGGACCTGGCCGGCAGCATCGATGAGCTGTCCGTATCCACCTCCGTGTCCTTGCAGCACGTGCCGCACTCCGTCGAGGCAGAATCCAAGCTGCCTGCCGATGTCGCCCCATGGTTCTCCTTCGCCAATGAAAAGGTCAAGGAAGTCGTCGCCCTGGTACAAGGCCCAGAGGCAGCCGAAGAGGCTTACAGCGTCAGCGACCGCGCTGTTCGTACCCGCGCCGAGTCCGAGCGCATCAACAACGCCGCCGTGCAAGAGCGCATCTCCCAGCTGCCGGAAGGCGAGGTCAAGCGCGAGCCGGCCTTCAACGAGCGCAAGGAAGCACAGAAGGAGCTCGGCCTGTCCGAGCTGCCGACCACCACCATCGGTTCCTTCCCGCAGACCAAGGAAATCCGCCAGGCGCGTGCCGCGCACCGCAAGGGCGAGCTTTCTGATGCTGACTACAACTCCGCCCTCAAGGACGAGGTTAAGTCCGTCATCGAACTGCAGGAGCGCCTCGGCCTGGACGTCCTGGTCCACGGCGAGCCAGAGCGCAATGACATGGTGCAGTACTTCGCGGAGCTGCTCGATGGCTTCGTCACCACCGAAAACGGCTGGGTACAGTCCTACGGTTCCCGCTGCACCCGTCCGCCAATCGTTGTGGGTGACATCTCCCGCCCGGCTGCCATGACCACTGAGTGGTCGAAGTTTGCACAGTCGCTTTCGGAAAAGCACGTCAAGGGCATGCTGACCGGCCCGGTCACCATCCTGGCGTGGTCCTTCGTCCGCGATGACGTGCACCAGTCCGTATCCGCGGACCAGCTGGGCGTGGCTTTGGCAGACGAGGTCCGCGACCTGGAGGAAGCCGGCATCGACATCATCCAGATCGACGAGCCGGCCCTGCGCGAGCTGCTGCCCCTGCGCGAGCAGGACCGCAAGGCCTACCTCGACTGGGCAGTGCGTTCCTTCCGCCTGGTAGCCCTCGAAGCCAAGCCCACCACCCAAATCCACACCCACCTGTGCTACTCGGAGTTCGGCCAGATCATCGACGCCGTCGCCGGCCTGGATGCAGACGTCACCTCCATTGAGGCAGCACGCTCCCGCATGGAGCTGCTGGAGGATATCGATGAGACCTTCCACTCTGAGATTGGACCTGGCATCTACGATATCCACTCCCCACGCGTGCCTTCCGTGGAGGAAATGGCAGAGCTTATCCGCGCCGCACTCAAGAACGTTCCGCTGGATCGCCTGTGGGTTAACCCGGACTGCGGTCTGAAGACCCGTGGTTACGAGGAGACCGAAACCTCCCTGCGCAACATGGTGGAAGCCCGCGATGTGGTGCGCAACGCCCTCTAAATAGAACCTGAGAAATTCTAGGTTCTTAAAGAAAACGCTATGCAGCCGGTCTGCATAGCGTTTTCGTGATCTTGTACCCACCCGCGACGCTATGGCCGGAACCGGATTACCGTGGGCGCCATGAAGCACTCAGCATTTCGCAATAGCCAAGAATCCTTCCTGTCTGATTCCCTGGCCGGTTTCATTGCCCAGCATCCCGATGCCACCTGGCACGATGCGGGCTTCATTGGGCGCACCACCCCGCTGCGCACGGCCGATGATAAACCGGCGGTTGCGGTCATCTCCGGTGGCGGATCCGGCCACGAGCCCATGCACGCCGGCTTCATTGGGCAAGGCATGCTCGCCGCAGCCTGCCCGGGCCTGCTCTTTACCTCCCCGAACGCGGTCCAGGTCAGCGAAGCCACGCAGTGGGCCGACCAGGGCAGGGGAGTGCTGCACATTGTGAAGAACTACACCGGTGATGTCATGAACTTCACCGTGGCGCGCAATGCTGCAGAGGCCGTAGATACTCGTTCAGTCTTAGTCGCCGATGATATTGCTACCGAAGGCACCGGCGAGGGCCCTGGCAGGCGCGGTACGGGTGCCACGATCCTGGTGGAAAAGGTGGCCGGTGCCGCGGCGTACCGCGGCGATGACTTGGATAAGGTCACCGAGCTTGCGAAACGGACCGCCGATCAATCCCGCAGCATGTCCGTGGCACTGGGATCCGGCTTTTTGCCCACCACGGGGCGCGATACCTTTGATTTGGACGACGGGCATATGGAAGTCGGCGTGGGCATCCACGGCGAGCCGGGCACGCACACGGAAAAGGTTGATAATGCCCACGGCATCGTCGCCACCGTGCTGGAAAATCTGGGTGCTGCCCTTGATATCAACAGCGGCGATGAGGTGGTGTGCCTAGTCAATGGTTTGGGAGGCACCACGCCTTTGGAGCTGAGCCTGGTCTTCGGCGAGGCTTCCGCGCAGCTAGCGGAGAAGGGAATTACGGTAGTGCGCTCCATGGTGGGCAACTACGTCACCGCGGTCAATATGCACGGCGTATCCATCACGCTGCTCAAGGCGGACGATGAGCTGCTCGAGCTTATCGATGCCCCAACTTCAGCCCCCGCCTGGCCGCATACCTTGGGCAGTGCCAAGCAGGTGGAATCGGCGCGGATTACCTTTGAGGATGAATTGCCCAGCGAAGGCGCAGAAAACCAGTGGTTGAGTGACTTCGTCGGCCGCGTGCAATCCTCCATCGAGGAGTTGACCGAGCTTGACCGCAAGGCCGGCGATGGGGACTTCGGTACCAATATGGAGGCGGCGCTTGAAAGCATTGAACTGCCGCTGCGCGGCTCGGATGATGAGATTTTCACCGGACTGGCCAAGCGCTTCCTTGTCCTGGCGGGCGGAACCTCGGGCGCGGTTTTCGGCAGCTTTTTCAACGACATGGCCCGCGCGGAGACCTTAGCGGAAGGTTTGAGCAGCGCGGCAGAGTTCATTCAAGAACTGGGCGGCGCGCAGCGCGGGGATTGCACCATGCTCGATGCGCTCATTCCGGCCGCGGAGAAGGCGCAAGAAATCGGCGCGGAGCGCCCAGACGAGCAAACGCTCCAGGCCCTATACGAGGCCGCGCGGGAGGGTGTGGAAGAAACCGGAAAGATCGCCGCCAAGAAGGGGCGCGCGTCCTATCTGGGCGATCGCAGCAAGGGAGTCATTGATCCCGGTGCTCTCGTGGTTAGCTGGCTATTTGGGGGACAAGCCTTGTCAGCTGACTAAGGCAAGACACATCGCCCTCTCCCTTTGCGGACCTGTCGAGGTGCATAGCGCGCAGGCCTGCCCTGCGCGCACCGAGTACGTCATTTTCCAGTGAATCGCCCACCATGAGCGTTTCCGCGGGCGTGACATCGAGCCGTTCGCAGGCGGCTAGGTAGGCCTGGCGCTGCGGTTTGGGGTAGCCGAGTTCGACGGTGGGGATAAGGGGGACATCGGCAAGCGCGAGGCCTCCCGCCTCCAGTTTTGCCTGCTGCATCTCGCGCTGGCCATTGGTGAGGATGCCTACCCGGAAGCCGGATGCGAGCGCCCACTCGAGGGTGGGCCGGGCATCGGCAAAGGCGCGCCACTGGCTCTGGTAGGCGGCCAAGTAGCCGTCGTAGGCGGCAAGGGCTGCGGCATCGTCCATGTCCTCGCCCAAAAATTCGCGGCAACGGGCGATGCGCTGGCCTTGGTGGGAGACCTCGCCGCGCTCATAGGCGGTAAACCACTTGCGTTCAATGGCGGCAAAACGCTGGTGCTGCCCAGTATTTAGCCCGCGCTGCCGGCACCATTCATCCACGCCGGCCCGCGCTGCGGCGGTGTGATCCATCAGGGTGTCATCGAGATCGAAGAGCAACGCGCGAATCATAAGGATAACGATAGCGCGATCGCTGAGAGCGTTATGTCTTGCACAGCGGAGAGGAAGTAAATTCTTTACAATGGTTGGCATGACTCAGAAGACCGCAACTGCAACGATGCATACCAACTACGGCGATATTGTTATCGATCTCTTCGGTAACCACGCACCGGTAACCGTTGAAAACTTCATCGGTTTGGCCAAGGGCGAAAAGGACTACTCCACCCAGAACGCAAAGGGCGAGCAGTCCGGCCCGTTCTACGATGGCGCCATCTTCCACCGCATCATCGATAACTTCATGATTCAGGGCGGCGACCCCACCGGCACCGGCCGCGGTGGCCCGGGCTACCAGTTCCAGGACGAGTTCCACCCAGAGCTGCAGTTCGACCGTCCATTCCTGCTGGCCATGGCCAATGCCGGCCCAGGCACCAACGGTTCCCAGTTCTTCATCACCGTGGCGCCGACCCCGCACCTGAATAACCACCACACCATCTTCGGTGAGGTTACGGACCCGGCTTCGCAGGAAGTCGTCTCCAAGATTGGCAAGGTCGACACCGACCGCATGGACCGTCCGCACGAGGACGTTGTCATCGAGTCCATCGATATCGCCTAAGCGTTTTCTTCGCTCCGCGCCCGGCACCACACTCTTTCCTGTGGTGCCGGGTTCGTTTAGTTTTTATCCGAATGCCAACAAAGGGTCAGCTTTCACACCATGGTGAAAAATTATTTGCGAACCGCCCCCGTTACCTCGACCATTGCCGCGATCTGCATCATCGCGTGGTCAATTACCGCGGTACAAGCTCGCACATTGGGCGAGACCTTCTTTCTCTCCACGCTCAGCCAAGACTGGGCCCTGTGGGGGCCGCAGTACGCCGATGCGCCGCTTACGGCGCTGTCCTCGGAATTCATGCACTTGGACGGCGGGCACCTCGCGGTCAACATGGTGGTGCTCCTGCTTATAGGTAGGGAAGTAGAGCGCGCCCTCGATACTCGGCTATACATCGCCGCGTACCTGGTTTCTTGTCTGGGCGCTTCCGCCATGGTGCTGTGGTTTGATTTTGGCACTCCCACGGTAGGGGCCTCCGGGGCGATCTTTGCGCTGATGGGCATGCTGGTGGGCGCCTTCCGGCAACGCGGGATGGATCTGCGCGCGCCCATCGTCCTGTTGTTGGTCAATGTGGGCTATACCTTCGTCGCAGAGGGGGTCTCCCTGTGGGGCCACCTTGGCGGCTTGTGCACCGGCATCATCTTGAGCTTGTTCCTCTTCCATCGAAATAAATCCGTGCGCTGGGCGGGTGTCGCTTTCACCGCTGCGGTCATCATTGTGTTATTGGCCCTGCGAGCTGGGGTTTGGGGATAACTGTGGAATTTGATCACCGGAATGGGTGTGCGAAAGAAATCCACAATAGTTATCCACATTGTGGATAACCACATTCTTGTAATTTACCGAACGCTTTTCCGGAGTTTTCCCTGATCACACAGGTTATAGCGGTATCGGCGGCCGAAGAATCACCTGTGGAAGCCCGTGAAAACACTTATCCACAGGGTGGGGATAAGTCTGTGAAATAAGTATTCCACAGGTTTCTTCCACAGCCTGTGGATAACTTTGTACCCATCGTGTGGGCGAATAGGTAGATTGGTGCCAGTGACCTGCACAAGGAGGACTGTGGATAAACAACCGCACGCTGTGATCGTCGGCGCAGGACCCAATGGGCTCACCGCCGCGGCCCGGCTCGCCACAGCCGGTTGGCGCGTGGATGTGTATGAGCGCGCCAGCCACCCGGGTGGGGCGGCGGCATCGTCGACGGAGATCTTCCCAGGCACCGTCGTCGATCTCGGCGCGGCCGGTCATCCCTTCGGCATCGCGAGCCCGGCCTTCCGCGCGCTCGATCTGGAATCGCACGGCCTGCGCTGGCGCCATGCGCCGTATCCCATGGCCCATCCACTGGAGGGCGCGCAGGCGGGCATTCTTCACAATTCTCTAGAGGAGACCGCCGCGGGGCTCGACACCGATGCCAGGGCGTGGACCCGCCTGCACGGCCACATGGTGCGCAATATCGACGCACACGTGAACAACGCGCTCACCCCGCTGGTGCGCTGGCTCGAACACCCGGTGCGCTTGGCGCAATTCGGCGCGCCGGGCATGCTTCCGGCGAGCGCGCTCGCGCGGGCGGCATTTACTTCCCCGCAGGCCCGCGCCTTATTCGCCGGTAGCGCGGTGCACGCCATTACCTCGCCTACCAGGGCTTTTACCTCCGCTTTCGGCCTGCTCTTTGGCGCGCTCGGCATGACCCGCGGCTGGCCAGTGGTGGAAGGCGGTACGCAGGCGCTTGCCGATGCCCTCGTCTCCCTCCTCCGCTCCCACAACGCCCGCATCTACACCGGCGCCGACATCACGGATGTGCGCAGCCTGCCCCGCGCGGATGCCCTTATCCTCAATCTCACCCCGCGCCAGATCCTTAGGCTGGGCGGGCTCGAACTTTCTGCACGGACCCGACGGTCCCTGCGGCGGTGGCGCTATGGCAGCGCGGTGTACAAGGTGGATTTTCACTTAAGCGAACCCGTGCCGTGGGCCGATCCCCGCGTGGGCCAAGCCGGCACCGTCCACGTGGGTGGCAGCGTGGAGGAGATTGGTGGGGCGGAAAGGGACATCGGCAAGCGCCGCATGCCCGAAAGTCCCCTGGTCATGGTGTGTCAACAGTACGTGGCCGACCCGTCCCGCGGGCTGGTGCTGTGGACCTATGCGCACGTGCCGCACGGCTATGAGGAGCGCTTTCCTGGGGAGGTGACAGGCCTCATCGCGCGGCAGATCGAGCGCTTCGCACCAGGTTTTCGCGACACCATCTTGGGTACCCGCGCGACGAGCGCAGCTGACCTGGAGCGCTGGAACCCCAACCTGGTGGGTGGCGATATCGCCGGTGGTGCGATGACCGGGCTGCAGACCGTGCTGCGCCCGCGCCTCTCCGCGCACCCGCACCGGCTCGCGCCGGGAATATTCATGGCATCGGGCTCCACCGCGCCCGGGGCCGGCGTCCATGGCATGCCCGGCTGGTGGGCCGCTGAAAGTGCGGCTACGCCTTAATGGGAGCCCGGCGTTCGCAGTAGAGGAAAACCGCACCGATCATCCACAGCGTTACCGCTGCAAGATATCCGGGGGTGGTCGTGATCTGCGGCTCGATACTATTGCCTGGGATAAGCCCAGTAACCAGCGGCTCCAGCACGAAACCGAGCACGGCAACGTAATCTAGCCAGCCCAACCTGTGGGAAAATGCCCCCGCCACGCCGAAAAGTGGCCCGGCGATAAGGGCAAAGAGGAACCACGCGCCATTAGCTAAAAAGGCCGTCTGCCAGTCGTAGATACCAAAGGCGGAAAGCAACCCGTAGTGCACCGCCAACATGAGCAGGAGTATGCCGGCTCCTGCGAAAAAGGCCGTGGTCCACCGGTGGGCGCACGCCTTGCCCATGAGGTAGGCAAATAGCGCCCACACCATGCCAGAACCCAGTACCGAGCCAAGGTAATTGCGCATGGACAGGCGCGCGGGGGCGGTGCCTTCGATCAGGGCAGGATCAGAAAACGCGATATGAACGGCGGCATAGGCCACCGAGACGGCTAAGCCGGCCACGAGAACGTACTGGGACCGGTGCCGCAGCGGTGCGGGCGAACGACTGGTCATGGAGTGCTCCTTGAAATGAGGATCCCGCTATGTCCGAGGCGAGGAATGGTGAAAGAGATGAAACGTTTATAACTTCAATAATAATTGCATGCGCGATATCGCGGAAGAGCACTCTTAGTGGTCATCTAGACAGTAGATCGCACCGAATTTATCCCTGCGCTTTTGCAGGGTAGCTGCTTGATGACAAGACCGGAGGGCCCAGTTGAGCAGACTGATTATCAAGGCAATGAGCATGGATATGTCTCAAAATGCACATATAGGGCTAGTCATGAAGCAACAACCACAGTGCTAAGGGCTACGTAACTTAAAGGAGATACGTGGTCAGTTTTCATCTCTATTCTTCCGTAGGTCATTCATTGGTCGGGCGCATAAAGATATCCATCATCGAGAGGTTGGGATCTGACGAGGCAAAGATCCGGTCTGTTATATCACGCGGCGACCAGCTATCAGGGAAATCCTTGAACTCATTTGTGACAGTTCCGAGGGCCAAATCGGGACTATTTTTAACAGCAGTGAGGATGGTGAAAACCTCGTCAGGGGTGGCGTAGAAAGAGTTTATGTCATTAGCGCCGGTGGCATCAGCAATGCTGGCCCAATCATTTACTTCCGCAATATCGCTTAAAATATTAGAAACAATAGTTTCTGGTTTTAAATCCATATTTACGTTCTCCTGACGTGACGCGGTGGTTGGCGTAGGTAGCGCGCTTGCTAGAGAGAAGCCGAGGGTAGAGGTGGCATGGGCAAGCGATACTTCCTAAAGATCAATGTAGTCCAGTGGCTGGTGCGGGTCTATGCCTAAACGAAGTTGAGCATCACAGTTGATAGTCCTCGAAAATCTCACATAAAAAAGCGAACGTGACGTCATTGACATCGGCTTATGGTACCGATAGGTTATAACATAATTCTGCGCTGGGATATCGGCGCGATTGTGGCACGGTGCCTGCCCGGACAAAAGATAAGTGAATGAAATATGCAGACACAGAGGAAGAGCCGCGTAGAAGGCCTGTACATCGATGAAGATGTCGAACTGCGTGCTGGTGCGCTGAACTTTGGCGGGCGCATTGAAGACATCTCGCTTGGTGATGTCCCCGCAGCGCAGGCGGCCTGGCAATCTGGTGACCCAGACGTTTTGCTGTGGGTCCCAGGTTTTGTGGACCTGCACAATCATGGCGGCAATGGCGGAAGCTTTCCTAATGGTGACTATTACCAGTGCCGAGCCGCTGCGCGCTTCCATCGCGCCCATGGCACCACCACGCTGATAGCCAGCATGGTCTCTGGAACGCAGGCGGAACTGTGCGCGCGGGCGGAGCTGCTCGCCACGTTGGCAGAAGAAGGGGATATCGCCGGCATCCACATGGAAGGCCCGTTTATCGCCGCTGCCAAATGCGGCGCGCAGGATCCATCGCGCATCGTGCCGGGGGATCCAGACTTTTTCCGCGCGGTCATCGATGCAGCCCGCGGGCATTTGCGCTCCATTACTTTTGCCCCAGAAACCCCGGCCGCAGCGGAGCTCCTCGCGGTCTGCGCCGAGCACGATATCATCGCCAGCTTGGGCCATACCGAAGCCGATTACGAGACCACGCTGCGGGTCATGGGGCAGGCAAAAGACATGGGCGTTACCGTCACCGGCACCCACCTCTTTAATGCCATGCCGCCCATCCACCACCGCAACCCTGGCACGGTGGCCGCCCTGCTCACCGGCTCGAAGGCCGGCGATGTGGGAGTAGAGCTCATTGCCGATGGCGTGCATCTTGCCGATGGCACCGTCGACATGGCCTATAACCGCCGCGCCTTTGCTGTTACCGATGCGATGGCTGCTGCCGGCATGGCCGATGGCTCCTATGATCTGGGCTCCCTGCCCGTCACCGTGACCGGCGGCGTGGCGCGGGTGGGCAGCGGCGCCATCGCCGGTGGAACTTCCACCTTGGCGCAGCAGTTTGCGCGCTTCGCCGCGCGCCACGGCGCAGGGGAGGCCGTTCGGTTTACCTCCACCACGGCCGCGGACGTGCTGGGGGATAAGGACGTGGGCCGTTTGGCTCCCGGCAAGCGCGCCAACCTCGTGGGCCTGAATGCGCAGTTCGAGCCCGTGCGCGTTATCGCTGATGGTATCGACGTCACCGCCGCGGCAGATACTGATTCACGTTAGGAAATACTGCATGGATATCCTCATCCGTTCCACACCAGCAGAGGTGGCTACTGCCGCCGCCGATATCTTCGTCCGCTATGCCAATGCCGGGGCGACCTTGGGCCTGGCCACGGGTTCTACTCCGATAGCGCTGTATCAAGAACTCACCGCCCGCTGCGAGCGCGGGGAGGTGAGTTTCGTTCGCAGCCGCGCCTTCCTCCTGGATGAATACGTGGGGCTAGCTCGCTCCCATGAGCAGTCGTATTACTCCACCATCCGGCGCGTATTTACTTCCCACGTCGATTTCATTGACGAGTTGGTACAGAGCCCAGAGGGCGATGCCGCGGATCCGGATCGCGCCGCAGCCTCCTATGACCAAGCCATTCGCCATGCCGGCGGCATCGACATACAGCTGCTAGGCATCGGTGGCAATGGGCACATTGGCTTTAATGAGCCCTCCAGCTCCTTGCAATCGCGTACCCGCCTGGAAACGCTGCACCCACGGACCGTGCAGGATAACGCCCGCTTTTTCGAGAACACGGACAGCGTCCCGCGCTACGCGCTGACCCAGGGGCTTGGCACCATCAGCGAGGCCCGCCACTTATTGCTGCTGGCCACCGGGACCGAAAAGTCCACCGCGGTCCGCAACATGGTGGAGGGTCCGTTATCCGCGCACTGTCCGGCCTCAGTCCTCCAGCTGCACCCGCGGGCCACGGTGATTCTCGATGAAGATGCGGCCTCCCAACTGGAGGATCACGAGTACTACCGCTTCGTGGATGAGCACCGTCCGCACTAAATCCCTCTTTACTTCTTTACACCTTTGAAAGGATTCCTCCCGTGAAAGTCAATATTATGGGGCCGCTGCAGCGGCTCGGAAAGGCGCTGATGGGCGCCGTGGCAGTGCTGCCTGTCGCGGCGATCCTCGGCGGCGTTGGCTACTGGATAGCCAGCGTGGCCGGCCAAGATAACGTGGTCGCGCAGCTGCTCATCAGCTCCGGCGGTGCCGTGCTGGATAACCTGGGCTGGATCTTCGCCGTCGCCATCGCCTTTGGCCTGGCCAAGGACTCCAACGGTGCCTCCGCTTTGTCCGGTTTCCTCGCCTATGCCACCTTCATGAAGCTCTTGGGCCCCGATGCCGTCGCCGGTTACCGCGGCATCGAAGATCCCGAAGCGCTTACTGGCGATGACGCCGTGGAATGGGCCGCCGAGGGCTGGAATGCCGTCGGTGACGGCAACGTCCTTTTCGGCATCCTCGCCGGCATCATGGCCGCGATGGTCTATAACCGTTTTCACGGCACCAAACTGCCGGACTTCCTGGCCTTCTTCTCCGGCCGCCGCCTCGTTCCCATCCTCACCGCGCTTTTTGCCATCGTGGTCTCCGCCATCCTCTACTTTGTATGGCCCTTCATCTACCACGCGCTCTTCAACTTCGGTACTTCCATCCAGGGCCTTGGCGCCGCGGGTGCGGGCATCTACGGCGTGGCCAACCGCCTGCTCATCCCGACGGGCCTGCACCACGCGCTGAACTCCGTCTTCTGGTTTGATGTCATTGGCATCAACGACATCGGTAACTTCCAATCCGGCCAGTCCACCATCGATGCCGCCGCTGCGGCCACCTCCGCCGCAGAGTGCCCCGGCATCTGGGAGAACGGACAGTGCACCGTGGACGGCGTCGTTGGACGCTACCAGGCCGGATTCTTCCCAGTCATGATGTTCGGCCTGCCAGGCGCCGCCCTGGCCATGTACCTGCGCGCGGATAAGGGCCGCCGCAAGGTCATCGGCTCCCTCATGGCAGCCGGCGCCCTGGCCTCCTTCTTCACCGGCGTGACCGAGCCGCTGGAATTCTCCTTCATGTTCGTCGCCCCGCTGCTCTACGTGGTGCACGCGCTGCTGACCGGCCTCTCCGTCTTTATCGCCGCCACGATGGAATGGACCGCGGGCTTCGGCTTCTCCGCAGGTTTCGTGGACATGCTGTTGTCCTCGCAAAACCCGCTGGCCAATAAGTGGTACATGCTGCTTATCATGGGCGCTGTTTTCTTCGCCCTCTACTTCGTCCTCTTCTACTACCTCATCGGCTGGTTTAACCTGAAGACCCCAGGCCGCGGCGATGACGAGGGTGCCGCAGAAGATGACGAAGCCGCCACGGGCGATGATAAGACCGCCGCGTCCGCCGCCCGCATCATCGAAGGCCTCGGCGGCAAGGACAATATCGATTCCCTGGATTACTGCACCACCCGCCTGCGCGTGGGCGTGAAGGATCGCGCGCTTGTCGATGACCCCACTATCAAGCGCGCCGGCATCTCCGGCGTCATCCACCCTTCCGAAAAGAACGTGCAGGTCATCGTGGGACCCTCCGTGCAGTTCATGTTTGATGAGGTCAACCACCAGCTGCGCACCGGCTCCGCATCGGTAGCTACGGCCACCGCGAAGCCTAGTGAAGACGCTCGCCCTGTAGAGAAGATCGGCACCGATATTCAGCTCCACGCCCCGTTCGAAGGAACCGTCGTGCCGCTTTCTGAGGTTCCCGATGAGTCCTTTGCCCAAGGCATGGTGGGCGAAGGCTTTGCCGTTATTCCTACCGTGATCGATGCCTTCGATGTCTGTGCCCCAGTAGATGGCACCATCACCATGGTCTTTAAGACCGGCCACGCCTTCGGCATGCGGACCGAAGAAGGCCTCGACCTGCTCATTCACATCGGTATCGATACCGTGGAACTGAAGGGAGAGGGCTTTACCAAGCTCGCGGCCAAGGGCGATGTTGTCCGCGCCGGGACCCCCATCATCGCGGTGGAATCAGAGAAGCTGCGCGAACGCGGCATCAATCTGATTACCCCGGTGGTCTGCCCCACGGCAAAGCAGATCGCTGGAGTAGATATCGAGCACGAGGGCCGCGCTGACCAGAGCGTTGCCGTCGCCCGCGTGCGGCCGGCTGAACATTAAGGTCTAAGCACGAGAAACCCTCGCGGTCACCTTGCGGTGGCGGCGAGGGTTTCTTTTTGGCGGCGGTCTAGCGCCAGCCCATGGTCATGAGCAAACCAACAAGGGCGAGGCCGAAGCCAATCCCGTAGTTCCAACCGCCGAGCTCCGCCATGAAGGGGATGGATTCACCGGCGAGGTAATTGACCACGAGCCACAGCAGGCCGAGGATCATCAGGCCAAGCATGATGGCCACGTACCACTTCGGGGTGCCTTCAGAGTTGATTTTGACTGGGGTGCGGTTCGCCCCGGCAGAGCTCGATACCTGGGTGGCAGAGCTCTGGGTGATCTTTGACTTTGGCATAAGAGACCTTCTCTAGATTTCAGTTCTTATCTCAGTGCTTACTGATGAATTACGATACCAGCAGCGATGGTTACGGCAGTAGCGCCGAGGCTTCGAATTTCCAGATGCGAACCTCCACGTCCTGATCTTTGCGGATGGTATCGCCAGGATTAATGGACGCCCAACCGATCTTATTGCTATCAACCAAGGCGCCGGTAGGAATTGGCTCGCCCACGCGCAGCTGTCCATTCCAGCCCGCCTGGCGCAGTGCATTTTCGGCTTGTCCTTGATTCTTGTGCATGACCTCGGGTGCCTTCATGAGCATCCCATTGGATACCTCAATGGTGACAGTCTGGCCCTTTTCCAGCTGCGCGCCCTGGTTGGAGACGTTCAGCACGGTGCCTTCTGGCTCTAGGGAATCTACTTCGCGGACATTGACATCGAAGTCACTGGCTTCAAGGCGGCTGCGCGCATCCTCTTCGTTCAAGCCGGAAACATCAGGAACGCGCTTCTTTTCGATGCCCTTAGACACCGTCACCCGGACCTTCGAGCCCTTGGACAATTGCGTACCACCCGCGGGGTTCTGCTGGATTACCTCGCCGGCGGGGGCCTCATCATTGCGCTCAGAAATATCCGAGTTCAGCTCCAGGCCGGCCTCTTCCAAGACCTGCGCCGCCTGATCCAGGTTCATGCCGGTGATATCGGGGACATCGATGATTTCCTTGCCGGAAGAAACGGTCAGGGTCACCGAGGCATTCTTCTGCAATTCCGAGCCAGGGGCCGGATTGATGCGAATCGCATTATTGCGGTCGATATCCGGGTTAGCCTCTTCGTTCACGGTGACGAGAAGCCCCAAGTCCTCGAGCTCTTTGACCACTTCATTGCGCGGGCGGTTTTCTACCTCCGGCACGATGACGCTATTGTGCTCCGCTACCTCGGTTTGGTCACGGCCACTCCTATTCTTTTCATCGTCGCTGCTCCAGAAATCCCAGGCAAAATAGCCCAAGATGGCGACCAACAGCGCGACGAGGAGCAGCGCGAGCCATTTCATCCAACCGCCGCCTTCATCCTCTTCGGGTGCTCCGGTAGGACGCGTCGATTCGATCGGTGCCCGGTGGGATGTAGCAGTAGCGGTGGCCGGGGCGGGCATCGCCGTCGTGGCATCGTCCTCGTTGACGTGCATGCGGGCGGCCTCGGTGACTTGGCCCGTGCGCAGACGATCCAAATCGCCGGCCATCTCCCAGGCGGACTGATAGCGGTCTGCGGGGTGCTTGGCCATCGCGGTCAGTACCACTGCATCGATATTGACCCGTTGGGTGGGGGTCAACGAGGGGTCATCGATAAGCTCCGAAGGCGGGGTCGGTTCCTCCTGCACATGCTGGTAAGCCACGGCAAAGGGGGTTTCGCCTTCGAACGGGGTGCGGCCGGTGAGTACCTCGTACATGACGCAGCCCAGCGCATAGACATCAGAACGCGCATCGGCGTTTTTGCCGCGCGCCTGCTCCGGGGAAAGGTACTGGGCGGTACCGATAACGGCAGAAGTTTGGGTCATCGCCGAGGTCGAATCATCCAATGCACGGGCGATGCCAAAGTCCATCACCTTCACCTGGCCAGTATTGGTGAGCATGATATTCGCCGGCTTGATATCGCGGTGAATGATTCCCGCCTCATGGGATGCCTGCAAGGCCTCCGCGACCGGCTTGAGGATCTCCGCCGCTTCTTGGGCGGGCAGCGGGCCATCTTCGCGAATAATATCGCGCAGCGTGGCCCCGTTGACCTTCTCCATGACGATATACGGTATGGTCATGCCGTCCATCTCGGTCTCGCCGGTGTCATAGACCGCGACGATATTGGGATGGTTTAGCTTGCCCGAGTTCTGCGCCTCGCGGTAGAAGCGCTCGCGGAAGTTGATATCGCGAGCCATCTCCGTGCGCAGCATTTTTACCGCTACTTGCCGGCCTAAAGTGGTGTCCTCTGCGGCAAATACCTCGGACATGCCGCCGGAGCCGATGATCTCACCGAGCCGGTACCGGTCATTGACCATGGCTTAGTCACCATCCTGTCTTAATAAATCAGATAAATCCCCAGGGAGTTCATCGGGCTGTGAGTTTACTGTGTTTTTCTGCTCAGGTGTGTTTTCGACCTGCGGCTGCTGGGGCTGACGCTGCTGCGTCGGGGTATTCGGGGCCTGCTGGTTTCGCGTCGGGGCCTGCTGGTTCGGGGTCTGCGGCTGCCGGTGATTATCGCGCGGCGCCTGGTTGCCCTCCCGATCCGTAGGCTCCGTCTCCGTTACCGTCACTTCCTGCGGCGTCTCATTAGTATCTTCTTCCTCCAGGGTTTCTACCTGCGTGGTCGTGGGATCCCGGTATTCGGTAACCACGGAAGTTTCCTGGGTAGACGAAGGATCGCTGTCGCCGCTCTCGCTACTCATGAGGTTCATGATGGCGTAGCCGGCCGCGGCAAGCAGGGCGATGGCCGCGACGATACCCAGGCCTTTAAGGAAAGACTTCCCGCCCTTCGAATCATTGTCCGGGGCTGGTGCTACCTTACGTTGCGGCGCGGCAGCACTCGCCGCCGTCCCCGCCGCCGGATGAATGGTGGTGGGCTGGGCGACATCGGCAAGCATCTCCGTCGATGCCGAGGGCGAAGGCTCTGGAGCCTGCTGGTGGGGCGGAATGGATTTGGGCTGCGGCGGGCGCTTGCCCAGGCGCACATCGGATACCGCGACCGTAAATTCATTGCCATCGGCATAGCGGGTATTGGGATCCTTGCGCAGCGCGATACGAATGAGCTCGCGCGCCGGGGCGCTAATCGTGGTCGACAGCGGTTCAGGCTCTTGGTTGATGTGGGCAAGAGCAATGGATACGGAGGAATCACCCGAAAAGGGGCGCTTGCCGCCGAGCATCTCGTAACCAACGACGCCGAGCGAATAGATATCAGAGGCGGGGGAGACTTCCTTGCCCTGCGCTTGCTCAGGCGAAACGTACTGGGCAGTACCCACCACCATGCCGGTGCGCGTGAGCGGTACCGCGGCGGCGGCCTTGGCGATGCCAAAGTCCGTAATTTTCACCTGCCCATTTTGGGTAATCATCAGGTTGCCGGGCTTAATATCGCGGTGCACCAAGCCCATCCGGTGGATAATGGATAGACCGTGACCCGCTTGCTCAAGCACGTCCAGGGCGAGTTCTTCCTGCAAGGTGTTCTCGCGCGCGAGCAGGTCCGCGAGGGATTCGCCCCGCACGTATTCCAAGGCCATGAAGCAGAATTTGCGGCCATTATCTTCCAGCTCGCGGTAGTCATACGTGGCCACCACGTTATCGGACTGGATAGATTCAGCGGATTCCGCTTCATTGCGGAAGCGGGAGAGGAATTCCTGGTTATCAGAAAATTCCGGCCGCAACACCTTGATGGCTACTTCGCGGTCATTACGAGTGTCATCGGCAAGCCACACCGTGGACATGCCGCCGTGGCCAATGATCCACTGCAGCTCGTAGTCGCTGCCGATGAGTTCCTGGAGATGGTCTTTGTTCTCGGTATTCTTCATTACTGTTCCCCCTGGTATGCGCTCAAGATGGCACGACCAATTGGGCCAGAGACTCGGC
This sequence comes from Corynebacterium sp. MSK310, assembly GCF_030227355.1. Classification (NCBI taxonomy): domain Bacteria; kingdom Bacillati; phylum Actinomycetota; class Actinomycetes; order Mycobacteriales; family Corynebacteriaceae; genus Corynebacterium; species Corynebacterium sp. MSK310. The sequence goes on from NZ_JASPFZ010000007.1 coordinate 105,048, forward strand.
CGCCCGTCGCGGATTCGCCCAAGTTACCGCCATTCTTGACGACGACCCCGACGGCAATATCGCGGTCCGGGTCAAAGGCGACGTACCACACGTGCGGAGCCAGGCCTTCGCCGTGCTCGGCGGTACCGGTCTTGGATGCAAAGCCATTGCCGTCGTAGCCCCACGAAGAACGCTCGGAGGCAAACATCAAGTCCCGAATGGTCGATGCGGTCTCTTCCGTGACGGCCTCGCCGGCCTTCTTGGGCTTGGTGGTGCGGATTTCCTTCATCTGGGCATCGGTAATGCGATTGACTAGGTAAGGCTCCATGCGCGTGCCCTTATTGGCCACGGTTCCGGCCATGACTGCCGCCTGCAGCGCACTCATGGTGACATCGCGCTGGCCGATGGCTGATTGCGCCGTCGCCGCACCATCCGGCAGGTCTCCCAAGGTGCCTGCGGAAGAAGAGACACCCAAGTCATATTTCTTGCCGATGCCGAAAGCATCCGCGTACTTGCGCAGCTCATCCGCGCCGATCTGCTCAGACATCTGCACAAATGCGGTATTACACGACAGCGCGAAGGCGGTCTGCAGAGTCACGGAATCCTGGCCATTGCACTTTTCATTGCCGTAGTTGGTCAGCTCCGTGACGGTATCAGGCAAGGTAATCACGTTGGCACCGGTCAGGCTCGACGAGGGATTGTATCCATTATTCAATCCGGCCGCAGTCGTAATGATCTTGAAAATAGATCCCGGCGGCAAGGTATCCGCCGCTGCATGGTTGACCAGTGGCTGACCGGCCTGTTCCTGCAAACCTGCCCAAGCCTCCTCAGCGGACTCGCCCACCAATGAATTTGGGTTAAAGCCCGGGTTGGAAGCCATGGCCAGAACCTTGCCCGTCGACGGCTGGATGGCAACAGCCGATCCTTCGTACCCAGGGCCCGCCAACTGGTCATACGCGGCCTGCTGCAATGCCGGATCGATGGTGACTTCTACATTGGCTCCCTTGGTGGGCTTATTCGCGATGGTATCCAGCCAGTGCTGTTTGAACAGGGAATCGTCCGTGCCATTGAGAATTTCGTTCTGCGAAGATTCCAATTCCGAAGCACCAAATTGGCTGGACAAATAGCCGGTGAGATTGCCAAAAGCGGGCGAATCGATGGGATAAGACCGGGAGTAGGTCTCATCAGGATTTTCCGTGGATTGCGCCAGCACCGTATTGCCGGAATAGATCTGTCCGCGCGGGGTGGTCTGCAATTCTATAAACCCGCGCGAGTTCTTAGCATTATGTGCGTATTTATCATCCGAAAATGCCTGAATGACCGTCAGGTTCACCAACAGAACCGCGGTCAAGATGATGGCAAATAGGGATACTAGGCGGATGGATTTGTTCATCGGTAAGCCTCCTGAACCGACGGGAACATGGAGGTGTCACTCGGAGCGTTGCTCGAGTTCTCCTGCATGGGTCGGCGTGCTGCGTTAGAGATCCGCAGCAAAATCGCCAACAGTACATAGTTAGCCATGAGAGAGGAACCACCGGCGGACATGAAAGGAGTGGTCAAGCCGGTCATCGGCAGCAGGGCGGAAATGCCACCGGTGACGACGAAGACCTGTACCGCCAAAGTAAGAGAAAGGCCTGAAGCGACCAGTTTGCCGTACGTATCGCGGGTACGCAACGCGGTATTGAATCCGCGGGTAACCAACATGCCAAAGAGGACCAGAACGGCAGCTAGACCAATCAGGCCCAATTCCTCACCGATGGCGGCGAGGATAAAGTCTGAGTGCGCCACCGGAACCAATTCGGGGTGTCCTTGGCCCAAGCCGCTGCCGGAAATACCGCCAGAGGACATACCAAAAAGGGACTGGGCCAATTGGTATCCAGTGTTGTCATAGTTAGCCAGCGGGTCCATGAAGTTGGAAAAACGCTGCTGAATCTTTTCGGATACCTGGTAAATGCCAAAGCTGCCGATACCAACGAGGACGAGGCCAATAAAAAGCCAACTGACCCGGCCGGTAGCCATAAATAGCATGCCCAGCACCGTGCTGAAGAGCAGCAGCGCCGGACCAAAGTCATTGGAAATTCCCATGATGATAATGGCGATGGCCCACACAATGAGAATGGGGGCGAGGTCGCGCAAGCGGGGGAGGGAAATCCCTAGGAAGCGATATCCAGCCACAGTAAAGAGGGATCGCTTCTGCGTCAGCAGCATGGCAAAGAATAAGATCAGCATGATCTTGGAGAACTCACCCGGCTGGATGGAAAATGGCCCGAAGTTCAGCCAAATGCGCGCCTCAACGCCATCAGGTTGTGGCCACACCAATGGCAGCGCCAACAGTACGAGGCCAGCCGCACCCAAGATATAGGAATAGCGGGTGAGTGACCGATGGTCCTTGACAACCGCCAGGACCAGCACAAAGAGCACGAGGCCAACGACGGTCCACATGACCTGGCGGACCGCGAGCCCCCGATCATTGACCAAATCCAAGCGGGCCAAAACGATAAGCCCAATGCCATTAAGGATGGCCACGATAGGCAACATGACCTGGTCCGCGTAGGGTGCCAAGAAGCACATTGCCAAGTGCGCAATGGTAAAGACACCAATGAATCCACCGATGAGGTAGATCAAGTCCGTCGTGAGCGCATTATCCTGCGACAGCTCCAAACTGACCAAGGTAATGGCAAAGACGACCGCGGCGAGAATAAGGAGGCCGAGTTCGATTCTCCGGCTAAAAAACTTCTGCATCAGCTACACCTCCCTACAAGTGACCCCAGGTTTGTTTTCCTTGGTGTCTTTATTATCTTTTTGGCTCGGCGCAGTGATACATGGCTTGAGTGCCTTTTCACCCAAGTCATTAATCTGATCCTGAACCTCGCTCAGGTCACCGGCAGAAATATGATTGACCGCGCCGCGCTCAGACTCAGGCAGATCAGAGACCTTCAACGGGGTGAAGTCCCCCTTGCACTTCTGGGCAGAAAACAGCAAGGAGTTCTGGTCATTAATGCACACGTATTGGTGAGTGGAGCTTAAATCCTTGCCAAATAAGGAATAATCCGCGCCTTTGAGGACAGTGATTTCTTGTGCGTCGTTGGTCTCGGCGTAATAGTTATTGGACAAGAAATTCTTTACCCACAGCCCTGCGCCAATAACGAGCGCCAAGATGATGATGAGGGCGATGAGGACCTTCCACCCAATTTTTCGTCGAGGGGGCTCGTCTTCTGCCTCTTCTTCATCGGAGTCCTTAGCCGCATTGTCTTCATCGGCCATGACGGCCGGCGGAATCACCTGGGGTTTACGGGTGAGTTTCGCGGCGCGTGACGCCGAGGAATCCGGGTGCGTGGGCTCTTCTACCGAACCTGCAAGAGCACCAACGCGGAACGGCTCGTGGGTGGCGGGTTTTTCTTCCGTGACCTCGGCGATGACGACGGTGACATTGTCCGGTCCGCCCGAACGAATAGCGAGATCCACGAGGGTGGACCCCGCCTGTTCGATGCTTCCCTGGCCAAGGGCAGTCTCAATCGTGGAAGCGGTAACTGGGTCCGAAAGCCCATCCGAGCACAGCAGGATGCGGTCACCCGCCTTGGCTTCGAACGTGAAGAGCGTCGGCTCCACCGAACGGCCGGTATAGGCCTTCAAGATGAGGGACTTTTGTGGGTGGGAAGAAACATCTTCTGCAGCCAGCTCGCCCTTATCCACCAAGGATTGCACATAGGTATCATCCTTGGTGATTTGCTCGAGCTTGCCATCGCGCAGCAAATAAGCGCGCGAATCACCCACATGGCAGACACCAAAGGTCGTGCCATTGAACAGCATCGTGGACAGCGTCGTGCCCATACCTTCAGTCTCCGGGTGGGCGGTGATGTGCTCGCTGATGGCTTCATTGGCGTCATCGGCAGCAGCTGCAAGGAGTGCCTCCGTGTCCTCCTTACCCGGATCCTGATCTAGGATTTCGAGGTGGTTGACCATGAGTTGGGAGGCGACCTCACCTGCGGCATGTCCGCCCATGCCATCGGCCAAAATCAGCAGGTGGGATCCGGCGTAACCGGAGTCCTCATTATTACCGCGGATAAGCCCGCGGTCCGACTTGGCAAAAAAGTTTAGCTTCAGTGTCATGCGTTCAACCTCACGGTAGTGCGGCCTAGCTTAATCTCGGAGTTCGCGCCGACTACCTCAGGTTGGTCGATGCGCACACCATTGACGAGGGTTCCGTTGCGAGATTCCAAATCCTCCACTACCCACTCGCTGCCGCGGCGAAATAGGCGTGCATGATGGCCGGAAGAGTAATCATCCCCAGTGACAAAATCACAGTCAGCGGCGCGGCCCAAGGTGCATTCCTCGAGCGTGCCCAAATTCATGTGGGATCCCTGCAAAGGGCCTTCCACAATAGAAAGCTGCTTCACCGCAGCGTGACTGCGTGGGGACGCACCCATTTTCGACGGCTGTGGCATAGCACCTGCGGATTTATTGGTATCCCGCCGCATGGCATTCAAGGCCACCAGGACAAATACCCACAAAAGAGCCAATAAGCCGATGCGAAGCGCCAGCATGATGACTGCATCCATGGCGGCCTCCCTTCCTCAGTGTGAATTAGTAACTATGCGAATCAAGGCCCGTAATGCGGACCTCGACGTGGGAATGGCCCATGGTGATCACGTCGCCATCGGCAAGCAGCCAGTTATCAATGGGAGTGTCATTGACCGTGGTGCCATTGGTGGACTGCAAATCCACCAACACGGCATCTTCACCGTTCCACGTGATTTCCGCGTGCTGGCGGGACACGCCCGTATCCGGCAGGCGCAAATCCGCATCATTGCTGCGGCCAATAATATTTGACCCTTCCTGCACGTGGTAGACGCGGGAAGAGCCATCCTGCAACATCAAATTGACTGCGGGGCCCTGCGTTTGCGGCGCGGGTTGGTCATCTTGCGCAATGAAAGCGGTAGTAGCTGCGTCATCCGCATTATTTTCGTGCGGGTTGGTCATCTGGTCCTCCTGACCATCAAAGTCGTGGAAAATCGCCTCGAAACCGGTCTCTTCTGTGGGCTCGTGATCTATAAACGAGGACACACGAAGCTGGCCCGTGCGCAGGCCCGATTCCTCCGCAATCCGCACAATGACGGGACCAGCGAGGGACCATCCGTTATTGCGGATAAAGCGAGATAATTGGTCTGCGCAATCGGCAGGCAAATCGGGGTCTTGCGACAAGTTCTCCAAATCCTTGGAAGAGACACCTACAGTCATGACATTGGGGCTATAGAGCTTGTTATCGTCCCCGTGGCCGAGATTGTCCTGGGCTTCTTGCTTCAAAAGCTCATCAATCTCTGCAGGAACGACCTTGCCGCCGAAGACAAAAGCCATGCCGTTATCAAGGCCGCGTTGCATAGCGGAATCGAGCTTCGCCAGCCTTTCTAAAAACGCCACGAATTTTGCTCCTTTCCGCTATACAGCGATCAGTAGTGATCAGTAGTAGCCATTATAGTTTGTACACCCCTTTCAAACGTAGACGGCGGCGCGAAAGTTCCTAGATTTTCGCCTTTAAATGCGCAAAATAATCCGCTTTTCCTGCTGATTTGTAATTGCACGTGCTTCCTGTGCTATCTTTATCTAGTCGCACTGACAACCACACCCTGCCCGGGTGGCGGAATTGGCAGACGCGCTGGCTTCAGGTGCCAGTGTTCGATAAGGACGTGCGGGTTCAAGTCCCGCCCCGGGCACAATGAGCAGTTGAACAAACTGCGAGACCGGAGGTAACAAACTCGAAAGGGTTCGTGACCTTCGGTTTCTTTGTTTTTCTGAACTTTGGCGGTTGAGGATTGCAAGTGTGGGAATTTACATCCTAACTCCCGCTCTCTTCTGTCGAACTCTTGTTTTCGATGGTGTCAACAAGTCATTTTGCTTGTTATTTTGATCTGACGTTCTGGCTTTAGCTCCCGCTTCGGGGCAATTGGAATCCTCCAACTGAGATGTTTTCCTTGGGCTGTTGGAGGATTTCCTAGTTGTTGAACCCCAATTTAAGAATTAAACGACTGGGCTGACGCGGAACAGGTTTCCATCAGGGTCGGCAACTACGAAGGTGCGGCCGAAGACGTCATCGTCGGGTGGCTGCACAATTTGGACTCCTTTTGATTGGTGCTGTTGCAAAGTTGGGCGGAGAGCAGCGAAGACTCAGTTTCTCATTCCCTGACGGCCGCTGCGTGTGGGCGTTGTTAGGCCGTCTCGAAGACCTGGTTGACGATCACCGCGTCCGGGTTCGGTTGCCCGTAGGCAAACATCGTGCCTTGCCCTTTCCGCAATGAGTGCATCGCCTCCATCCCTTTCAACGTCCGATATGCAGATATCCGGTTCTTAAACGCGCCTTTTGGCCCGAGGATCCGCTTCAGCCGACCATGGTCGCCTTCCAGGATGTTGTTGAGGTATTTCACCTGCCGGTGTTCCACTGTTGGCGGGCAGATTCCCTCTGACTTCAACTCGGCGATTGCCCTGGCTAGGGAGGGTGATTTATCGGCGTTGATCACTCTGGGATACCCGGCTGACGCATTGGATCTGACGGCCTTGGCCAGGAAACACTTCGCTGCGGCCACGTTCCGATTCGAAGAGAGGTAAAACTCCAAGGTCTGGTCACCGGCGGTGATCGCCCGATAGAGGTAGCACCACCTGCCGCCGACCCGGATATAGGTCTCATCCACCCGCCAGGAACTAGCTTGCCAGTCAGGTACCTGCCGGTACCACCGTGTTTGCTTGTCCAGCTCAGGGGCGTATTTCTAGACCCAGCGGTAGATCCTGGTGTGATCAACCGGCACGCCCCGCTCGGTCATCATTTCCTCCAGATCGCGGTAGCTCACCCCGTAGCGGCAGTACCACCCACTGCCCACAGAATAATGTCACGGGGGAAATGACGACCCGAGAAAATACCCATGGCTGTGATTAGTTCACGTCGCCCTTCCTACTGCCCCAACTTTGCAACAGCACCCAAAGCCCTGGAATGAACTCCTGTCACCAGGGTCATTCCAGGGCATATTTCCCTGACTAAGAGAAGCAGTGACACAGAAGGTCTACCTCAGCGTGGGCCCTGTGGGCGTGCAGGTTCCGTGTGTGGCTGGTGTGCTGCGGCATGGTCGGCAGCGATTGATGACCGACTCTGGAGCGGGTGCCTTGTCTGGTCTCGCGGTTCAGGGTGGGTGGACTATTCGGCGGGTTGGATCTCGCTCTCGGTGACCCACTTGTGGTTGGTCATCGTCATCCCGTCGACGGTGAGATCAACCATGTAGACCGTCTCCTCGGTGGAGTAATCGATGGTGGCCTCAGCACCCTTCATGCCGGACATGTGCTCGGCATCCAGGACAACGCTCGCCCCGTCGGGCAGGGGGGCCTGACCCGGATCGACGAGCTCCTCATGGACGACCCAGCGGTGGTCGGTAACCGGGGCCCCACCCTCGGCGGGGGTGTAGCTGACCGAATAGGTCGTGGTGTCAAACGCCCCGGAAATGGTGGCGGTGGCCCCGTCCATGCCGGGCATGTGGTCAGCGGTGAGGATGACCTCGGTGCCCACCGGGTACGTGGGATCCTCGGCCTCTTCAATGCCTGCCGGCGGTGCCCCGCCGTCGGCAGGGTGGTCGTGCCCGCCGTGCTCTTCGTCGGCAGTGGTGGTGTCTTCCTGGTGGGTCTCGTTGGTCTCTGCGGTTGCCGTCGTGGTGCTGGTGGTGTCGGCATCGTCGGAGTTGTCGGTGGCGTCGCTGCAGGCGGTCAGCGCCAGGGTGGAGGTCAGTACCAAGGCGGCGAGGGTAATGCTGCGTTTCATGAGCGTTCCTTTCAAAGGTGGTGTGAGTTAGGGGTCGAGAGACAAGGTCAGTCAGTAACGGTTACGGGGGATATCGACCTACTGTGTTCCTCCTTCCCGTCGGTCGGAGCCAGGTGAGCCGGCTCCAGATCAATGCGGCGCAACAGCTGGGCGTTCAGGGCCACCACGATGGTCGAGGCAGACATCAAGATCGCGCCCACGGCCGGGGACAGCACGAACCCGATCGAGGCGAGCACTCCGGCAGCCAGCGGCACGGCGAGGATGTTGTAGCCAGAGGCCCAGATCAGGTTCTGGATCATCTTGCGGTAGCTGGTCTGGGACAGCTCAATCATCGACAGCACTGCCCGCGGGTCATCACTGGCTAGGACCACCCCGGCAGATTCCATGGCCACATCCGTGCCGGCACCAATGGCGATACCGACGTCCGCGCGGGTCAGAGCGGGGGCGTCATTGACACCGTCACCGACCATGGCCACGCTCACACCCCGGTCCTGCAGCTGCGTGACCTTGGTGTCTTTGTCCTGGGGCAGGACCTCGGCGAAGACCTCATCAATGCCTAGGTCCTGACCAACCGCCTGGGCCACCTGTTGCGCGTCGCCGGTGATCATCGCGACCTTCACCCCGCGTTCCTGCAGGGCTTTCACAGCGGCGCGGGATTCGGGGCGGATCTTGTCCTCGACGGCCACCGCACCGATGATCTGACCGTCGCGGACAATATGGAGCACACCGGCCCCACGCCCGGTCCAGGCACTGGTGGTGTCGGTGAGCTCGGCCGGGGTGGTGAGGTTGAACTCGCGCAGCATGTTCGGCCCGCCCACGAGGATCTCAGCGCCATCGACAGTGGCCCGGACTCCCCGGCCGGAGGCGGCGCTGAAACCAGTTGCACGGATTTGCCGACGGGAGGCCTCGGGATGGGCGGCCGCGGCCGCCACGATGGCGCGGGCCACGGGGTGCTCGCTGTCGGCCTCCGCAGCGGCGGCGAGGGCCAGTAGCTCGCCCTCGGTGACGCCGACAGCTGCCGCGACACCGGTGACCGCGTGCGCACCCTCGGTCAGGGTGCCGGTTTTGTCGAAGAGCACCACGTCGATGGTGCGCATCCGCTCGAGCGCCATCCGGTCCTTGATGAGCACCCCGGATTTCGCGGCCCGCTCGCTGGAGATCGCAATGACCAGCGGAATCGCTAGGCCCAGGGCATGCGGGCAAGCGATGACCAGCACCGTAACCGTGCGCACCACGGCATCGTCCGGGCTGCCGATGATGGTCCACACCACCGCGGTGATCAGAGCGGAGATCAGCGCGAACCAGAACAACAACGCCGCCGCCCGATCCGCCAGGGCCTGGGCCCGGGAGGAGGACTCCTGGGCGTCGGCAACCATGCGTTGGATCCCAGCCAGGGCGGTGTCCCCGCCGGTAGCCTCCACCCGGATGCGGACGGTGTTGTCGGTGGCCACAGTACCGGCGACCACCTTGTCACCGGTGTCGCGGAAGACGGGACGGGATTCGCCGGTGATCATCGCCTCATCGAATTCGGCGGCTCCGTCGAGGATGGTTCCGTCGGCCGGCACCCGGGCACCGGCCCTCACCAGAACGACGTCGTCGACGACCAGCTCGGAGATGGCCACGGTGCGGGTGGTCCCGTCGATGACTTTCTCGGCCTCATCCGGCAGCAGGGCAGCCAGCGCGTCAAGCGCGGAGGACGCGGCCCCGAGAGCGCGCATCTCCAGCCAGTGGCCCAGCAGCATGATGGTCACCAGCAGGGCCAGCTCCCACCAGAAGTCCAGGTCAAAACCACCCAGCTCCAGAGTGGTGACCCAGGAGGCGACAAACGCCACGGTGATGGCCATGGCGATCAGGAGCATCATCCCGGGTTGGCGAGATTTCAGTTCTTTCCATCCGCCCTTGAGGAAAGGCGTTCCGCCGTAGACGAAGATGATCGTGCCCAGCACCGGGGGGATCCAGGTGGATCCGGGGAATGCCGGGAGGTGGTAGCCAAGCAGGTGGGCGACCATGGGGCTGAAAATAACGACGGGAATGGACAAAATCAGCGACCACCAGAAGCGGTCCCGAAACATTGCGGTGCTGTGTCCGGCGTGTTCGCTGTGACCATGAACGTGGTGGTCTTCGTCCGGGGCGGAATGCGGGTGATCGTGGGGCATTGCCTGGCCGTGGGTGTCGGCATCTGCGTGGTGTTCGTGGCTGGCATGATCCGGGTGGTGGGTGTGGTCTGTTTCCGGAGCGGGGTGATCACCCGAATGGTGGGGAGTGCTCATGACGTTCCTTTCGCTCAACCCGGTCGGGGTCGAGATGATGGGTAAAACTGATCAGGATAAGACGGTGTAGCCAGCCTCCTCGATGGCCCGGCGAACCATCTCCGGAGGTACGACACCGGTGACCGTGACGGTGGGAACTCCACCAGCAGCGAGATCAATCTGGACGTCGTCGACCTGGGGGAGGGCCTGAAGGGCCTGGGTCACGCTTTTCGCGCAGTGCCCGCAGGTCAGGCCGGTGACCTGGTAGCTAGGGGAGGACCCTCCTGCTGACGAGTCGCTGGCGGCAGGGATGGAGACGGTGTCGGCACGTGAGGCAGGTCCGCAACAGCTGCAGCCGTGGGAGGCCATCGGCAAGAGGCGGGGCGGGGAGGTGATCATGGGAAAGCTCCTACGAGTCGGTGGGATGCGGCGATGCCACTCTCTAGCATATACCCCCCAGGGGTATATTTTCAATGGGTGGAGGGCGCGGCTCTCACGCGGGGCAGGGTGTGGTCACCGAGCAGCCTCCTCACTGTCGGGAGGGGACAGCGGGAGGCGGAGGGCAAACACCGCTCCGCGACCGGGTCCGGGGGAGGTGGCGGTGAGAGTGCCGCCGTGGGCCTCGATCAATGCCTTGGAGATGGTCAGACCGATACCGGCCCCGCCGTCGTCCCGGCTGCGGGCGGCATCCCCCCGGTAGAAGCGTTCGAAGATGTATCTGAGCTGGTCAGGCGGGATGCCCTCGCCGTCATCGGCGACGTGGATGAGTGCGGTGGACGCCCCCTGTCGGTGGACGCTGATCCGGACCTGCCCGCCGGCCGGGGTGTGTCGTAGCGCGTTCGAAAGGAGATTGCTCATCACCTGGCCGAAGCGTTGCCGGTCCACGAGCACCCGGGCGGTGTCCGTAATGGTCTCGACCTGTAAATCGACGCCTTTGTCAGCATAAGCCTCCCCCGCGGCAGCAGCGGCGGTATGGAGCAGATCCCCGAGCCCTTCCTCCGCCAGGTCCAAATCGATCCGGTGTTCCTGGGCCCGGGAGACATCGTCAATGTCTTCCATCAACCGGGTCAGGCGGGTGAGTTGGTCAGCCATGATCGTGTGGGTGGCATTATTCCAGTCCACGACCCCGTCCTGGAGACCATCGAGGTAGACCGTAAGCACCGATAAGGGGGTGCCCATTTCGTGGGCCAGATCAGAGAGCATCTGGCGGCGGACCTGTTCGGTGTGTTCCAGCCGATCGGCCATGGTGTTGAAGGCATGCGCCAGGGTGGTGACCTCGGGGCCTGCTTTTCCGGCGGGCACGCGGATACGGGAGTTGCCGGCCGTCAGGCTGGTAGCGGCGCGGGTGAGATCCTGCAGGGGGGTGCGCAGACGACGCGATAACCACAGGCTGGCAAGCAGGGCGCTGATCAAGGCGGTGGGCAGGGCGACGGCCAGGGTGATCAGGTTGGCGCCCCGGTAGGCCTGCTCGGCATGGAACAGCTCCAGCGAGGGGTCCTCCCGGCCGGTCATCAACATATGATCATGGAACAGGGTCGGACCCACCATCGTGGCCACGGCCACGGCCACCAGCAGGCTAATAACCACGACCAACACCTGGGCGGCCAGGAAGCGGAAGGTCAGGCCGGGTCCGTGATTCATGGCTGCTCCACCCGGTAGCCCACGCCACGCACGGTGTCGATAAACCCCCGGCCCCGGGTGTCGGTGCCGAGCTTGCGACGCAAGTTGCCGATGTGGACATCGACGATGCGTTCATCACCGACCCAGGTGGTGTCCCAGACCTCGGTGACCAGGTCGTGGCGGGTCAGCACCTGGCCGGGACGCAGGGCCAGGGCAACCAGCAGCTCGAACTCCGTGCGGGTGAGCTCCACGGTCGTCTCCCCCACCCGCACCTGATGGGCGACGGGGTCAAGGATGAGGTCACCAACGATCAAGGAGGTGGTCACCTGCGGTGGGGTGGTGCTGGTGCGCGGGCGGCGCAGCACCGCATGCACCCGGGTCACCAGTTCCCGGATGCTAAAAGGTTTGGTGATGTAGTCATCCGCCCCCAAGGTCAAACCGCTGATCTTGTCGTCCTCGCTGCCACGCGCGGTGAGCATGAGAATGTAGCAGTCCGAGAAGGTGCGGATCCGTCGGCACACCTCCAGGCCGTCGAGTTCGGGCAGCCCCAGATCCAGCACCACAACATCAGGGGAAAAGCGACGAGCCTCGTCCACGGCCTGGGTGCCGGTGTGAGCCTGGCGGGTATCGAAGCCGGCCCTGATGAGGTAGGAGGCCACCATCTGAGCCAGGGGTTGTTCATCATCGACGACCAGCACCCGCCCCGGGGGCGTGGCGGTGGTCGGTGTGCGGTCAGCCATAGGCCCCAGTATTGCTCCGGTCAGGGGGGAATACCACCCTCGCTCAGTGCCCGGCGGGGCAATCTTCATCAAATCTTCAAACATCACCCTTCGACTGCCGTCACCCTTGTGCCCCACCCCGGGCCGGTGGCATCGCCTCCCCTGGTCGGTTCAGCAGGCGCCACCAGGGATTTCACTGCCTGCACCGCATACCCGGGGCGGGTAGAAGGACATCGCCCACGGCTGTGGGGTGGTGTCCCGGTGGTGACCCAGCCCACCGAATCCACCCCCTTTTCGCCCTGTTATAAGGCTGTGAGCAGGGCTTTTGATTTCTAGTCCGTCAGGCACCCGTGCTAGATAAAGGTATGACATCGACCTTGAGGCGGTGTCTTCTCACGGTCTTACCACGATCCAAGGAGATTGACGTGAAACGAGCAGCGATCGCAGCCGCCGCCCTTGCCCTCGCCCTCACGGGGTGTTCGGCCGCCGACCCGGAACCCACCGCCGACGGGACGGTGTCCCGGGATACATTCCTGACTACCCATGGCCTGGCCGCCATGGACGCGGTGGAGATCATTGATCACCTCGACCGGCAGAAGGTCACTGAGCGTCCCACGGATCTGATCGCTTCAGTGCGTGCCGATGAACTGCTGCTCTCGAGCGATGACCAGGAAGTCGTGGTCGATCTTCCCGACAATCAGACGTATGTCTCGATCGCGCCCTATCTCACCTCCACCCACGACTGCTTCTACCACAGCCTCACGACCTGCCTGGGGGAACTCGACAATGAGGATATCCAGATCACGATCACCGATGAGGCGACCGGTGAGGTGCTGGTGGACGAGGCGACAACCACCTTCGACAACGGGTTTATTGGCTTCTGGCTTCCCGATGATGCCACCGGCCTGATTGAGGTCAGCTACCAGGGGCGTACCGGCACCGCGGAGTTTTCCACCGCCGACGATGGTGCCACCTGTGTCACAGACCTACACCTGACGTGATGGCTCAGCAGGGTCCTCACCTGCGCCTGTCTCCCGTGTCACTGAAATCTAACACCAAGGAAGGTTAAATCATGATGAACGGATTTTCCCGACGACAGTTTCTGCTCGGCGGGCTCGTCCTCGCCGGCACCGGGGCCGTGGCCGCCTGCACCAGCGACCCTGGACCCGCTGCCTCGGCACCAGGTTCCTCTCTTCGCCCCACTCCCACCCCCACTGCGCTCGGTGAGCCGACGGTGCGCCGGACACTGACCGCCCGGCCCCTCTCTCTGGATATCGGCGGCATCGAAGCCAAGACGTGGGGATACGTCTCTGACACCGGGGATGCGGCCATTGAGGCCACCGCCGGCGACGTCCTCCAGGTCGATATCACCAATGAACTGCCTGAGAGCACCTCCATCCACTGGCATGGTATCGCACTCCACAACGCAGCCGACGGTGTGCCCGGCATGACCCAGGACCCCATTGAACCTGGCGAGTCTTTCTCCTATGTTTTTGAAGTCCCCCACAGTGGCACCTACTTCTACCATTCCCACTCCGGCCTGCAGCTTGATCGCGGCCTCCACGCCCCACTGATCGTCCGTGACCCGCAAGACGCTGAGGACCAGGACGTCGAGTGGACCATCGTGCTCGACGACTGGGTCGATGGCATTCAGGGCACTCCCGACGATGAGCTCGACAAGCTCACCGGAATGGGTTCAGGCGACCATAACGGAAAGAAGGGAATGGGAGGTCACGGCCAGATGATGCACGGCACCCCGGACCGGGTACTGGGCGGGGATGCCGGCGATGTGATGTATCCGCACTACCTCATCAACGGACGTATCCCCCGTGCTCACCGGACCTTCGAGGCTCGCCCGGGCGACAAGGCCCGCCTGCGGTTTATCAACTCCGGCGGTGACACCATCTTCAAGGTGGCCCTCGGTGGTCACCGCATGACCGTCACCCACACCGACGGCTTCCCCGTCCAGCCCAGGGAGACCGAATCGATCTACCTGTCGATGGGCGAGCGTGTCGACGTCGAGGTCATCCTCGGCGACGGCATCTTCCCGCTCACGGCTTTGGCGGTGGGTAAGGACGACCGCGCCTTCGCCGTCATCCGCACCGCCGGCGGCCAAGCCCCCCACCCCGATGTCGACTTCCCCGAGTTGTCGTCCACCGGACTGCTTCTGTCCTCCCTGAAGCCAGCAGACCGTGCACTCCTACCCGAGGACACACCAGACCGAGAAGTCAGCATCGACCTGGGCGGGCAGATGATGCCGTACGAATGGAGCATTCTCACCGACGGCCAATCCTCCTCCGCGACCGTGCAGGAGGGCCAGCGCCTGCGGATGGTCATGCGCAACAGGACCATGATGCCCCACCCCATGCACATCCACGGCCACACGTGGGCGCTGCCCGGCAGCGGCGGACTACGCAAGGACACCGTCCTTCTCCGCCACGGTGAAACCATGATCGCCGACCTGATCGCTGACAACCCCGGTGAGTGGGCATTTCACTGCCATAACGCCTATCACATGGAAACCGGGATGCTCAGCTCGCTTCGCTACGAGTAACCCCCACAGCAGGGTTGAGTGCCGAGGTGGGCGGGGTGTCCCCCGAGTAGTGGACACGGCTTTGGTGTCAGGGTTGAGCAATGTGTGCCAGGAGTCGACGGGATTGAAGTATGCGTCAGCGCGCACGGCAGCAAGTTCAATGATGCGGTCGTAGCGCTTGTTAAAGCCGGTGGTTTCGGTATCAATGACCGCAAAGACCGACATGCCCGCCTAAACGCTATCGAACACTGCAAACAAGGTGGATTTCTGTGGATAGCCACACTGGCCCCGTGCGGGTTGTCCATGGGCCGGGCTGGTTTTTAAGACCGGGCGGTTTGAGTGCCTTCCTGGGTGTGGTGCCATTGGTTGGCGTACTCAGTCGGCGGGATAAACCCTAGGCTCGAATGAGGATGATAGGTATTATAGCGCTTCGACCACAGTCGCAGGCAACGCGACGCATGGGCGGGGTCGTCGAACATCTCGTCCTCTCACAGCTCGTAGCGTAGCCGGTTGTGGAAGGACTCCACAAACCCGTTATGCCATGGCATTCCCGGTGGGATGAACGCCTCGACAGTGT
>NZ_JASPFZ010000080.1:0-226 GCF_030227355.1 Corynebacterium sp. MSK310
TCTTTTTGAATACTGTTTAGTGTTTCGGCTGCATTGATGGATTGGTTGGCATGTGATTGTGTTCAACTTTTTGTCTCGCTTTTTTGTGCCCCGTCGGGTTGGGGAGGCAGTGATTTTTTCTTTGTAGTAATTTTTGGACGCCAGCATGAGCCTGCTTTTGTGTGGTTTGTGGTGGTTTGTTCTTTTGGTTAGGTTTGGGCTTTTCACGGCCTTTTCAGTGTTTTGC
>NZ_JASPFZ010000081.1:0-224 GCF_030227355.1 Corynebacterium sp. MSK310
ATGACTTCCTTGTCGATTTGTTTGCGGTGCTCGAGCTTTAAAAGTGCGTCCTTTGCTGACATTGCTACGCCCATTTCGGCATAGTGTGCACCGGCAATGGTGACTGTTTGCTCAGCAATGGCAGCGAATATCGCATCGAGGACAGGTTCGGGATTGCGTGCCTTATAGCGTCGAGCAAAGGCAGCTGCCTTGGCCTTGCCTAAGCGTTTTATCTTGGTGGGCCC
>NZ_JASPFZ010000082.1:0-224 GCF_030227355.1 Corynebacterium sp. MSK310
CCCGACAACCTCGTCACCCTGTGCCAACACCACCACAACATCAAAACCGACAAACGAGTCCACTACATCATGGACCCCGTCACCGGCACCATCGCCTGGCTACACACCGACGGCACCTACCACATAGACCACCCGAAAGGACCACTAGCCACCACAAACACACACTGGCACTACACCTGGAAACAATTCCTCACACACAAAAGAAACAAACACAACAACAAAAA
>NZ_JASPFZ010000083.1:0-222 GCF_030227355.1 Corynebacterium sp. MSK310
GTCTCAAGAACAGCCGGCAGACTCATGGAAGGAGCCCGAGTTTCCGGCTGGAAACAAGCCATCAACCAAATGGCCGTAGCCTTTCCCGACCGCTTCGACAAATACCTATAAACCTAGCCCCACACACAAACAACTTGACACGCTCTTGTGGGTCAACAACGCCAGAAGTACACACCTGAGTATCGACGTGAAGCCGCGAACCTGGTAATCGAATCGCAGCGC
>NZ_JASPFZ010000084.1:0-218 GCF_030227355.1 Corynebacterium sp. MSK310
TTCTCAGTACCTGGACATGGTGGTAGATTACCAATCTTGCCAGCTCGACTGGGCTGGATATCAGGTGTCCACCAAACCGGGGTCAGGTCCGAGTTCAACCCTTCCTTAGCTGAGGTAGGAACTAAACCTGTTATGTCCATGTGAGGTTACCCTCGTTTAGTGGACACCCTATTAGTACGGATCTTGTGTCCGTAGGAGAGGATGTTCATTGTGAGTTC
>NZ_JASPFZ010000085.1:0-215 GCF_030227355.1 Corynebacterium sp. MSK310
AAAAAGCGCAGGTTAAAGATATATTCTGACGGTCTTATTGGTGCAAGAATAAAGACCATCTTTGATGATGAGCATGGTCTTTATGGGGCTAAACGCATCGCCGCAAGCCTTAAGGAAGACCTGGCGTATACCCCGGTCAATCACAAGAAAGTCGCACGAATCATCAAAAGCCATGGGACTTTAAAGGCTTTAGTAAACGGCGTCGATGCACCACC
>NZ_JASPFZ010000086.1:0-209 GCF_030227355.1 Corynebacterium sp. MSK310
TCATTCAACAATGAACTGCGTAAAGCTACCCGCAACAGGGTGCAGTTCACCAACGATGAATCAGCGCTGAAAACGCTATGGCTGATGATCTGCAATATCGAAGACAAACGCGCTGCAAAGAGAGCGAAGCAGGGCAAACGAGTCTCAAGAACAGCCGGCAGACTCATGGAAGGAGCCCGAGTTTCCGGCTGGAAACAAGCCATCAACCA
>NZ_JASPFZ010000087.1:0-204 GCF_030227355.1 Corynebacterium sp. MSK310
AAGAGCGCGCGTAAGGACTGCTCGTTTTGATTGATTCGTTTGGACAGGACCTGGGCGCCGTGGCTATCTAAGACGCAGGCGTGGTGGAAGTATTTTCCAACATCCATTCCGATGACATAGTCGTAGGCCATGTCAGACCTCCTAGCGAGTTTAATGAGTATGGGACTTCTTTCATCGCTGGTGGTCGGACATACTTCACGCTGG
>NZ_JASPFZ010000088.1:0-202 GCF_030227355.1 Corynebacterium sp. MSK310
GTACTACGGTGGTCGCCAGCCTCATTCATAAGGGGCCCACCGTCAGTTACAGATACACCACGCTACTGGACGCAACCGGGTTAGGTTTATAGGTATTTGTCGAAGGGGTCGGGAAGGGCCACGGTCATTTGGTTGATGGCTTGTTTCCAGCCGGAAACTCGGGCTCCTTCCATGAGTCTGCCGGCTGTTCTTGAGACTCGTT
>NZ_JASPFZ010000089.1:0-200 GCF_030227355.1 Corynebacterium sp. MSK310
ATGGGCGTAGCAATGTCAGCAAAGGACGCACTTTTAAAGCTCGAGCACCGCAAACAAATCGACAAGGAAGTCATCGAGCTCATCAACGACATCCCCCACACTCAAATCCTGCTATCCATGCCGGGAATCGGGCCGAAGACGGCTGCCCAAATTCTCATGACCGCGGGCGATATGTCCGACTTTCCGTCAGCTGGGCACCT
>NZ_JASPFZ010000008.1:0-40806 GCF_030227355.1 Corynebacterium sp. MSK310
TTCGCTGCCATTGCTGAGCAAACAGTCACCATTGCCGGTGCACACTATGCAGAAATGGGCGTAGCAATGTCAGCAAAAGACGCACTTGCCAAGCTTGATCACCGCAAGGACATCGAAAAGGAAGTCATCGACCTCATCGACGACATTCCCCACACACAAATCCTGCTATCCATGCCAGGAATCGGCCCGAAAACAGCAGCACAAATCCTCATGACTGTCGGGGATATGTCTGACTTTCCAACACCTGGACACTTGGCCTCATATGCTGGGCTATCGCCCCGGACAAACCAGTCAGGCACTTCAATAATGTCGAACTCGCTGAATAGAGCCGGCAACAAAAAATTAAAGAACGCCCTATGGCAATCATCTTTTGCATCCATCAGATTCCACGAGCGTTCACGGCAATTCTATGAACGAAAGCGCAAGGAAGGCAAAAGACACAACGCCGCAGTCGTAGCGCTTGCCCGCAGACGAATCAACGTCCTCTACGCCATGATGCGCAACCACGAGTATTACCACGACCCCGCCCCAGCAAAGGAAACCGCAGCAACCTAACCCCTAACAACGAAACAAGCCGACTGGAAAAATCCCAGTCGGCTACCAATCGCGCGCAAAACAACACACCTAAAAATCCCGAGTTAGGGATCCGCCCCCGTCCACCCCACCCGCGAGACTGCTTGAGTTCAGAGGGTCGTTGCAACACTTTCCCTTAGGAGGGTGTTGTTGTGCCTGGGGTTGTTGGCCCGTTTCATTCGTTGTCTGAGTCGGATCGTCGTGGCTTGGTGTCCATGGTTGGCAGTGGGCGTAGCGTTCGCTCGGCTGCTGGTGAGCTTGGCTGTCATTACGTGCATGCTTTGAATTTTTGTCATGCTCATGGAGTGCCAGTCGTGCATAAAGCCAAACGAGTTGATCGCCGCGGTAGCCAGGCTTTACAGCTTGTAGAACTAGTTAAAGGCGGACTTTCGGTGCACCAAGCCGCCAAAACGTGTGGGGTGCATCCCACCGCTGCGTATGCCGTTGCTACAGAAGCCGAGTGTCATATCCGGCTATCGAGGTATGCCCGGAAAGTCCGCCAAACACAGTTAAGGGTGGAATACTTACGCCTTCGGTTGGCGAGCTTGCCTGTTGGTGATGCTGGGGCTGGGGTAGGAATTGATCGTCGATTGTCTTTAGACTTCGAAAAAGGACTCATCAAATCCGGAGGACCGCGTAAAGAGTTCATACCCGTCGGCGAGGACGCGACCACGTATAAAAGACTCATGAAAGCGCTGCGCCAACGCCATGACGTCATCGAATCTGGACGGCTTTGTGCCCCTGCCTTGCCTGGCGGTGTGGATCCGTATAAACGCATCAGTGATCGCTATATTTGCTTTGAAGAACGCGTTATTATCGCCGACCTTCTTCGTGAGCATGTGCCGCTGCGGGAAATCGGGCGCTGTTTAGGGCGAAGTGCCTCGTCAATTCAGCGTGAAGTACGCAGAAACCACAGCGCCCAAGGCCCGTATTGTGCAGAAACCGCCCAGTTATAAGGCCTGTGCGCGGAGATTGCGGCCGAAAATACCGAAACTGCTGGCCAACAAAAGGTTATGGGACTATGTATGCGCACAATTGCGGGCACAATGGTCACCGGAGGAGATTTCCAATCGCCTGCCCATCGACTACCCCACTGATAAGGACATGCGCATTAGTCACGAAACGATTTATGACGCCTTTTATCTACAGTCCAAAGGAAGACTCAAAGACCTTGGCTTGGACTTGCCTACCGGCAGAAAGAAACGCAAGAAACGCCACACACGCACCACCACACCGGCCCAGCAACGCTTCGTTGACGACATGATCCTCATCGACGACCGGCCAGAAGAGGTTACTGAACGTATTTTGCCAGGCCACTGGGAAGGCGACCTCATCCTTGGTAAAAATAACCAATCCGCGGTGATCACATTAGTAGAACGCGTCAGCCGATTTGTTGTCCTTGGCCACCTGGCAGGCAGGCACACCAGCAAAGAAGTATTCACAGCCCTGCACAAGGCTGTTACTGGAATCGATAAAGCACTCTGGTCATCAATTACCTGGGACCAAGGAAGCGAAATGGCAGGCCATAAATCCTTTACCATGGCCACTGACATTCCCATCTACTTCTGCCATCCAGGATCACCGTGGGAACGCGGCAGCAACGAAAACACCAACGGCAGGCTCAGGAGAAAACTTCCCAAAAACAGCGACCTGTCCATCTACAGCGCCGAGGACCTAGAGATGATCGCCAACATTCACAACCACAAACCACGCAAAGCACTCAACTGGCGCACCCCAGCCGAAGTAATGACCAACGCCCTGACACAAACCGGTAGTATCACACCAAAGTAACCATCATCGTTGCAACGACCCCTAGAATCCAAGCTGACAAACTACATAGGAACACCCCCCTGCTACTTGACCCCAGTTTTGTTCTCATCTCTGAAAAAGAGAAAAATACGTCCAGCTCACACTGAACCGGACGTATTTTTAACAAGCCAGCACTGATTTCATCTCCTGCGGATTCCGTCTACTGAAACTTGACCTATCTTTAATATCGTCAGTGAAAGCAGAAGAAGTGCTTATGCCTTCATTCAAGCTTCACGCATCCGCAAATCCCCATATCGGTGCGACTTAAAGCAAGCTACCGAGTGCGCTGAGATCGAGATCGGAAGAGTTGAAATCGTTCAAGAAGTCAGGAGAAACATCCCCGTTGAACAGGTCGAAATCAGAGGACCCAAGATCGTTCAACAATTCGGAAGAGCCTGCATCGTTGAAGAACTCAGAAGAGCCGTTACCATTGAACTGCTCGGAGGAGCCAAGATTTTCAAAAGAGGAACCGCCAATTTCAAGACTGATGTTTTCCGGATAGGTGGGAGAAGACAGTGGCGGGACTTCTGGGAAATTAATCTCAGGTAGCTTTATATCGGGAAAGTTTCCGCCAGAGACTTCTACCAACAAGTCTTTTATCGGGCCAGAAACGATTTCATTAATCTGGAGCAACAGATCCACTTCAAATCCTTTTCAATCGCTGAAATTGTACTGATGAGACTGAGTGTGGCCAAGTAATGTCGAACAACATGAACAACATGGACACGCTGCGGTCAGTATAGGCTAACTTTGTAACTTTATGGGAATAACTTCTCTCGATTGACCACAAATAGGGGTGTCGTTGTTAAGCTCATCGCCCGTGTAAGTGGAGTGTCTACCAGTAGTTTTCCTGTAGCGGAGTTTCAATCTAGCCTCCGCCCGGAAAGTGGATTCTACAGAGGGTTGTTGTGCTCTTTTAGTCAATAATGTGGAAGTAATTTCTTCGAAACTCGAAGTGCACTAGGTATTGATCCGTTTGAGTAGATGGGAAGTGGCTAAGGGTTGTGCGTAGGTTTCCAACCTGTAAAAGGAGATAAGCCAGAATGACTAGTGCAGCATGATGTGGTCGACGCTGATAATGCCACAATCAATGCGATCGAATCGACACTTGAGCCTAACCTCCGGAGGTGCCCACTTTCCGAGGTTAGGCCAAGCATCACAACGCTGTGCTCGTCGCACTCGCTCGCCGACAACTCAACGTCTTCTTTGCCATGACGCGACATCACAAGCATTACCCTGACCCCGCCTCAGTTAAAGAAGCCGCAGCAGCCTACCCCCATAACCGCGAAACAAGCCGACTGGGCAAAATCCCAGTCGGCTACTAGGCGCACATAAAACGACACTAAGTCAGAGATCCGTCCCTGGCCGCCCCTACCGGCGAAATTTGGGAACTAAGTAGGGGCATCCCGCGTACGTTCAGCATACTCTGAGGCCCACAGCTTTCGCCAGACTCAGGCGCATATAAGAGCGGGAGCTCAGTATGCGCCAGGCGTTGTGCAGGGCTCTTAGAAGCCCATGCCGCCCATGGCGTCAGCGTCGGGCATAGCGTTGTTGGAGCCGGCAGGCTCTGGCTTATCAGCCACAACAGCCTCGGTGGTCAGGAACAGTGCCGCAATGGACGCAGCGTTCTGCAGTGCAGAGCGGGTGACCTTAACCGGGTCATTGATGCCGGATTCCATGAGGTTGACGTACTCACCGGTAGCGGCATTCAGGCCCTCGCCAGCAGGCAGGCCAGAGACCTTATCTGCAACGACGCCAGGCTCCAGGCCAGCGTTGTGAGCGATCTGCTTCAGCGGTGCAGACAGTGCCTCGCGGACGATATTTACACCGGTGGCTTCATCGCCTTCGGCCTCGATGGAATCAAGGACGGAAGCGGCCTGCAGCAGGGCAACGCCACCGCCGGCCACGATGCCTTCTTCCACGGCTGCCTTGGCGTTGCGGACAGCGTCTTCGATGCGGTGCTTGCGCTCCTTGAGCTCAACCTCGGTGGCGGCACCGACCTTGAGCACGGCCACGCCGCCGGAGAGCTTAGCCAGGCGCTCCTGCAGCTTCTCGCGGTCGTAATCAGAATCGGAGTTCTCAATCTCGGCGCGGATCTGCTTGATGCGGCCATCGATCTGCTCCTGGGTGCCAGCACCCTGGACAATGGTGGTCTCATCCTTGGTGACAACGACCTTGCGTGCCTGGCCCAAGTACTCCAGCTCGGCGGTCTCGAGGGAGAGGCCAACTTCTTCGGAGATGACCTGGCCGCCGGTCAGGATGGCCATGTCCTGCAGGGTGGCCTTGCGGCGGTCACCGAAGCCCGGAGCCTTCACGGCAACGGACTTGAAGGTGCCGCGGATCTTGTTGACCACGAGGGTGGACAGGGCTTCGCCCTCGACGTCCTCTGCAATGATCAACAGCGGCTTGCCGGACTGCATAACCTTCTCCAGCAGTGGGACAAGGTCCTTGATGTTGGAGATCTTGGAGGACACCAGCAGGATGTAGGGATCCTCAAGGACTGCCTCCTGGCGCTCCATATCGGTGGCGAAGTAGCCGGAGATGTAGCCCTTATCAAAGCGCATACCCTCGGTAACCTCGAGGTCAACGCCGAAGGTGTTGGACTCTTCCACGGTGATAACGGAATCCTTGTTTACGGAACCGTTGCCCACGGTGTACATTGCCTCAGCGATCTTCTCACCGATTGCTGGGTCTGCAGCGGAAATACCAGCGGTGGTAGCGATTTGCTCCTGGGTTTCTACTTCCTTTGCGGAAGACAGCAGGGAGTCCACAACCTTCTTGGTAGCGGTCTCGATGCCGCGCTTGATGCCCATGGGGTTGGAACCAGCAGCTACGTTGCGCAAACCCTCACGCACGAGTGCCTGTGCCAGAACGGTTGCGGTGGTGGTGCCGTCGCCGGCGACGTCATCGGTCTTCTTGGCAACTTCCTTGACCAGCTCGGCGCCGATCTTCTCGTAAGCATCCTCGAGCTCGATTTCGCGAGCGATGGAAACGCCGTCATTGGTAATGGTCGGCGCGCCCCAGGACTTTTCTAGGACGACGTTGCGACCCTTAGGGCCGAGGGTGACCTTGACTGCGTCAGCCAGAGTATTCAGGCCGCGCTCAAGGCCGCGGCGGGCCTCTTCATCAAAAGCGATAATCTTTGCCATAGTGTTTGTGCTCCTTGGATTTATTGAGGACGACACTCACGTCTTTCTCGCTGCGGACGCCCGCGACGGCATGGCTGGTGAGTGTGAACCAACCTCAACCACAACGATGGAGATTTATCTAGCACTCATTCTATGCGAGTGCTAACGCCTATTCTGGCACTCTCCTACCCCGACTGCAAGGTGCCACGCGCTTGCCTTTAGCGATCTTGCGCCCACCCCACTCACCGTTATTCTCCCCGCTCTACGCAATCCTCAGAACCCCGCCATTAGATAGCACAAAGGCGCCTCCGCAGAGGCGCCCGATATATCGCTCGGCTCTTTCCTTTTATATAAAGGAAGAGCTGAGCGCGAAACGGTTAAACACGACTAATTTCCTCGTGTTTCCGTGCGGGATGCTATTTCGCAGGCGCCTGCACCTTGCGCGCGGTCCAGCGGAAGATGAAGCTTATCGCGGCGATGAACAGCACGATTCCAAGCACCGTCGCAGAGGTTCCGCCGGAGAATACCTCGAGCGGACTATCTCCGCCGGAGGCGGCAATGATGGCGGCGTTGACCACGCCGAAGAGGGACTCGCCCACGATGAGGCCAGTAGCCAGCAGGGTTCCCATGCGCTTAGCAAAATCTGGGCGGGATTGCTTGGCCGCCCATTTATTGTAAAAGGTGCCCAAGATGGCGCCGATCGGGATGACGACGGTGAGCGCGGCCGGAAGATACATGCCCATACCAACAGCCAGTGGGGACAGCGAACCCTTCGCAGTGAACTTTTGTAGGCACTCATCCACGATGATCAGGACGGCGCCGATGCCCATACCAGTAAAGATGAGGCTCCAGTTCAGGGAATTTTCAAAAATGCCAGAAGCCACCGAGGACATCAGGGCGGCCTGCGGGGCGGCCAAAGCATCCTCACCGGCGCCCTCCATGCCTTGGAAACCAAAACCGGTGAGCATGAGCTGCAGGATGGGCGGGATCACCAGGGAGCCGAAGACCACGCCGATGATCAGCGCCACCTGCTGTTTCCACGGGGTAGCGCCGACCAGCTGGCCAGTCTTTAGATCCTGCAGGTTGTCATTGGAGATGGTGGCGATGCCAAAGACGATGGCCGCGGTAAATAGCGTATAGGCCACCAGCGAGAACGGTTCCGCGCTGGTACCGCGGGTCACGGCCGCGATGACCAAGGAGGCCGTCAGCACGGCGATCACGCCAATAGAAGAAATCGGCGAGTTAGACGCACCAATCAAACCGGCCATATAACCACACACGGAGGCAATGATTAGGCCGACCAGCAGGGTAAAGACGACAGAGACGGTAATGAGCACCACCATGTGATCATGAATATCGGTACCTTGCACGAAGTCCCAGAGCAATAGCGCAATGGGGACCATCAGCACCACGATGGTGGTGGCCACATAAGGGAAGGGAATATCGCGCTCGGTCACATCGACCGTGCCGCCGGATTTGCGGGTGCGCGATGAGGCCAAGGACTGGCGGATGCCCACGGTAATCGGGCCGGCGATCTTGATGAGCGTCCAGATGGCGGCAATGGCCATGGTGCCCACGCCGATGAACCGGATGTCATCGGCGAAGGTGGTATCGACGACATCGGCAAGCGCGGCAGCAGGGCCCACATCGCCCGAAGTGCGGATGGGTAGCAAGATGAAATAGGAAATGACGACACCGACCAGCATGGCAATCCCCACCGGCAGGCCCACCAAGTGGCCCACACCAATCAGCGCGGTGGACAGGCTCGCACCCAACGTGGTGGCGCCGGAGCCGAGCTTGAAATAGGTAGCAACCTCAGAGGCCGCAGCCTTCATTGCGGTCAGCAGCGCCATAGCGGCAGAGATAACACCGCCTACGACGATGACGCGCAACCCCTTGGCGTTCTCCTCGTGATTGGCGCCATCGCCGCTCTCGTCGCCGACTTTCAGAACCTCTGCGGCGGCAACGCCTTCTGGATAGGGAAGATCGGAGCCGGTGACCAGAGCGCGGCGCAAGGGAATGGAATACATCACGCCCAGCACACCGCCGATGATGCACACACCAGCGGTTTTGAAAAAGCCAAAGCCCTGCCAATATCCCACCATGACCAGGCCGGGTAGGACGAAGATGATAGCGGACAAGGTGCCTGCGGCCGAGGCGATGGTCTGCACGATATTGTTTTCTTTGATGTTGTGCCCAGAAAAGCGGCGCAACACCGCCATGGAAATCACGGCGGCGGGAATGGAGGTGGCAAACGTCAGGCCTACTTTCAGGCCGAGGTAGACGTTAGCTGCGGTGAAAATGAGGGTAATCAGGCCACCGATGATGATCCCGCGCAGGGTCAACTCGGGAAGGCTGGCCTTCGAACCGGCGGCGGAGGCTTGCGTAGTCGCCATGCCAGGTCCTTTCTAGTATTACTGCAATGGTTTTAATCTCAATCATCTTCGCGTCGGGCACTGAAAGGCGTCTGGCGGGAAGATGGGGAAAATTTTAGGCCACTGCCGCCCGCGTACCTATTCCATTTACTTTATGGCCCCGTGCACGGCAAGGTACCGTAGATTGCATGACAGATATGATTGACAGCATACGTAGCGACCGCGACACCATCTTCCGCCAGCTCAGCGAGCTCGTGGGATTCAACTCCGTGCACAATGAGCCGGGCTTGGAAGACCAAGCCCAGGGCGCAAGCCAGTGGGTGAAGGCCGCGCTGGAAGAAGCCGGGGCAACGGTAGAAACCATCACTACCGCGGATGGCTCCACCGCGTTTTTGGGCGAGCGCAAGGGCGAGGAAGGTGCCAAGACCGTCCTGTTGTACTCGCACTACGATGTCGTGCCCGCAGGAGACCGCGCGGCCTGGGAATCCGATCCGTTCACCCTGACCGAGCGCGCCGATGCCGAGGGCACCACCCGCTGGTACGGCCGCGGCGCCGCAGACTGCAAGGGCAACGTGGCCATGCACCTAGCGGCCCTGCGCGCACTGGAGGCCAATGGCGGTACCAAGGTGAACCTGAAGTACCTCATCGAAGGCTCTGAAGAGCGCGGCGGCGAGGGCCTGTCCCAGCTCATCAAGGACCGCCCGGACCTTTTCGCTGCCGATGCCATCCTAATTGCAGATGCCGGCAATGCCGCGGTGGGCCAGCCCACCTTGACCACCTCCCTGCGCGGCGGCGCGCAGATTGAGGTCGAGGTCAATACCCTGGCCGCGCCCGTGCACTCCGGCCAATTTGGCGGCGCGGCCCCAGATGCGGTGAAGGCGCTGATGCGCACGCTGGATTCGCTCACGGATGAATACGGCCGCACCACCATCGATGGCGTGGATACCAGCGCCCACTGGCAGGGCCAGGAATACCCGGCCGAGGCCTTCCGCGGCGATGCGCAGCTGCTCGAGGGCACCGAGATCATGGGCTCCAAGGCCCCAGAAGGCGCTACCCCGGTGGCAGACATGGTGTGGTCCCGCCCAGCCATTTCCGTGACCGGCTTTACCTCTACCCCGGTGGCTGAGGCCGTCAATGCCGTTCCCGCTACCGCGGCCGCCAAGCTGAACCTGCGCGTTCCGGCCGGCACCGATGCCCGCGCCATTGGCGAGGCCGTATGCGAGCACGTGAAGAACCACGCGCCGTGGGGCGCGCACATCAAGGCGGAGGTCGTGGAGGCCAATGCTGGTTTTTCCACCGACCCGGAAAAGCCCGCCGTGGCACTTTTGGGCCAGTGCCTATCCGAGGCTTATGGCAAGGACACCGCAGCGCAGGGCATGGGCGGCTCCATCCCGCTGACCACCGAGCTGCAGGAGGCACACCCCAACGCGGAAATCGCGCTTTACGGCGTGGAGGAGCCCAAGTGCACCATTCACTCCGCCAATGAGTCCGTCGATCCCACCGAGATCGAGCACGTCGCCGCTGCGGAGGCGCTTTTCTTGCAGCGCTACGCATAGAAAAAAGAGCGCAACGGGTGGCATATAATACTGTGCGCTAAAAATAATCTTTCGAAGTTGTGGAAAAACCGGTAAACTTTCGACGAGTTGACCCCGTTTCCGGCCACGCTGCTTGCACAAGTGGGACAGTTCGTACTCGGCCGAGTACGAACTGTCTTGGTGTGTATATGCTCCCGGTGCATATCGTCACGCCCCGCGGCAACGAGGGTCTGAGAACTTGACACAACCTAAGGAGCGCAGATTCCAACGTGCTAATACTTCTGGGTGCCCTCATCGTTGCCACCGTGGTTGCACCGCTGCTCATTATGAATGTGGGCCGCCCAGCCTTTGGTTTATTGGCAATAGTTCCCGGTGTCGGTTTCGTGTGGACCCTCGCGCACTTTGCCCGGGGCACCTTCCGCGACGGCGGCGCGCTGAATTACACCATCGAGTGGATGCCGGCCGCGCACCTCGCCGTGGATCTGCGCATGGATGCCCTGGGCGGGCTCTTTAGCCTCATCATCTTAGGGATGGGCGCTTTGGTCCTGCTGTATTGCTGGGGTTATTTCGATTCCACGCGCCGCCGGCTTGCCATGTTCGCCAGCCAAATGGTGGGGTTTGCCACCGCCATGTTTGGGCTTGTGACCTCCGATAGCCTGCTGCTCATGTACGTCTTCTGGGAGATCACCTCCCTCTTGTCGTACCTATTGGTCAGCTACTATGCCGAGCGCGCCTCCTCGCGCCGCGCTGCACAGCAGGCCCTGATGGTCACCGTCATGGGCGGCCTCTCCATGCTGATGGGCATCTGCCTGCTCGGCCGGCAGACCGGGGCGTGGACGTTTAGCGAAATCAGCGCATACGATCACTTCCCCCAAACGCCGTACGTCACCGTCGCCATCGTGCTCATCCTGGTCGGTGCGCTCACCAAATCCGCTATCGTGCCGGCACACTTCTGGCTGCCGGGTGCGATGGCAGCACCAACCCCGGTCTCGGCGTACCTGCACTCCGCGGCCATGGTCAAGGCCGGAATTTACCTGGTCGCGCGCCTGGCACCGGATATGTACGAGGTAGCCACCTGGCACCTCGTGGTCATTTCCTTAGGCGTATTTACCATGCTGCTCGGCGGCTGGATGGCGCTAAAACAAAAGGATCTCAAGCTGATTTTGGCTTATGGCACGGTTTCCCAGCTGGGCTTTATTACCTCCATCGTGGCGGTTGGCTCCCGGGAAGCCATGCAGGCGGGCCTGGCGCTCACCTTTGCCCACTCACTCTTTAAGGCTGCACTCTTTATGGTGGTTGGTGCCATCGATCACTGCTCGGGCACGCGCGATATTACAAAGCTATCCGGCCTCGGGCGCAGGCAGCCCTTCCTCTATGGCATCGCAGTTATCTCCGCCCTGTCCATGGCGGGTGTTCCCCCACTCTTTGGCTTCGTGTCCAAGGAAGCCGTGCTGGAATCCACCATGCACGAAGAGCTGCTCATTGGTATGCCGCGCAATATGATCCTGGTGGCTTATGTGGCAGGCTCCATCCTCACCATGGCCTATGCCCTGCGCTTTTTGTGGGGCGCCTTTGCCACCAAGAACCTCCCGGACGATAAAGACGGCGTCTCTAAGGCTGTGGCCACGATGCACAAGGTCAATGTGGGCCTGTGGCTCGCCCCGGCCGTGCTCACCGCGCTGACCATCGTGCTCGGCATCGCGCCGCAGGCGCTCTCGGCGGCCATCGATCAGCACCTCGATTCCACCTTTGGGACAGGTGACTACCACGGCCTGGCCCTCTGGCACGGATGGTCGGTGACCTTGGGCGTATCCGCCATCATCATCGTGGCCGGAATCATCGTCCACTGGCGCCGCCAGGTACTCGAGCAATGGCAGTTTGCGTACCCCGCGCTTGGTGATGCCGACGCTGTCTACGACAAGGTCATCTCCACCCTGCGCAAGCTCTCCCTGCGCACCACGGCCGTTACCCAGCGCGGTTCGCTGCAGCTCAACCTGACCGTTATCTTCGCCACCTTGATGGTGCTGCCGCTGACGATGCTGATTACCGGTGATCTCACGGATATCCGCATGGTGGTTGCAGAAAACCCCTGG
Source organism: Corynebacterium sp. MSK310 (assembly GCF_030227355.1). Classification (NCBI taxonomy): domain Bacteria; kingdom Bacillati; phylum Actinomycetota; class Actinomycetes; order Mycobacteriales; family Corynebacteriaceae; genus Corynebacterium; species Corynebacterium sp. MSK310. The sequence goes on from NZ_JASPFZ010000008.1 coordinate 11,514, forward strand.
CAGGTCGTCGCCGCCATCATCATGATGGTGGCCGCCATCGCCGCCACGGTCACCGATAACCGCCTCTCTGCCGTCATCATCGTCGGCATTACCGGCTATTCCTTATCCTTCGTCTTTGCCATCCACGGTGCCCCGGACTTGGCGCTAACCCAGCTGCTGACAGAAACCATCATCATGGTGCTATTCATGCTGGTGCTGCGCCGCATTCCGGCCTCTACCGAGTGGAAGCAGGACCCGAAGATGGGCCGCCTGCGCGCGTGGCTATCCGTCGGCACCGGCCTGACCGTCACCATCGTGGCGATGTTCGCCATCAACGCGCGGTCTGCCGAACCCATCTCGCAGTACATGCCGGAGCTGGCCAAGGAGATTGGCCACGGCGCCAATGCCGTCAACGTCTTGCTGGTGGACCTGCGCGCCTGGGATACCTTTGGGGAGATCACGGTCATTATCATCGCCGCGCTCGGTGTGGCTTCCCTGATTTACCGCACCCAATCCTTCTCCAGGGACAGCCGCCGGCCCACCCTGCAGGTCACGGGTCGCCGCTGGCTGGCCGCGGGCTCGGAATCGGAGCAGGCGCTCAACCGCTCGCTGATGATCGATGTCTCCACCCGCGTGCTCTTTCCCTCCATGATGGCGCTGTCGTTTTACTTCTTCTTCGCCGGGCACAATGCGCCAGGCGGCGGTTTCGCCGGTGGCCTTGTGGCCGCTCTCGCGCTCATCCTGCGCTACCTGGCCGGTGGCCGCGCGGAGCTCGATGAGGCCCTGCCCATCGATGCCGGGCGCACCATGGGCGCTGGCCTCTCCTTCTCCGCCCTGGCGGTGGTGGTGCCGATGTTCTTTGGCTACCCGCCATTTACCAGCGGATATACCTCACCCGAGATCCCGCTTATCGGCGCGGTCTCGCTGCCTTCGGCGCTGGTCTTTGACTTGGGCGTCTACCTCATCGTCGTGGGGCTAACGCTCTACGTGCTCAGCTCGCTCGGCGCCAAGCTGGATGAGGAAGAAGAGATGCGTAAGCAGCGCGCTCGCGACCGCGCCCGTTCCCTGGCGCGGAAGAACCGGGAGCGCAGCACCAAGCAAAAGGCCCAGCGGGCGCAAAAACAAGAGAAGAAAAAAGAAAAGATACCAGCCGCAACGAGCTCTTCCGGCACAGGTTCCGGGGACAACGCAGGAAAGGAGAAATAAATGCAAGCCAACCTCTTCCTCCTGCTCGCCGCCGGAGTAATGGTTTCTGCGGGCATCTACCTTTTGCTCGACCGAGCCATGACCAAGATGCTGCTCGGGCTGCTCTTGCTGGGCAATGGCGCCAACCTCTTCATGCTGCAGGCCGGCGGCCCTGCGGGTTCACCGCCCATCGATGGCCGCGAGGCCGAGCCTTATGGCAGCGATATTGCGGATCCTCTCACCCAAGCGATGATCCTTACCGCCATCGTCATTTCCATGGCACTGACGGCCTTCATCCTTACCTTGGCCTACCGCCAGTACCGCTACCGCACCGCCGACGTCATTGAAGATGACGCCGAAGATACCGCGATTGCCGCCAAGGCCTCCAAGCCCGGCAATGCCGCGGCGAGCGCAGACCACGATGCCTCCAATGACCCCGCCACCGGGCGCGCCACCAAGGAAGGCGATAATTTCGGCCCCGAATCCTTCGAGGAGCCGGTGAAGGGAGCCGAAGATGACTGAGCCATTCCACCAAGCTGCCGAAACGATGTACCCGTACGTCGGTGTGCTTATCCCGCTGCCCATTATCATCCCGGCCGTGGCCGCAGCGCTCTCGCTGCTGTTTGCCCGCATGCCTAATGTGCAGCGCCAGATCGCCTTTTTCTCCCTGCTGATTACGGCTGCGGTGAACGCGAGCCTGATCATAATAGTGGATTTCCATGGCATACAGACGCTGCAAATAGGCGGCTGGGACGCTCCCGTGGGCATCACGTTAGTGGCGGACCGGCTCTCCACGATGATCCTCTTTACCTCGTCTGTGGTGCTGTTCTCCGTCATCTGGTACGCCATTTCCCAGGGTGTGCGCGATGGCACCAAGGATGAACCCGTCGCGGTCTTTTTGCCCACCTACATGTTGCTGACCATGGGCGTGAATATCTCCTTTTTGGCCGGCGACCTATTTAACCTGTACGTCGGCTTCGAGGTCTTCCTCGTGGCTTCGTACGTGCTGTTGACCTTGGGGGCATCGGCAGGCCGCGTGCGCGCCGGCGTGGGTTATGTGATGGTCTCGATGGCCTCATCCATGATCTTCTTGCTGGCCCTGGCATATGTCTATGCCTCCGTCGGCACCATGAACATGGCCCAGATTGGCCAACGCATGCAGGACATCCCGGAGGGCACCCGCACCGCCATCTTCGCCACCTTGCTCGTGGCCTTTGGCATTAAGGCAGCAGTGGTGCCGCTGGCCGCGTGGCTGCCAGACTCCTACCCCACCGCGCCCTCGCTGGTCACGGCCGTGTTCGCCGGTCTGCTGACCAAGGTCGGTGTGTATGCGATCATCCGCGCGCGCACGTCCATTTTTACCTATGGTGGGCTCGATACCGTGCTGATGTGGGTGGCGCTGGCCACCATGCTGGTGGGCATCTTGGGCGCCATCGCGCAGACCGATATTAAGCGTTTGCTCTCCTTTACGCTGGTCAGCCACATCGGCTATATGATTTTCGGCGTCTCTTTGGGCACCGCCCAGGGGCTATCCGGCGCTATTTTCTACGCCATCCACCACATTTTGGTGCAGACCGCGCTCTTCTTGGTCGTCGGCCTTATCGAGCGCCAAGCAGGTACATCCTCGCTGCGGCGCCTGGGCTCGCTAATGTATTCCGCCCCGCTTATCGCCGTGCTGTATTTCATCCCGGCCATCAACCTGGGTGGTGTGCCGCCGTTCTCTGGCTTCCTGGGCAAGATCATCCTCATTCAGGCAGGTGCCAATGAGGGCTCCTGGCTGGCGTGGGTGCTCATCGGCGGCGCGCTGGTGACCTCGCTGCTGACGCTCTACGTCATGATGCTGGTCTGGGCCAAGGGCTTCCAGCGCGACCGCGCTGATGCCCCCGAAGGCAATGTCGCCCTAGCCCGCCCGGCCCCACTTTCTGATATCACCGATGAGGTCGAATTTTCCTCCCGCCAGGATGTCGGCCGCGTGCCGTTCGGCATGGTGGGTGCCACGGCGCTGCTGGTCATTGCCTCGACCTCGATTACCTTCCTGGCCGGCCCGATTTCCGGTGTCACCTCCCGCGCGGCCGAATCCGCACAGGATACCTCCATTTATCAGTACGCCGTACTGGGAGAAAATGCAGATAACCCCACCCGGCACCTTGACCAGAAGGACCGCTACGAAGGCGGCGCGGACTCGTACAAGGAGCGCAGCCACCTGCTGCCAGACCCCGGCCCGGCGCACGATCCGGAATCCGGCGACAAGGAGAAGCCAAGCTCGGACGCACCGGCGAAATCGGAGGCACCAGAAAGCCCTACCCCAGTAAAGAAGGAGGCCCGCGATGACTAAGAGCCGCTTTGCCGGTGTGCGCTACCGCTTCCGGCCGTGGTTTACCGTCTGGATCACGGTCATGTGGTGCATGCTCATGGGCGAAATCACGGTGGGCAATGTCGTCGGCGGCCTCCTCGTCGCCCTGGTCATCGTCTTCGCCCTGCCGCTGCCGGCGATGCCGATTGCCGGCGTCGAGGTCGCGTGGGGCAAATTCCTGCGCTACATGCTGCGCTGGTTCTGGGAGCTGTTTTATGCCTCCCTCAAGGTGGGCTGGCTGGCCTCCCGGCCGCAGCCACTGCCTAAAACCGCCATCCTGGAATTGCCGATGCGCCTGGAAAATGAGTTCATTCTCTCCCTTGCGGTGACCCTGTACAACCTGCAGCCGGGTGGAACGGTGACAGACATTGACATCGCCAATCGCATGATCACCATCCACATCCTGGATGCTCGGGATGAAGCACAGATTCAGCGCGAAATCGATGCCGTGTCCCGTCTAGAATCTTCCATGATCGAGATCTTTGAAAGGAGCCACCCATAATGGATCCGCAGATCTATCACGCCATCCTGCTGGTTCCCGCATTCTTGCTGTGGGTCTCCGTATTAATTACCGTCTGGCGCATTATCACCGGGCCCAACTCCCTCGACCGGCTGGTGGGAATGGACGGTTTTACCGCCATGTTCCAATGCGCTCTGGCGACCTATATGTGCTGGTCGCTAGATACCTCCGTGGTCTCGGCCATGCTGGTCATCGCGCTGCTCGGCTTCATCTCCACCGTGTCTGTTACCAGGTTTAGGAAGAGGGATAACCAATGAGTTGGTCTCTAATCGCCGATATCCTCTCGCTCATCCTCGTCATCAGCGGCAGCCTGCTCATCCTCGCCGCCGCCATTGGCTTGGCGCGCTTTAAGGACACGATGTCCCGCGTCCACGCCGTGAGCAAGCCGCAGACCACCGGGCTCATCCTCACCATCATGGGTGCGTTCATCCGTATTACTGGCGCGGAATCTTTCAGTATGGCCGAGCGTGGTGATTTGGGTATGCTTATTTTGCTGGTACTGTTTGCGATGTTTACCAGCCCGGTAACAGCGCAGCGCACCTCACGCATTGCACGCCGTGAAGGCCTGTATGGTTCCGAGGAATCGATGTCGCGCAATGACCGCCCCGCCGGCCGTTCGCTGCGCCGCAAATAGGAGGCACCTTTAACCGTGAAAAAGCTCTACGGACTGCCTACTCTGGCCGCCCTTTTGGTTGCCTTCTTTATTTTCAGCATCTCCCGCTATAGCAAATACGACGGCCCCAATGCCTTCATCTGGCGCGTGCCACTGGATTTGAAGATTTACTGGCTCGCCGGCGGCGAGGTGGCTGACGGCGCCAATCTTTATGACAACGCCTATATTGGCGATCTTCCTTTTACCTACCCTCCCTTTGCCGGCACGCTGTTCAAGTGGATTTCCGCGCTTGCCGATGACCCCCTTATCATCCTCTGGCAAGGCGGCACCATCCTTGCCTTATTGGCCGTCATCCTCATGGTCTTCCACGAGCGCGGCCTTAAACTTTCGCCGTTGACCTGGGTGGTTGCCATTCTGCTGGTGCTGTGCGCCCCGGCCGTAGAGCCGATGTACGGCACCTTGTTCTACGGCCAGATCAACGTCTTTTTGATGTTCTTGGTTGCCCTCGACGTCATTCCAAAGAAGTGGGCACTGCCAGGAATTGGCATCGGCCTCGCCGCAGGCTTGAAGCTCACCCCAGCCTTTATGGGCTTAGTGCTCCTTTTCCAGAGGCGCTGGTGGCAGGCGGTTATCTCCGTCCTTACCTTCGCGGTGACCGTTGCGATTGGTTTCGTCACCATTCCGGATGCCGGGGTGTTCTGGACCGATGCCATCTTTAATTCCTCGCGCGTGGGTGAACACACCAACCCTGGTGCGCAATCCATTCGCTCAGTCATGGTGCGCGCCTGGGGCATCGACGGCGGCTGGATGTGGCTCGCCGCTGTCGCGGTCGTCTTCGTCTTGACCTGCCTGGCCCTGCGCACCGCGATGAAGCACAAGAATAACTCCGCCGCCGTGTCCATTGCCGGCATTAGCGCATGCTTGGTCTCGCCCTTTTCCTGGTACCACCACTGGGTCTGGATCTTCCCGCTGGCTATCGTGGTTCTCATCTCCGTCAACCAGGCACTGGGCAAGCGTTTGCGCGGTGTTATCGGCGCGCAAGTAGCAGCACTCATTTCCTTCGCGGCCATGTGCGTGGTGCTCCTGCCCTTTGTCTCCGCAGCTTTTTGGCTCGAAGCCTCCAACCGCTCTCTGAACCATGTGGACTTCCAGCCTTGGGCTCTGCTCTTTTTCACCGGCTCCGGCATCCTCTACATCGCCTTTTATGCGCTGTGGGGATTTATCCCCGGCACCCAACCCAGCGAGGAAGACGCTCCCAGCGGACGGCACGCGGCACAGAACGCTACCCAACCACAGCACCACGTCCAGCCCCAGCACGCCCAGCAGGAGCATGCTCAGCCGCAGCACACTCAGACAGCCGGTGCTGCCGCACGGGGTTCTGCCACTACCGACGAAACCGCACAGTTCCCGGTATTTAACCCTGAGACCCGCGAGTTTCCGTCCACCGAGGGCTATACCGATATTCCGGCTCCCCCGTCCTACGGTGGCCGCCACGCACTCGATAACGACTAGCGGCACGCCGCCGCGGGCTGCAGCAGCCATCTCCGCGCCGCCGCGTCGGCCGCGCCCAGCTACTTCCAGTGCGGCTCTAGGCGTGCGATCACTGAGTGCGCAGGCCCAGTCGGCGATCGGTTAGCTAATTAGCGCACCGGCCGGTAGGTGTGAAGCTCGCGGCAGGTTTCTTCGACGACGTCGCGCCAGCTGCCGGTTTCTTGGAAGAGGCGGCGTTGGCGTTCGTATCCGGCGCCGCCTTCGATGATTTCATGCACCAAGGCCAGCTCCTCCGCACAGCCTAACTCGCGGGCTAAGGGCGTTAGTTCTTCTACCATCTGGGCCAATTCATCTTTGACCCAGGCCTCGTCCGTATCGCGCGAGGTAATAACGAGGGCATCCATGCCGTAGCGCGCACCGCGCCACTTATTTTCCGCCACGTGCCACGGCTGCAAGACGGGTAACTCCTCGCCGGCATCAATCATGCGGTCATAGTGCACGACCAAGCAGTGCGTTAGCGCGACGACTGCGGATAGCTCCCGCAGGTTCGAGGTGGCATCGGATACGCGGACCTCTACGGTGCCCCACTTCGAGGCCGGGCGGATATCAAAGTGCATCGAGCCGGTGTGATTGATGACCCCGGAAATCGCCTGATCCCGCATATAGGACTGCCACTCGTCCCACGTGAAGAACTGGTAGGGCATGCCTGCGGTAGGCAGCTGTTGATAGAGCATCGTGCGATTGGAGGCGTAGCCCGTGTCCAATCCTTCCCACCCCGGCGAGCACGCAGAAATGGCCAAGAGGTGGGGGTACTTCGTCATCAACGCATTGATGATGGGCCAGACGCGGTCCTCGTGGCTGATGCCCACGTGGACGTGGGTACCCCAGAGCAGCATCTGCTTTCCCCAATACTGGGTGCGGGCGATGATCTCTTGATAGCTGGGTTTATCTGAAAGCGGGTTTTCCCGGAAATCCGTAAACGGGTGCCCGCCAGAGGCCCACACATCGATGCCGAGCTTGGCCGCGGCTTCTTCCACGGCGGCCAGCGAAGTTCCTAGCTCCATAATGGCTTCCGGCACCGTGGAGCAAATGCCCGTGACTAGTTCCACCGTATTCTGGAGGAATTCTTTTTCCACGTGAATATCGGGGTGGGCGGCAGTAGCGAGATCAATGAGCTCAGCCCCGCGCGGGACGAGATCGCGCGAGTCGCGGTCTACGAGCGCGACTTCCCATTCCACCCCGAGCGTGGGCTCGGGGGAACGGGCGAATACTTCTGCCGGAATCTTCACCTGTCCAGCTTAACGGATAGGCGGTAATATTCCATGAATTTTATTTAGGCCTGTGGGACTGCGAGGGCGACCACGACGGCTCCGTCCTCGGTGGCTTCCTTGGGAAGGTCCCTATTCATAGGCTTGACTTCTGCCTGGTAGCGCGCGGCAACTTCCCTGGCCAGGGACTCTGCAGAGGCATCGCCTTCTGGGTAGAAGACGGTGGTCTTGGGCACGGTCAACACGTCGCCTGGCAGGTTGCCCACATAGCCTACCTTGAAGCCACCGTCCTTCAACACATCGGCTTCGTTTTTGGCCTTATCGGATTCACCGGAGTTATTGAGCACGCTGACCTTAATGTCATTGCGGTCGCGCGCAGCGGACGGCGCGTCGTTGCCGCCGGCCCGGGCTGCATCCCCGGTGCGGTCGGAATCTTCGCCGCGCGCACCGTCCTCGCGGCCCGCATCGCGGTTGGCTTCGTCCTTGGCGTCGCCGTTCGGGTGCGCGTTATCGCCCTCGCCTTCGCGCGGCGGTTGGTTATTGGCCCCGTCGCGGGAGCCATCGCCGCGGACGCCATCGGCGGCAGGACCACCGGCGCCATTGCCTTCCTGGCCTCCATTAGCTGAGCCGTCCGACTTCGACTGCTCGGAATCGGAAGCAACGGTCGAATCGTCGTCTTCTGAGGTCATGGCATAAAGGCCCCACAGGCCGAGCATCACGGCCACGGCGATCAACACCATCGCAAGCCCGCGCAGTGGTAAACCGCCTTTCTTAGCGTGGGCGCCTCCCCCACCGCCGCCGGTTCCGGCCGCAGCGGCTCCTGCTCCGGCACCTGCAGCGCCAGCGGCAGCAGCGTCGTCGTAGGCGTCGTCATAATAAGCATCGCCGTAATCGGCCGCGGCGGCATCGCCAGCGGCGTCGTCGAATTGCTGGTCGTATAGATTGTCCGGATTCTCTTTAGTCACTTCAGTAACATTAGTAGCCGGTTCTAACGCGGTGGGGTATTTCCCCGCGCGGCGCGCCGCGTATTTTCACGCTCCTCCCGCAGGCGCTTCAGCCGCGCCACCAAGAGGGGATGGGATTCGGCGGCAGCAGGGACATCAAGAAGCAGGTTCAGCCGTTGGTGATAGCGCACCGGCGAGATATCCAGCTGCGCACGAATGGCCTCTTCCTTGCGGCCAATGCTGCGCGGGGCGGCTTCCTCAAAATCTAAGATGGCGGCGTCTAGGTCAGACAAGGGGTTCATGCCTAAACTGTAAAGCATGACTATTCGCCCCATCGTTATCCACGGCGACCCCGTGCTTCATCAGCCCACCACGCCGGTGGAAGAATCCGAGATTTCCAGCCCAGAGATGCAACAACTCATCGCGGACATGTACGAGACCATGGAAGTTGCCCATGGCGTGGGCTTGGCTGCGAACCAGGTGGGCATCGGCAAGCGGCTCTTCGTCTACCACTGCCCGGATACCGAAGGCCCCGATGGCACCGAGCTGCCCGCGGACAAGGCCGGCATGCGCAAGGGGTGCGTTATCAACCCGGTGCTGGAGACCTCCGAGATTCCAGAGACCATGCCTGCCGATGACGGCTCCGATGACGAAGGCTGCCTCTCCGTGCCGGGCGAGGGCTTTCCCACCGGCCGTGCCGACTGGGCGCGCGTGACCGGCAAGGACGAGCACGGCAACGACATTACCGTGGAGGGCTACGGCTTTTTTGCCCGGTGCCTGCAGCACGAGACCGGTCACCTCGATGGCTACGTCTATACCGATACCCTCATCGGCCGCTACAAGCGGCAGGCCAAGAAGGCCATTAAGCGCAATGGCTGGACTGAGCCGGGCTACACCTGGATGCCGGGTGAAGACGAAGATCCCTTCGGGCACGACGATTAATCATGTCTCGCATCTTTCGTTCCGATGACGTGCAGGTAGGCGATCGCGTCGTGGCCCGGCGCGATTTTGGTGATGTGCACAGCGATGTCATTGGCCACGTCCTCAGCCTTGAGCCGCTGATCATCCGCCCGCAGCAGGTCGGCGGCTATCCCTCTGACCTCGAGGCCGTGGAGATCGCGCCCGAGCAGCTGAAAATTATCAAGCGCCTCTCGCCGCGGATGGTGCGCAATTCCGATATTCGCGCCGTCGAATACGCCACCGCCCAGGCCTTTCCCGGCAAGGAGCACACGTGGACTTCGGACGGCTCCTGGCTCATGCGCGCCGGCGATGGCGTGACGGGCCGGTCTAATTCCGCCGTCCCGCTCGGCCCCTCCGCGGGCTTTAACCCGGTCCCGCTGGCGGAAATCACGGAGTTCTTCCGCCGCCACGATCTCCCGGTGCGCCTGCTCATCCCGGAACGCATTGGCAAGCCCGCAGAGCGCCTGCTTGCCGATGCCACCTGGGAGACCGAACCCGAAATCCTCGTCATGGTCCTGCGCGATCTCGCGGGTCTATCCGCCGAGGTGCCGGGCTCACACCCCAGCGGGGCGGAGTTCCGCATCGATGACCAACCCGATGACGCGTGGCTGCAGATGTACCACTTCCGCGGCCAGGCGCTGCCTGCCCAGGCCTTGGAGTACCTGCGCGCCCGCATCGAGGGCACGATGGGCTTTGGACGGTTAGTTATTGACGGCGAGACCGTTGCCATCACCCGCGGCACCATCACCGAATCCGGCGACGGCACCGCCTGGCTGGGATACTCCGCCGTGGAGGTAGCACCCGCGCATCGCCGCCAAGGTTTGGGTGCCCTCTTGGGCCAGCACATGCTGCGCTGGGGGCGCGAGCAGGGCGCGCAGCACGCCTACCTCGATGTCCTAGCTTCTAATACCGCCGGCATTCGCCTGTACGAAAAGCTGGGGTTCATCGAGCAGCACCGCCAGATCTACGCGCAGCTGCGCGACTAGCCCTTCGCTGCGCTAGTCCGCCTAACCCGCCGGCCGCAGCCTGGACTAGTCCGGGCCATTGCCCGCGCGGTACTGTATTATCCATGCGCATCACCACGTGGAATATCAACTCCGTTCGCACCCGCATCCAGCGGGCGCTGGATCTTCTCCACACGCACGACATCGACGTGCTGTGCCTACAAGAGACCAAGGTCAAGGACGATAAATTCCCCCGCGAGGCCTTCGAGGATGCCGGGTACCACGTCACCTGCCATGGCCTGAACCAATGGAATGGCGTGGCCATCATTTCCAAGGAGGAACCGGAAGAAGTCTTTACCGGATTCCCCCACCAACCTGGTTTTTCCAAGAACCCTGAAAAGCCCCAGAACCGTGAAGCCCGGGCGCTTGGTGCGCGCATCCGCGGGATAGAAATCTGGTCGCTGTATATTCCCAACGGCCGCGAGATCACCGACCGCCACTATGACTACAAGCTGGACTTTCTCTACCAGCTCTCCCGCTACGCCGCGGGGCGTGCCCAATCCAAGCTGCTTCTAACCGGCGATTTCAATATTGCCCCGCGCGATGAGGACGTATGGGATATCGAGGCCTTCCGCGGCAAGACACACGTTACCGAACCCGAACGCGCCGCCTTCCAGATGCTCGAGGAGGCCGGCCTCGAAGAGGTTACGCGCCGTTTTACCGAAGACCAGCGCTATACCTACTTTGATTACAAGGGAATGCGCTTTCACAAGAACGAGGGCATGCGCATCGATTTCCAGCTGGCCTCGCCGCCGCTGGCCAAACACGTCACCGGCGCGCGCGTAGACATGGAAGAACGCGCTGGCGAGAAGACCTCCGATCACTGCCCGCTCAGTGCAGATTTCGATCTGCCCGATTTCGATTCCGTGCGTTAAATGACCTGGTCGCTCGATCTCAGCTTCTGGCAGCTGATCTTCCTCATCATTGATTATTCCATCAAGATCATCGCCGTGGGCTTCGTGCCAGAAGGCCGCCGGCCCTCCAATTCCACGGCATGGCTGCTGGCTATTTTGGTGCTACCCGTCATTGGCCTGCCGCTGTTTTTGCTCATGGGCTCGCCGTATATCAACCGGCGCCGCCACCGCATTCAGCAAGAGGCCAATGAACGTCTTGAAGATATTTCCGCCCGCACCCCGGATCACCCCAAGGGCATCCTGTCGGCGGAAGTGGAATCCGTCATCAAGCTCAACCGCGAGCTAACCGGCTTTCCGGCGCTCATTGGCCATAACCTGGGCCTGCATGCGGATTACGATGAATGCATTCGCGCCATCGCCGCGGCCGTAGACCGCGCCGAAAAGTACGTCTCCATCGAGGTCTATATCCAATCCTGGGATGAGACCACGGATGTGTTGTTCCAGGCCCTCGCCCGCGCCACCGCCCGCGGTGTCAAGGTTCGCCTTTTGCTGGATCAGATTGGCAGTTTTAAGTACAAGGGTTATTCCTCGCTAGGAGATAAACTCACGGAAATCGGCGTGGATTGGCGCCTCATGCTGCCTATCCAGCTGCACAAGGGCCGCTTCCGCCGCCCGGATCTGCGCAATCACCGCAAGCTCGTCATCATCGATGGCGAGGTAGGTTTTATCGGTTCCATCAACCTGATCAAGCGCCAATATAAAACCAAGGACCGCTTCTGGATCGATTACATGGTGGAACTGTCTGGCCCCATCGTCACCGCCATGACCGCGGTCTTCGCGGTGGATTGGTACACCGAATCCGGCGAGAACCTCCCGCTAGATGAGCTGCCGTATGATGATGCCCAAACCGTCGATGCCAACTACCTGCAGATGATCCCATCCGGCCCCGGCTATACCACCGAGCCCAACCTGCGCATGTTTAACTCCCTAGTGCACCACGCCAAGCAGCGACTCGTGCTGTGCTCGCCGTATTTCGTGCCGGATGAATCGCTCTTAGAGGCCGTCACCACCGCCTGCTACCGCGGGGTGGACGTGGAGCTTTATGTCTCCGATACCGCGGACCAATTCATGGTCAACCACGCCCAGTCCTCGTATTACCAAGCGCTACTTGAGGCCGGGGTGCATATCTACCAATTCCCCTACCCCTACGTCTTGCACTCCAAGTTCATCATCACGGATCCGGATGACCAGGAGTTCAATCCGCTGTGCATGTTCGGCTCATCCAATATGGACCCGCGCTCCTTCGGTCTCAACTATGAGACCACCATGCTCGTGGCCAAAGGCGATCTCCTCGCCCAGTTCAACCAGCTCGCCGCCAATTACCGCGCGGTCTGCCACGAGCTCACCCTAGAGGAGTGGAACCAGCGCGGTTTTGTCCGCCGCTACGTCGATAACGTCATGCGGCTGACCTCGGCACTGCAATAAGCTTTGCTTGCCGATGCCCCAATAGTCCGCTCATAGGATATCTAAAACAAGCCTTCTGTTGTAGAGCCAAAGTAGAACATCCCGCGTTGAACCGCGCACGGCATTACCGCAGAGATGAGTTTGTAGTCCACTTAATTGACTCCGGATCGGCGTTAATTATTGGAACTAATTGCGAAAGATACGCCGAATTCTCCGCAGATTTCCCTCTTGTCTATTGCTTTTTACTGTAAAGCCTGATCCTAGATTTTGACATTGCCTATGCGCGAGAGCGTATCAAAAGCTTAGGGAATACAAGAGTGATCATATCGCTCCTGTTCCGAAGAGGATTACAAAAGGAACTTCTTTAACGTCCAAAATTCTGTACGGCAAAAAGCTCACCATTCGCCCCAACGGCAATGCCCGTACCAACCGTTTTCGCTTCTGGATCTAGCAAAATCTTCCTGTGGCTGGGAGAATTCAGCCACATATTCACCAGCTTCGCATCTGCGAAATCGTCCCATGCTTGAAGGACGTTTTCGCCACCGGCAGGAATGCTATCCGGATAGGTTTCCCAATGATTTGGCCGATGCTGCAAATCCCCTGTTCCCACCAAATGGTCAGCCCAGTCCTGAGCGATATTATTTAACGCAGGGTTTTCTGTCACGGGATTTAAACCATGATCCGCCCTTGCCGCATTGACTTCATTAACAATAGAGTGCGCACGCGCACCATCGGGCTTCATGTGGCTAACCACTTCAGCGGCGTTACCGATAGGACCTTGTGCCTTAGCTGGAGGGGTAGTTGCGGCTACCCCACCTCCCACTAATGCTGCGCCCGCGATAGTCGGGGCTACAAACTTCTCAACAGAATCAGGAAGAATTTCGTCGGACACTTTTATCACTCCTTCAGATAAACTTGGCTAAATTGCTCTACACAATCTCTTTCCCTCTCTTCCCACCTTAACAAAAAAGAAAAATATTTTCAGCACATAGACAATATTTAAACTGCATTTCCGATAAAATAGAATTATATTTAAAGGCGTTCAGAGTTTAATTTGCGATATGCGCTCATCCATAGGGTCCTCAACCATTCTCCCACCTGGAAAGGCTGTTTTCTGAGGCAGCCATTAATCACCACTAATAAAAAATAACCGGCTGATCACAATCAGCCGGTTACCAGTCAGGTCTCAAACAACAGACCTACCCACACTGGACGAACCCGAATAACTTCGCCCGGAGGGTTCACAGATTAATTAAAGCTTCCTCTCTACAAACACGATATCCTCGCCTAAGCATCGCGCTTGTGCAGCACCAGCACGCCAAGGGCCCACAACACCGCGGCCCAGATGAAGAATACGATGCCGCTGCCTGCGGCCTCGGTCCACAGTGCGTTATCCACTGGGGTATTGAATAGCCAGTTCTGGAAAGCGGTAAAGGGCATGTAGCTACCAATCTTATCGCCTACCACCGGCATCATGCTGACGATTTGATCCACGCCCAAGTACAAAATAAGGCCCAGCGCCACAGAGCCCGCGGTCTGGCGAATGAGCATGCCGATGCCTTGGGCAAAGGCCACCAGGAGGCCCGCGGCCAGTGGGTACTTCCACAGCTGCTCGCGGCCGACTTCATCGTTCCAGGGGTCGAAGGTGGCGGAAATGGAGCTATCGGCAAACAGATCCGTAAGCAGGTACGCGCCCACCACACCAATGAAGGTCAGTACGGCCGCGATGACCGCGTATAAGACCAGCTTGGCCACGGCCACGCTCCAGCGCCGCGGGGAGGCCATGAAGGTAATGGACTGGGTGCCGAAGCGGTATTCCGTGGTCACCAGCATGATGGCCTGAATCATCAGCACCGGCAGGCCTAGGGTCCCCAAGAATACGATGGTGAACTCGGGACTAATAAGCTGGAAGCCCATATCAACGGCTTCCGGATCGAGTGGCTCCATAAACGCAGCGGTGACACCGGCCCAGCCCCAGGAAAATAGGAGAAATAGCGCGGTGGTCCACCAGAAGGAGCGGGTGGTGCGCAGCTTAATCCACTCGGATTTCAAGATATTCAACATGGCGGATTAAACCTCCTGCTCGTTGGGGCGGGCGAACCCACCGGACTGACCGGGCTGGCCTGCCTGGCCCGACTGACCTGCCTGCGCGCCCGAGGCACCAGGCGTGCCTGCGTGATACTGCACGGCATCGCCAGTGAGATCCATGAAGGCATCCTCCAGCGAAGCGCTTTTCAGGGTGAGCTCGTGCAGCGGCACCCCAGTGGAATAAGCCAGCTCGCCCACGAACTCGGGGGTCTGGTTGATGACCTCGAGCCGCGGGCGGCCCTCCTCGTCCTTCGATTCGGTAAAGGAAACGCCCTCCTTCTTTAGGGCTTCACCGAATTCCGGGAGGTGGTTCGAGCGCACATACACCAAGGACTGCGAGTGGCCGCGGACGAACTCGTGGGTGGGCTTATCCGCAACCATCTTCCCCTTGCCAATGACCACGAGGTGGTCAGCCGTCTGGGCCATCTCGGACAAGAGGTGGGAGGAAATCAAAATGGTGCGCCCTTCTGCAGCCAGCGCGCGCACGAGCTGGCGCACCCAACGGATGCCTTCTGGATCTAGGCCGTTGACTGGCTCATCCAGGATGAGGATTCCCGGATCGCCCAATAGGGCGCCCGCAAGGCCCAAGCGCTGGCCCATGCCGAGGGAAAAGCCGCCGGCTTTCTTACCGGCGACATCGGAAAGCCCCACCAGCCCCAGCACCTCATCAACGCGGGAGGCGGGAATGCCATTGGCCGCCGCCATCCACTTCAGGTGATTCGCGGCCGTGCGGTTGGGATGTACCGCCTTCGCATCCAAAAGCGCGCCCACCTCGCGCAGCGGGTGCTCCAAGTCGCGGTAGGGTTTGCCGTTTACGCGAATCTCGCCCGCCGTGGGCTCGTCCAAGCCCACGATCATCCGCATGGTGGTGGATTTGCCGGCACCATTGGGCCCCAAGAAGCCGGTGACCACACCGGGCTTTACCTGAAAGGTGAGATCCTCAACCGCGCGGACAGACCCGTAATCCTTAGTCAGTCCCTGTACTTCAATCATGAGCACTACAGTGCCATAATTTTGGATACTTTACCGGTACAGTTTTTCCACCCGCTGCCGCAGGGCGGGAAAGGCGTGGCGAAATGGCACGATAAGCGGCAGGTTTTCCACCTCATCCAGGCCTACCCAGCGCAGCTCGTGCGATTCCTCGTTGGCGGTGGTGGGCAGGCGCAGGCCGCTGCGGGTGCGCGCTAACACGGTGGTATAGGTCCATTCCCCCGGCAAATCCCCCGCGGGAGGATAGGGCCCGGCGGTTATTTGGGTGTCGAGCACCTCGACATCGGCAGGCGCGATGGCGCATTCCTCGTGCGTTTCCCGCAGCGCGGCCTGGGTGGGTGTTTCTTGCAAGTCCCGCGCGCCGCCGGGAATCCCCCAGGTATTGCCGTTATTGGTCCACGCGGCGCGGTGTTGCAGCAGCACCTCGCGCCCGGCGACGAGGAAGAGGCCGGCGGCACCGAATTTTCCCCATACGCGAATGCCACTGGGGCCCGCCGCCCAGCCGTCTCCACTGTGAGGGTTATGCATATTTTCTATCCTAGCCACACACGCGGGTAAATGGTGGCGCCCAGCACACTGGGGGCGTTATTCTAAGTAAATGACTGAGCAGGCAGTGCGGGTAGAGTCAGAGCGCGAAGAGGACGCTCACCCCAGCGATCACTGGCTGGATGAGGTTACCGCACCCTCTCGCCCGGCCCTAAGCGGGCTCACCCACCGCGCCATGGAATGGTTTGCGGGCCCGGCGCGCCTGCTGCGGCGGTTTTATTACTTCGCCTCCACCACCCCAGGCAAGCTTTTTACCGTCACCCTGATCCTCACGGTGGCGTTGGGAGCCGCCGGCTTATCGATGTCCCAGTCTTCCGCCGCCCGCCACTCCGACCTCGACGAGCTGCTTAATACCACCGAGCCGATGTCCAATGCGGCCCACCACCTCTATAGCTCCCTTTCGGTGGCAGATACCATCGCCACCACCGGATTCGTGCAGGCCGGCGTGGAATCAGAGGGCAACCGCGAGCGCTATAACGATGCGATCGATGCCGCCTCCATTGCCGCGACCGAATCCGTGCTGGGCACCACGCCTGACGATGCCCGCGTGCGCGATCTCGTTACCTTCATCCAGCGCGAGCTGCCCATTTATACCGCGATGATTGAAAAGGCGCGCTCGAACCACCGCGCCGGCAATGCCGTGGCTAATTCCTATATGTCCAATGCCTCCTCGCTCATGCGCGAGCACATCCTGCCGGCGGCCTCCGAGCTATTCCAGCTGACCACTGCGAAGGTCAACCAGCAGCAGCAAAAGCTCACCTCGCCGCAGTGGGTGCCGCTATCTGGCCTTTTGGCTGCGGTCTTCTTCCTCATCGTGGCGCAGTGGTGGCTGTGGCGCCAGACCCGCCGCCGGTTCAACCGCGGCTTTTTAACCGCAACGGTGCTGCTCTTCTTGGCCATTTTCTGGGTCGCGCTGTCTAATTTGGCCACCTGGTCCACCGGCCACCAGGGGTTTGAAACAGCCTCGCGCCCGTGGGATTCGCTGACGGCCTCGCGCATTGAGGCGCAGCAGGCGCGCACCTCAGAAACCCTCGCGCTGGTGCTGCGCTCCTCCGAGGAGGATACGCTCGAGCGCTTTTCCGGATCGGTAGATTCCATTGAAAAGGCGCTGGGGGATTATGAAAGCGCGCTGCATGATGATGACGTCGAGGTCAACGATCCCGAGCTCATCCACAGCGCCCGCGCCGCCACCGAAAAGTGGCAAGACTCGCACGAAAAACTCATGGAGGCGCTGAGCGAGGGCGACTACGATGAGGCGGTCTACCAGGCCACCATCACGGATCCTGAGGATGGCGAAACCACCGCCGCGCAGTCCTTTAATGAGCTCGATAGCGAGCTTTCGGAGCTCATCGGCCAGGCGCGCATCGCCATGCGCACCTACTTGGAGCGCGGGCTAACCGCCATGACCGCGGTCTCCTCCGCCGTCTTCCTGCTCACCCTGTGCGCCATCTTCGCGGTGTGGCTGGGCATTCGTCCCCGACTGCAGGAGTACCTCTAATGCGCTACCGAGCACCCCTTACCGCCATCATTGCCACCTGCAGTGTCCTCGCGCTGGCCGGCTGCGATATTCGCTCCGCTCCCCCGCTGGAATCGCCCGAACAACAGGCACTCGATGCCAGCCCCGGACCGCCGCTGCCAGAGGGCTCCGCCATAGAAGAAGCCGGCAGCACCACACCTAAGAAGGAAGACGATACCGAACTCAAAGGCACCTACCGGCCGGATGGCAAAACGGCGAAGGAGCGGGTGCCGGACATCGTCAAGCGCGGGCGCCTTATCGTGGGCGTAGACCGCTCCAATAACCTGTTGAGCTACCGCGATGCCGCCTCCGGCGATGTCCGCGGCTTCGAGGTCGATATCGCCCACGAGATTGCCCGCGATATCTTCGGCGATCCCAATAAGGTGGATTTCCGCTTCGTCGAATCCTCCAACCGCACCGCGGCGCTGGATAATAGCACCGTCGATATCATCGTGCGCACCATGACCATTAGCCCCGAACGCGAGAAGGAAGTAGCCTTTTCCATTCCCTATATGACCACGCAGACCCGCATGCTGGTGCTCACCAGCTCCGGGATGAATTCCATCGATGATGCGGAAGACAAAAGGCTGTGCGGGGTGCGCGGGTCCACCGCGCTGGATACCATCCGCGAGCGCGCCCCCAAGTCCGATATCCTCATCACCCGCTCCTGGGGCGATTGCCTCATGGCGCTGCAGCTCAACCAGGCCGATGGCGTGGTGGTTGATGATGCCCTGCTCTCCGGCATGGCCGCGCAGGATTCCTATACCTCCATCGTGGGCGAGCCCCTAAAGACCGAGAACTACGGCGTTGCCGCGCGCCGCCCCAGCAAGGATCATGACACCCGCCCGCTGCTGCGCCAGGTCAATTCCACCTTAGAGCGCATCCGCCGCGACGGGACGTGGTCCGACATCTTTGATACGTGGCTCGGCGCTTACCTAGACGAGCCCACCCTGCCGTCGGGTACATACATCGAGGAAGATAAGTCATGAAGCATAACCCGAATTTCAGCGAAGACGAGCTCGAATACCTAGAGCCCGAAAACCTCGATACCCAACGCCAATTCCGAAAGCCCACCAAGTCTTCTTACCGCGACGCTGACCACGGCCAAGAACCTGACCAAGACCGCAGCCAGGACCGCGACCTCGGCGCTGCCGACTCCCCTGACGCAGCCAACACAGGCGACGCCGCCGACCCCGCTGGTCCGGATACCGCCGCTGCTCGCCCCAACGCTGACAACCGCAACATCGGCGCCGATACGGCGGCAACCACTCATAACGCTGGCAAGAGAAATAAAGGCACTAGCGAAGCTGACGTTGATACCGCCGCAGCGCAGGTTCCCGGCACGGCCCCTGCCGCTGCCTTCCCGAATACGGAGGCCACGGGTAGGCGTACAGCGGACGGCAGTACGACTGGCCCAAACGGTGCGGGCCCAAACGCTGCTGACCGGGCCACAGCGGGCCAGGGCGCCTCAGCTCAGGGCGCGCGGAACGGCAACGACGCCGATGAGAGCGACGATGACGGCGAAACCGGCGGAGTGGGCACGGCGGCCGTGGCGTATGACCCGTTCGCCAGCGAGCCCATCGAGCACCGCGGAGATCCGGGAACTTCTGCGGTGGCCTTCGATCCCTTTGTCGATGACGATGAAGACGACGACGGATCCATCGACCCGGATCACCTCTCCAGCCTGCTCGCGGACCTAGAAAATATCCGTGCCCAGCGCGAGAACGAACGCGATGAGAAAACGGCCCAGGAAAAGTCCTCGGAACGTTCGCGCCAGCAGGCGATCGATACCTTCCGCGAGCGCCGCGGTACGCAGCGCACCGAGCGGCCGGTTGCTGATGGCATGGTGCGCCTGCCGTTTATCACCCCGGCCGATCCCACCACCGCCCTCATCGATCCCAAAGAAAAGATCAAGGGCAAAAAGGTCCCACCACCGCAGCTAGAACCGGGCGATATGGTGGCAGAGCAATACGAGATCCTCGGCGTCATCGCCCACGGCGGCATGGGCTGGATTTACCTTGCCAATGACCACTACGTCTCCGGGCGCGTGGTGGTGCTCAAGGGCATGCAGGCCCAAAAGTCTGCCGATGAGACGGCCGCTGCCGAAGCCGAGCGCGAGTTTCTGGCAGACATTACCCACCCGGGCATCGTCAAGATTTTTAACTTCATCGACGATGAGCGCGTGCCTGGTGGATTCATAGTCATGGAGTACGTGGGCGGGCCATCGCTAAAAAACAGGCGCAAAAAGCAGCCCAACGAGCTTTTGCCCGTTGACATTGCCATTGGCTATATCCTGGAAATCCTGCCGGCGCTGGAGTACCTGCACTCGCGCGGCGTGGTCTATAACGACCTGAAGCCGGATAATATCATCGTCACTGAGGACCAGGTCAAGCTCATTGACCTGGGTGCGGTCTCCGGCATCGGGGCCTTCGGGTTTATCTACGGTACCCAGGGCTTTCAGGCCCCGGAGGTCGCCTCCAGGGGTCCGTCCATCGCCAGCGATATCTATACCATCGGCCGCACCCTGGCGGCGCTGTGCCTTAAGCTGCCCAGCGAGGACGGTGTCTTCCTCCCCGGCATCCCCAACCCGTCCAAGGAGCCGGAGCTGCGCCGCTTCCTTTCCCTCTACCGCCTGCTGCTGCGCGCCACCCACCGCGACCCGCAGCGCCGGTTTAGTTCCATCAAGGAGCTGCGCACCCAGCTCTACGGAGTGCTGCGCGAGGTCCTTGCCATCCGCGACGGCCGCCAGTACCCCTCCCAGCACTCGCTCTTCTCGCCGCAACGTACCACCTTTGGCACCAAACACCTGGTCTTTCGCACGGATCAGCTTATCGATGGCATCGATCGCACCATCCAAATCACCGCCCCTGAGGTCGTCTCCGCCTTGCCGACGCCCCTGGTAGACCGCGATGATGTCGGCGCCAGCCTGCTGCAAGGTACCTCGTATGCCGAGCCGCAGGAAGCACTTGAGACCCTGCGCCAGGCCATGCGCACCCCGGAATACGAGCATTCCGCCGAGATTCCCCTCGGCGTGGTGCGCTCCATGATTGACCTGGGTTATACCGACGAGGCGCGCCAGTGGTTGGGCTCCATCGAGGACCGCCTGGGCCGGGACTGGCGCTACCAGTGGTACGCCGGCATTACGGAGCTCTTGCACGATGATTACGTCGATGCACAGGAGTACTTCGCCACCGTTTTGGACTTATTGCCCGGCGAGGCCGCCCCGAAGCTCGCCATCGCGGCCATCAATGAGCTCATCCTGCAGCAGATTGATTACAGTGAAACACCTCTTATCGATGCCACCGTAGCCCGCGCCTGCTCCAACCTCTACACCACCCTGGCGGATCTCCCCTCTTCCGCTTTTGAGGGGCAGCCGGAAATCTGGTCGCACGTCACCCAAGACCCAAGCGCACTGCGGTTTAATTCCATGCGCCTATACGGCATCGTCTGGGCAACCAACCCCACGACGGTGTCCTCCGCCTTTGGGCTCGCACGCCAATTGCGCGCGGAGGGGCAGGTGGAGCTGTCCGTAGCCACCTTGGATAAGGTACCCAATGCCTCGCGGCACTTCCGCATGGCGCTTCTGACCACCGTGCTGCAGCTCATCGTGCATGATTTATCTGAATCGCGCATTCGCCGCGCTGCCCGACGCCTCGAAGAAGTCCCCACCAACGAGCCGCGCTTCCTCCAAATCAAGATCGCCGTTATCTCCGCGGGCCTTAACTTCCTGCGCAACGCCGATCTCGCGCGGGCGTCCTCGCCCAATGATCTCTTCGAGTACGCCTTTACCCAGCGCGGCCTGCGCACCGGCCTTGCCGAGACCCTGCGGGCTCTTGCCCGCCAGGCCCCGTTTAGCCGCCACCGCTACGCGCTGGTGGACTTGGCCAACCAAGTCCGGCCCATCACCACTTTCTAGCGGCTACTTAGATGGCCTACTTAAATAGGCCTTCCTCGCGCGCCTTGGCTGCGACGTCTGCAGACTTCTGCGCGATGGCCAGCTCCTCATTGGTGGGAACCACCAAGACCTTGACCGGGGAATCATCGGTGGAGATGACCCGCGGCTCATCGGAGCGGACGAGGTTGCGCTCCTTATCAAAGTCGATGCCGTACATATCCAGGTTGTACAGCGCGTCTTGGCGCACCTCGGTGTCGTTTTCGCCCACACCGGCGGTGAAGGTAATCGCGTCCACGCGGCCCAGAGCAATCATGTAGGAACCGATGAAGCGGCGCAGCTGGTGGATGTAGATGTTATACGCCAGCCATGCGTCTTCATTGCCATTATCGATGTGCTCGCGCAGCGTACGGAAGTCATTGACGCCCGCGATACCCTTGACGCCGGATTGCTTATTAAGCAGGTTATCGATCTCGTCGATGCGCATGCCCGCCTGGCGCACTAGGTGGAAGATGATGCCGGGATCGATATCACCGGTACGCGTACCCATGGCGAGGCCAGCCAGCGGGGTAAGGCCCATCGAGGTATCGATGGCACGGCCATTGCGGATGGCCGCCGCGGAGGCACCATTGCCCAGGTGCAGCGTGATCTGGTGGGTGTGCTCCGGATCGCGGTCCAAAATCTTCGGCACCTGTTGGGAGACGAACTCGTGAGAGGTGCCGTGGAAACCGTAGCGGCGGATATCGTATTTGGAGGCGACGTCGCTATTGATGGCATAAAGCGCTGCGGCCGGCGGCAGGGTATTAAAGAATGCAGTATCGAAGACCGCCACGTGCGGAATATCTGGCAGGATCTTGCGCGCCACGCGGATACCGTCCAGGTTCGCCGGGTTGTGCAGCGGGGCCAACGGGATGAGGTCCTCGATCATCGATTCAATTTGGTCCTCGATGAGTTGTGGCTCCGAAAAGAGGCGGCCGCCGTGCACGACGCGGTGGCCCACGGCGATGATATCGACGTCCTTCGGGCCCACCTGATGATCATCCATCAGGTCAAAGGCGCGCTTTAGGCCAAAGGAGTGATCGGGAACTTCCAGTTCCTCGGTGACCTTTTCCCCGCCGACCTTGATGGTGATGGCGCCGCTCGGCTCGCCAACCTGTTCCACCAAGCCAGAGACGAGTGGATCATCGGTGGCACTAGCGGTTGGGTCCACCAACTGAAACTTGATGGATGAGGATCCCGAGTTAAGGACCAGTACGTATGACATTTATTTCTCTCCAGCCTGGATAGCGGTAATGGCAACGGTATTGATGATGTCTGGAACGGTAGCGCCGCGGGATAGATCGTTGACCGGTTTGTTCAGGCCCTGCAGGATGGGGCCCACGGCTAAGGCGCCGCCGGTGCGCTGCGCGGTCTTATAGCCAATATTGCCGGCATCCAGATCGGGGAAGACGAAGACATTGGCCTTACCCGCGACATCAGAATCCGGCATCTTCTTCGCGGCAACGCCAGGATCGCAGGCGGCGTCGAACTGCAGCGGGCCATCCACCTTCACCGAGGAGTCCAGCTTCTTGGCGGCCTCGACGGCCTCGATAGCGCGCTCGACATCCGGGCCGGTGCCGGAAGCGCCGGTGGAGTAGGACAGCATGGCCACGCGCGGATCGATGCCGAACTGGGACGCGGTTTGCGCGGAAACCACGGCAATCTCGCCCAGCTGTTCCGCAGTCGGATTCGGGTTCACGGCGCAGTCGCCGAAGGCCCACAGGCGCCCGCGCATGACCATCAGGAAGATGGAGGAGACCACCGAAGCATTCGGCTTGGTCTTGATGATCTGGAAGGACGGCTTAATGGTGTGGGCGGTGGTGTGGGCGGCGCCGGATACCATGCCATCAGCAAGCCCTTTGTGCACCATCATGGTGCCGAAGTAGGAGATGTCCTGCATGGTCTCGCGGGCCTGCTCTAGGGTCACGCCCTTCTTCTTGCGCAGTTCCGCGAAATCGGCGGCGAATTCCTCCGCAAGCGGCGATTCCAGGTGGTCGATGATATCGGCACCCGAGACATCCAGACCCAGCTCCTTGGCGCGGGCCTGGATATCGGATTCCTTGCCCAGGATGGTCAGCCGGGCAACCTCATCGCGGAGCAAAGCATCGGCAGCTTCAAGGATGCGGTCGTCATCGCCCTCGGGCAAGACGATGTGGGATCCAGCCGACTTGGCTTGGTCGATGAGTTGCTTCTGGAAGAGGTCCGCGGACATAACGGGCGCGGTCTCCTCGGCGGCCTGCAACGCACCTGGCACGGCCTCCAGATCGGTGAAAACGCCGGCAACGGTAGCGCCGAGGGACTCGGCCTTGCGCTGCGCCAGCTCCGCCGCGCGCTCGGGGGCGCCGGAGATAATGACCAGCGGCAGGCCCAGCGCGGCGGCGACCTCCGCATCGAAGGTGATCTCGCCGGTGCCTTGGACCAGGAGGGCACCGGCAGTGGCGGTGGGCGCGTTGGCCAAAACATCCGCCACGGTGGGGTCAAAATCTTCTAAGCGGAGCAATTCAGCGCCAAGGCTATCCGCCAAGGCGGGAATATCGAGGCCATCGAAGCCGCGGCCGATGGAGCTTAACACTGTGGACTGGGATGCAGACATGCGGATTACCTTTCCTTTGCCGTCACGGGGAACACTGGGAACACGCGCCGTAACATTATGCCGTACATCACAGTTACTAGCACGTGGTGACGTCTCCACTGTACGTGAATCAGACGCTTTTCCGCGCCTCGGCGCCCTCCTAAACTGGGGGTTGTGAGCACCGTGACAATTAATGCATGGCCACCGCGTAGAATGTGAGAAAACCCAAAGAAAGGACACCCTAAACAGATGACTAGCCCCGTGCGTGTCGCCGTGGTCGGCTCCGGACCGGCCGGCATTTACGCCTCTGACCTCCTCGTAAAGTCCGATGTGGACGTGCAGATCGATCTCTTTGAAAAGATGCCTGCGCCCTTTGGCTTGATTCGCTACGGCGTCGCCCCAGATCACCCACGCATTAAGGGCATCGTGCAGTCACTGCACAACGTCATGGAGAAGGAAGAAATCCGCTTCCTGGGCAATATCGAAGTGGGCAAGGACATCACCGTCGAAGAGATGCGCGAGTACTACGACGCCATCATCTTCGCCACCGGCGCCACCGCCGATAAGGAAATGGGCATCCCCGGCGAGGACCTCGAGGGTAACTACGGCGCCGGCGAATTCGTGGGCTTTTATGACGGCAACCCCAACTTCGAGCGCGATTGGGACCTATCCGCGGAGTCCGTCGCCGTCGTGGGCGTGGGCAACGTCTCGCTCGACGTATCCCGCATCTTGGCCAAGACCGCAGATGAGCTGCTGGTGACGGAGATCCCAGACAACGTCTACTCTTCCCTGAAGGAAAACCGCGCCAAGGAGGTCCACGTCTTTGGCCGCCGCGGCCCGGCGCAGGCCAAGTACACGCCGAAGGAGCTCAAGGAGCTCGATGAGTCCCCCACCATCGAGGTCATCGTGGACCCAGAAGACATCATCTACGACGAGGCATCAGAAGAAGCTCGCCGCGCCGCCAAGTCCACCGACTTGGTCTGCCAGACCCTAGAGTCCTACGCCATGCGCGAGCCTGGCGATGCCCCGCACAAGCTCTACATCCACTTCTTCGAGTCCCCAGTAGAGGTGCTTGGCGATGACGGCCACGTCACCGCCATCAAAACCGAGCGCACCCAGCTCAATGGCGATGGCTCCGTGAGCGGCACCGGCAAGTTCACCGAGTGGCCGGTGCAGTCGGTCTACCGCGCCGTGGGCTACCACCCGCAGTCCGTCGAGGGCATTCCCTTCAACGACGACTCGGCCACCATGCCCAACGACGGCGGCCACGTGCTTGCCGATGTCGACGGCAAAAAGCTGCCCGGCCTCTACACCACCGGTTGGATCAAGCGCGGTCCAGTGGGCTTGATTGGCAATACTAAATCCGATGCCAAGGACACCACCGGCATGCTGCTAGAGGATTACAAGGCAGGCGAGCTCGAATCCGCCACCAAGCGCGATCCGCAGGAAATTCTCGATCTGCTCAGCAGCCGCGATATCGCCGTCACTACCTGGGACGGCTGGCACCGTCTTAACTCCGCCGAGCAAGCCGCCGGCGAGCCGCACGGCCGCGAGCGCATCAAGATCGTCGAGTGGGACGAGATGGTCAAGCACGCCGGCCCGCAGCGCTAACCAGCGCCGCGCTGCGCTAGTCGGTATCGTCCACCCCTGAGGTCAGCTTGGGGTCGAGTTCGACCCCACCCTCATATTCAATGACCTCAATATCGGGCACATTGTCCGCTTGCGGGTCGATACCGCGCGCACCGCCCTGCGCGAGCAGGCCAGGAGTCGAGGTCACGCTCACCTTATGCGCCGCCAATGCGGCGCGGTCGCGGGCCTCTTCCACCGTCTCCGCCGTCGTGGTCACAAGCCCCATACGCCGGCCCTTATAGGCATCGGGCTTACCAAAGAGCTTCACGTCCGTCTCGGCGTAGTGGAGGGCGGAGGCAATGCCGGTAAAGGCGACATCGGCAAGCGGCTCCTGCGCGTGCAAGAACATGCTGGCGCCTGGGGTTATCAACGTGGCGTCGATGGGATAGCCCAAAATGGCGCGGACGTGCAGATCAAACTGGGAAAAGCGCTGGGTATAGGCGGTAAGCATCGCCGTATCCGAAGGCCGCGGGGAGACCGAGGAAAAGTAAACATCATCTCCGGCGACGAAAAGCTCCACGCCGTACACGCCGCGCCCGCCCAGCTCATTGGAGATGCGCGCCGCAACCGACCGCGCGTTCTCCAGCGCAATCTCGCTCATGCCGGTAGGCTGCCACTCCTCAACCAAATCGCCCTTTTCGTGGCGGTGGCCAATGGGCTCGCTAAACCACGTGGCCAATTGGCCCGTGGCCGGGTCAATGGACCGGATGGCCAGCAGCGTGACCTCAAGGTCAAAATCCACGAAGCGCTCCGCCACCACGCGCTGCGAATCCGAAGAAACGCGGCGCACTGTTTCCCACGCCTCGCGCACGTCTTCTACATCCCGCGCCAGCATGTGGCCTTTGCCCGAGGTGGACACGTCCGGCTTTACGATGCACGGAAACCCCAGCTCCGTCGCCGCTTCTTCCAGCTCCTCCACAGAGGAGGCAAAGCGGTAGGCCGAGGTCGGCAATCCAATATCTTCTGCCACCGCGCGCACCCGCTCGCGGTCTTGGGTGAGCGCGCAGGCGCGCGCCGTGGGCACGACGACGGCATCGGTGGACTGCTCAACCTGCTCCAGGGCCTCCACCGCAACGATTTCCACCTCCGGCACCACGTAGTGCGGCTGAATCTGCTGCACCAATTCTGATACCTCCGCGGAGTCAGTTATATCCGCGATATAGCTATAGTGCGCCACTTGGTGCGCCGGCGCCCCCTGGTACTTATCCACCGCGTGCACCTCAAGGCCCAGGGACTGGAAGGAAATAGCCAGCTGCTTTCCCAACTCGCCCGCGCCGAGCAGCAATACCTTCGTGGCATTGCCCGTCAGCGGCGTGCCGATATGACCGGCGATTTTGCCTGGAATATCCATGACTTTGCTCCTTTGATTCCGCTCCGAGCAGCAGATACTTCCCCAAAGTATTTCATAGATGCCCGCCGCAGCCCGGACGCACATGCGTGAAGTGCATAAACGCAAGCGCCCGGCCAAGGATTTTCATCCTCGAACCGGGCGCTCGTTGGGCTCTAGAGCGGACCGCTAGGCCTGGGGTGCCTCTGGTGGAACCGGGGCATCGACTGGCTCTGCCACGGTAATGATGTTGTCCTCATACCCCAGCGCACCGCCGATAAACTTGCCACCACAGGTGATAAGAACGAGGCGATTCGTGCCGTCCGTGTCATTGACCACGTCCGGGAAATCCCCACCCTTAGGCAAACGGTACGGCTTTTCCGTCACGCGAAAGACACGCTCCTCACCATCGATAACCACGGTGAATTCCTGGTTTAGTTGCAACCGGGTAAATTTTTCCGCGTAGCCAGTACCCTGACCCTGGTAATTCACGTGGCCGGTAATCACACTAGAACCGACATTACCGGCATCACCAGGAACAGCGGAAGCAGAATACCAACCCAAACGGGTGACATCATGTGGCGGCAACAGCACACCCCGGTCAGTCACCTGCACCGGATCCACAGCAGCGTACTGGCCATCGATGCCCACGGACATCGCTGCGAAACCATGAAATTGACCCGGAGCCGTTTCAAATTCATGCTCCTGTGCGCCAGACTCATCGACGAACGCATCACCCTTAGCTTCCGGGTTTTTCCCCGCAGAAGTATCTACAGCCGATCCACTCTGTGATCCCTGCTCAGCCTCATTGCCTCCCTCACCAGTGGTGAAATTAAGAACCAGCAGGAACAGCAGCACAATTACCGCCACTACCAGCGCGATAAAACCAACCTTCTTACCTCGGCTTAGGGATTCCTCGCGGCCTGTTTCCTCAGACATTACCTAGTCTCCTCACTTAGTTTTCTCAATGGTTCATAAAATGGTTTTCCCCCTCCAGCGTGTACGGGGACACCCTGAAGGGGGAAACTTTGTACCCAGGCGCTATAGCCTGCTACCTAACCAGTACGTTCACACTACTTAATGTAGGTTTGCATACCTGGTTCAAGTTCGGTCGCACCAGATGGCACGGACTTAATCTCGGTACGTTTTGCATCCGACGGCAATGGCTTACCAGTCTTGCCAGGCACGTGGTTCGTTATATCGACATGCTGCTCGACCTTACCAGTACCCTTGTCAGCCTGTGCCGGAGCATCCTGCTCCTTCACCTTGACGCTCGGGCGCTCACTCTGGCTTTCAGCCTTTTCCTTAGGCTTAGACTCCGGCTTTTCGTCCTTCTTAGACGTTACCGTCTGGTCATCATCATTGATGTCCTTGTGCTCAGCAATGTGGTTCGGCTTTTCCGGAGTTACATCCGGAGTCTCCTCACCCTTGGCATCAACCTCAACAGAGGTCAACTCCTCAAAGGCAACCGCAGCCTCAACCGGCTCCGTCACATCATCATGAACAGTGATTTCAACATCAACCTTGCCAGCAGACTTCTCTGGGGTAAAGGTCTTCTCACCGGTACCCAGAACAGTCTTCTCATCCTTCTTGGAAATAAGCTCAGCCTTCAGAGTGTATTCCTTACCAGGAACCAAGCCCTCATAGGAAACCTCATCAACAATCTTGGCGCCAGCAACGACAACGTGCGAACCTTCAGCAAAATCAGCATCCGTCGTGATCTTTGGCTCTGGGCTGTCACCAGGCTCCTGCCCCTGCACCTCGGTCGGGCGAGGCTCCTTCGACTTCTCAGAAGATGTGCTCGTAGAAGGCTTAGCGTTGGCCGAGGTCTTCGAAGAAGACGTCTTCGTTTCGGACGGCTCCGAAGGCTTAGATTCGGACGTAGTCTCCTTCTTTGGTTCAGAGCTCTTGGACTCCGAAGTACTTGGCTTGGAGCTACTCGTCGAAGTCATTGGCGTAGACGTCTCCGAAGGCTTGTTGTCCTTCTCAGGCTTCTCATCCTTCTTAGACGTTACCGTCTGATCCGCATCATCGATGTCCTTGTGCTCAGCAACCTTAT
>NZ_JASPFZ010000008.1:40906-106278 GCF_030227355.1 Corynebacterium sp. MSK310
GTCACCTTAGCACCAGCAACAACCTGATCAGCATCTCCGGCAAACTCAGCCTGAGTAGAAATCTCCGGATTCCTATCAGACTTCTCAGGCTTCTCATCCTTCTTAGACGTTACCGTCTGATCCGCATCATCGATGTCCTTGTGCTCAGCAACCTTATTCGGCTTCTCAGCATCCGGAGTCTCCTCACCCTTGGCATCAACCTCAGTAGAAGTCAACTCCTCAAAAGCAACCGCAGCCTCAACCGGCTCCGTCACATCACTATCAACAGTGATCTCAACATCAACCTTGCCAGCCGACTCCTGCGGAGTAAAGGTCTTCTCACCCTTACCAACCACAGACTTGTCTGCCTTATTAACCAATTCCGCATTCAGGGTGTACTTCTTCCCTGGGACCAAGTCCTTGTACTCAACGGTATCGGTCACCTTAGCACCAGCAACAACCTGATCAGCATCTCCGGCAAACTCAGCCTGAGTAGAAATCTCCGGATTCCTATCCTCGCCGCCGTCGTCGTCAGGGAGTCCGGGCTGATCCGGAGGCAAAACACGCTGGCCGCCGCCCGAGGTATGCTTATAAATTCCGTTTGGCCCGACAATAGTCAGGAATGCATCAGCGGGCTGCTTATCAATTTTAACGCTTGGATCAACATCGAACTGATCGTCGAGGTTTTGAGCGGTAGTCTTTACGATACGAAGCCCCGTCAGCTCTGTAAATTCTTGCGGGCTGCCCTCAAATCCTTGGAAACGCGACACGTTGTTGGCGTCTCCATAGCCTAGGTTTCCGTTTATGAAGTTGATGGCCGCTTCACGACCCGACGGATCAGAAATAATTGCACTCAAATACACAATATATTTCTTCGCCAACTGCTTTTGACCATTTTCCTGTGCATCTCGCAACTTCAGTGCGAGTCCGATAACAGCATCTTGATACTTTGGGTCATCGAAACTTAGAGCACCTGCAGTAGACTTCTTATAGCTACCACCTTTGTGCATTGGGTCCGCCTGCGTGTAGTCAATGCACCAGCCCCACCCAACATCGTTCGCTGCATTTCCAGTGGAGTTTCCCTCAGGTGGCGTACCGGCCCACACCAACGGGCCCCAGCTATCATCCCCAGAATTACGTACACTCTCGAGCCCCATGTCATAATTCGGTTCGAAGTCCGTCGGCTCAGCAGCCTCAGCCCTTGCCCCCGTGACAGTAACCATAGCCAAAGTTACTGCAATTACAGCAAGAACTGCAGTTAAAGCCACTCTCCCCTCTCGAGGTATTCTTCTCAATTTACTCATTCTTCCCTCTTCAGGCAATCGAATTTTACGGCTGTATTCTTACGCAGTGAGCTACTTTCCTGAGTAAAATCTGAGTTTGAGGCTGGACACACCAAGGATAAACCCAGGGTACAACCCGAATCTTGATTCCTACTCGCTGCTCACCTGGGAGGATACCACGCACAAATGTAAGCCAACAACCAGCCGACTTTATATAATTACACATTGCAAAGCTTTATTAAGCAATATATCTAGAAACCTGAAGTACCCTGAGCTTTTCTTGTTTTTTACCTTGATGTCCAGGTTTATCCAATAAAAACTATTGTTTTTATAATCCTTCTTTAACATTGGCCGACATTCGATAACTCAAGCTTCGGCGGAGCCCACCCTCGTGAGCGTGTCAAGTTGTTTGTGTGCGAAGTCGGGATTATCGATACTTGTCGAAGCGGTTAAAAAGGCTATAACCATGTGGTTGACTGCTCGTTTCCAACCTGATGCTCGTACTCCTTTAACGAGCCTGCTAGCTGTAACCAAGGCCCGTTTGCCTTGTCTCGCCCGCTAGATAGCTCGTTTGCCTTCAATAGTGTAGATCACCAAACACAACTACCTACACCCCCTGCACGCAATGATTAAGAAAACCTCGAAGCGTTTCGCACATCATAGTAAAGCGTGCGTAATTCGCGGGAAATTGCACCATCCATAAAAGTCGTGCAGTAACCGGAAGGCCCACTAAAGGATGCAGGGAACCACAATTCGAGCCTACTTTTCTAAAACTCAACAGAAATTGGATAGCGCTTCAATAGTTTGCACCCCATTAAACCCCGTCCATTACCAGCGTCATGTTCTAGCGGTTTCCGGACTTCATTAAAATGTGTTGCATTACACCCAAAATTATATTGTGAGGATTATCATCCTACAATACAGGCAATGTAGGTCTGACATCTCTTATTTAACCAAAAGCATCGCCTTTCGCCAATGACTCCTAAATATATTATTAATGGGGCAGTCAACAAGATAAATTTCACATAGTCACCCACCTTCTACGGTGCTAGTATCTCTAACGGTTTCGAACACTAACCCAGAAAGGATCGGAAATGTCTATTCCTTCTTTTATTGCTAGCGCCATCGCTGCTGTATTGCCTCTAACCGGCAGCACCGGCCCAGTTGACGCCCAAGACCAGCTTGCTGAGCCAGAGGTAACCCAGACCGCTGACGCTGAGCAGTCCACCGACCAGTCCGATGAGCCCGGCGCTCACGCCGAAAAGGGCCGCATCACCGGTGACAAGGAAGATGTAATCAACGGAGACCAGGACTACTCTGCACCCATCCTGCAGAGCGGTAAGTTGGCTGTGCAGCGCGAACTCGCGCTCGCTACCGACGAGCTGGGCCACGAGTTCATGAACATCGACTTCAAGGACAGCCACAGCGCACACCTGACCTTCCCGGACACCTATAACCCGGATACTGACCAGGCAGCCGTGGACCGCGTGCTGGAAGCACTCAAGATCAACGGCTACGACAACCTGACCGCCGCTTACTAAAGCTGATCGGGCATAGCCTCGGGGAGCCCCAAGGATCCTAAAGAAGGGGCGAGGTACCTCACCAAGGTACCTCGCCCCTTCTTTTTCTTTTATGAGCTCGTAGCTAGTCCGAGCTCATCCACGCAGCTACGTCCGTTACTGGTCTTCCATGACATCGTGGCGCACGATGGTCTGGTCGCGGCCAGGGCCGACACCGATATAAGAGATGCGGCAGCCGGACAGTTCCTCCAAGCGCAACACGTAATCCTGCGCCTTCTGCGGCAGATCCTCGAAGGTGGTGCACTCGGAGATGTCTTCGTCCCACGCCGGCATGGTTTCAAAAATCGGCTCGGCGTGGTGGAACTCGGACTGGGTAACCGGCATCTCGTCGTAACGCTTGCCATCAACGTCATAAGCCACGCAGATAGGAATCTCCCCAATGCCGGTAAGCACATCGAGCTTGGTCAAGAAGTAATCCGTAAAGCCATTCACGCGCGTGGCGTAGCGAGCAATCACGGAATCGTACCAGCCACAGCGGCGCGTGCGCCCAGTGTTCACGCCAACCTCGCCACCGGTGGTCTGCAGGTACTCGCCCCACTTATCAAAGAGCTCGGTGGGGAACGGGCCGGCGCCAACGCGGGTGGTATAGGCCTTGATAATGCCCAACGAGGTCTTAATCCGCGTCGGCCCAATGCCAGAGCCAACCGATGCCCCACCCGCAGTCGGGTTCGAGGAAGTCACGAACGGGTAGGTGCCGTGGTCAACGTCCAACATGGTTGCCTGGCCGCCCTCCATGAGTACGTTCTGGCCATTAGCAAGCGCTTCGTTCAGTTCGAGCTCGGCGTCGATGACCATGGGGCGCAGGCGGTCGCGGTAGCTTAAGAAGTACTCCACAATCTGCTCGGCCTCGATGGCCTTGCGGTTGTACATCTTCACCAGCATCTGGTTCTTAATCTCCAGCGCGGACTCGACCTTCTGGCGCAGGATGGACTCGTCGAAAATATCCTGCACGCGGATGCCAATGCGCGCGACCTTATCAGCGTAGGTCGGCCCAATGCCGCGGCCGGTGGTACCAATCGCGCGCTTGCCCAGGAAGCGCTCCTGCACGCGGTCGATGGTCTGGTGATACGGCGCCACGAGGTGCGCATTCGCGGAAATCTTCAGGCGGGAGGCATTCGCCCCGCGCGCTTCCAGGCCATCAATCTCATCAAAGAGCGCCTCGAGGTTAATCACCACGCCATTGCCCAGCACAGGGGTGGCGTTTTCAGAAAGAATACCGGCGGGCAGGAGCTTCAGCTCGTATTTTTCACCGCCGACCACGACGGTGTGCCCGGCGTTATTGCCGCCGTTCGGCTTGACTACGTAGTCAACTTTCCCGCCAAGGATATCGGTAGCCTTGCCCTTGCCTTCGTCGCCCCATTGGGCGCCGACAATGACGATCGCTGCCATCTTTTAAGTCACTTCCTCATTATTGAAGCCAAAATACGCATTTACCTTACACTTTTCTGGCCGCAATAGCCCACGTAGCATGATGTGCATGCGTTTTTTGTTCCTCCGCTGCGGCGCCCCCGGCGTTGATTTGCCCGCAGAGGCCTATGACCTTTCGGCCGTTCCTTCCCGCAAGGAGCTCTCGCTTATCGATGCCGCCGCCACCAACCTCCTCCCCCACGACCCCACGCCTTCGCTTGACGAGATCGCCGCGCAGCCCGATGTCCGCCACCTCAGCGCCCCTGCCGCCGCACCGCAGGAGCCTTACCTAGAGGACCGCCTGCGCATCGTGGTTGCGGGCTCGGATTCGGCGCTGAACGCCGTCATCACCCGGCTCATGCGCGCCGATAACCTGTGGGCCGAGGTAGCGTTCATTCCCACGGGCGAGTCGGCCGCCGCCGCTAATTGGGGCCTGCCTGCCGCGCCGCAGGAGTCCCTCGAGGTCGCCCGCACCGCCCCTGTCCGCCCGGTGCCACTCATCCGCAACGATTCCGGCCAAGCCGTCGCCGGCTCTGCAACCATTTCGGATTGGTCCAATGGCCCGCTTACCGGTGAGATCATCATCGATGATGACACCCTCGCCGCCTCCGGCCGCGGCACTTTTGGCGCGCGGCTCGTCCCCATGACCGATGCCCCTGGCATCCTGGCGGCCCGCGCAACCTCTCCAGTCGAGCCCGAAGGCCGCCTGCGCTCTCTGCTGCGCAAGCCCGGCCGCCTCGACCCGGATTCCGTCCACACCGGCCGCGCGGTCCAGGCAGGCGGTCCCCAACTGCGCGTGCTTGTCGATGCCATCCCCCACAAACGCCCCCTCACCCGCGTCACCTTCTACCGCCACCTGCGCGACCTCCAAGTAGTGCGCCCCTAGTCCACCCGTCACAGCTAACGCCGGTTCAGCCAGCTCACCCCGTCTCCGCCGACTCGGCTCTCGGTTGACTCAGCTCGCACAACTCTGCAAGCGCCCCGCTCAGCGGATATGCGGGCGAGGTCCTGCTAATTCTGCCCCTTCTGCTTATCTTTGCGCTCCCACACCTCCGGCGGGAACGCCGGGTGCGTAGAGGTAGGAACCAAGTGCGCGACGGCGGACTCGCGCGAAAGCCCGCAGACCATGAGCATGTCCACGACGATGGACCTCGTCTGCGCGAGGATCGTATATGCAGAAAGCGTCGCGTCTTCTTCGATAAGATCCATGCCCGCTTGACCGCCCACGTAGCGCAGCCGCTGCACGAGTTCGGGTATCTCTATCGCCTCATCGTGGTCCCGCTTTTGCCGGCCGTAAAGCTCTCCCACCGCGAGGATAATTTCTGATAGCTCTTCTAGGAGCTCTAGCTGCTTTGCGGATACGGTATCGCCGTCTTCAGTAAGCACTAGCGCGCGGCGCGATAGCACCCGCACCCCGCGCACCGCATTATCTACCGGCAATAGGATGCGCTCTAGGGACCGAATGCTCCTGCGCGAGGTCCACAAAAGCGGCGATACTTCCGATGCCTCCCTGCCCGATTGCGCCGCGCTCAGCAGCGTATTCACGTCATTTTGCGTGCCGCGCACCGCATCGCGGGCATCGCGAATAATCTCGGGATTGGTATCGCGGATGCCATGCGTGACGTCGTTGAGAATGCTGGATGCAATCCTCAACACCTTCGACACCTCGCGCCGAGCTTCCTTCAGCGGGGAATTCGGGATAAGCGCAATCGTGATAAGCCCAATGCCGGAACCAATCATCGCGTCGATCGCCCGGTGCAGGCCACCCGGTCCCTCGGTGGGCGGAAAAATCGTGGCAATAAGGATGGAACCAAAGACAATCTGGTTGGACACCAGCGGCGATTTCGTAATAAAAGACCCCACAACCAAGCCTGCTCCCACAATGAAGAGGATCTGGAACGGCCCCTGCCCCACCACTTGGAACAGCAAATCGCCCAAGGCCACGCCGACGATGCCGCCCAGTGACATCTCCACTGCCCTTTTCATCCTGTCCCCGCCCGAAAGCCCCAGAATGATGACAGCCGAGATGGGCGCGAAGAACGGCTGCGGATGCCCAAAGAGGGAGCTAGCCACCCAATACGCCAATGCGGCACCGACGGTGGCCTGGATTATATAAACGAAGCGCGAACGGATGCGTTGCAGACGCGATAATACTGAACGGTCCACCACCCGCAGCATTTGCCTCGTTGAGACTCTTTGTTTCGCTTCCGACATGTCCTCCAGCATAGAAGACCGCTGTCTACCACCGCCCCCGAATACCCGCATCCCGGCCTGCGCCAGGTTGTGGATAACCCGCTGTATGCGTGCGACACCAACCCCCGCCGCGCGAGAATTCCACAGAATCGCCGTTTCGCCTTACCCATCCATTGCCGCGTACCCGTTCCGCTTTTACCGTCAGGAGCCGTGAACACAGAATTTTTACAACTTTGCCGTCGCGGTGTGGACCTCGTCGCCGAGTTTCAGGGATGCTCCGAACAGCAGCTCATCGAAGCCGGCGCCAGCCAGCTCCTCGCCGCGCAACTCGCCCGCCTCCAGCACACATATTTCGGCCGCACCTCCAATAGCCGCAAGCAGCGCCTCGCCTGCGAGGCCGCTCGTTCTCGCGGCCACGACCTCGCCATCCTCGAAAGCATCGAGTCTTTCGCCCACCGCGTGAAAGACACCAACCGCAGTTGGGATCTTCGCCTAGAGCTCTGCCGCGCAGAAGCCCACCTGATTCCGGCAATCGCAAAGAAGCGCCTCAAACAGCTCAATCCCGCCAAGCGTCCCTCGCACGGCGTCCGCTATACCCGACGCCCCGATGGTCCCCACACCATCTCCATCACCGCGGAGCCCACTGATATCGCGGATATCAAGGGCGTTCTCGCTTCCGTGGATAAGGAAAACCCGCTCGCAGCCGCCAAGCAGGTCATCCTCGAGGGCAATCCCGGCGCGCTGCCTGCGGTGCATACCAATGTGATCATCACCCTTGACCAGCTAGACCGCATCACTGCTGGCCAGGGCGATGACATCATGCTTCAGCTTTCCAACGGCGCGCGCATGTCCGGCGCCCAGCTCGTCGCCCGGACCCTCGCCCAACGCGGTTACGTCAGCTTGGTCCATCCTGAGCACGGCGCGGTGAACCTGTATCGCACCGAGCGCATGGCCAGCTGGAAGCAGCGCATGCTAGCCCGCGCGGAACATCCTATTTGCGCTTGGCCCGGCTGCTCCACGCCTGCCGATGACGCCCAAGTCCACCACATCACCGCCTGGGCAGCCGGCGGCCCCACAAACCAAGAAAACCTCGTAACGCTCTGCGCTCATCACAATGCGGTGAATCAAGATGATGATTCCCGCCCCACCGCACGCGGGCGCATGGTTCGCATCAAGGGCCGCATCGCCTGGATCCCGCCGTGGAGCGGCAACCCGCGGTTTATCCCCTCACCCGCCTATTCACCACGACCAACAAGGAGTTCTACCTAGCCCTCGCCTGACCCACCCAATCCGGCCGGTCTGCCTAGTCCGCCTCGTCCACTGGTCCCCGCTGTATCTGCCGTTCCCTCCTGGCCTTACCAGACTATATTTATGCCCAATCTCGCTGGCATAGCTGGTCGGGCCGGCATAGCTTGTCTGGCTGATCTGGCATACCTGCCTGCTCTGTCTCATATCCGGCAAGGCCGCGCCCCATCCTCGCGCCCCGCAGATAGGCCCAGCGTTAGGTCTAGAAATGGGACTAGAAATAAGAAAAGCCGCCTCCCGCATAGGGGGAAGCGGCTACTTCGTCGTGCCTGCGGCGCGACCGCGCCTTCGGCTTAGACTCGTCCTACTTGGCCGTGGTCTTACCCACGGAGTGGAGGTCCTGGCATGCCTCGATGACGCGCTCGGACATACCCTGCTCTGCCTTCTTCAGGTAAGAGCGTGGGTCGTAGACCTTCTTGTTGCCTACCTCGCCGTCAATCTTGAACACGCCGTCGTAGTTTTCCATCATGTGGCGAGCTACTGGGTTGGTAAACGCATACTGGGTATCGGTGTCCACGTTCATCTTGATGACGCCGTAGCGCAGCGCCTCTTCGATCTTCTCCTTCTCAGAGCCGGAACCGCCGTGGAATACGAAGTCAAAGGCGTGCTCACCCTCGCTCAGGCCGAGCTTCTTCTGCGCAACCTTCTGGCCCTCCAGCAGAACCTCGGGGCGCAGCTTCACGTTGCCCGGCTTGTAGACGCCGTGCACGTTACCGAAGGTAGCGGCCAACAGGTAGCGGCCCTTCTCGCCGGTGCCCAGTGCATCGATGGTCTTTTCAAAGTCTTCCGGGGTCGTGTACAGGTTATCGCCGGCCTTGGCTTCGACACCGTCTTCTTCACCGCCGACAACGCCAATCTCTGCCTCGAGAATGATGTGTGCCTTCTTCGCCTTTTCCAGAAGCTCCTGGGCGATGACCAAGTTTTCATCGATCGGAATAGCAGAGCCGTCCCACATGTGGGACTGGAACAGCGGGTTCTCGCCGCGGTCGACGCGCTCCTGGGAGATGGCCATCAGCGGACGAACGTAATCATCCAGAACTTCCTTCTGGCAGTGGTCGGTGTGCAGGGCGATATTGACGCCGTAGTGCTTCGCTGCCTCGTGTGCGAAGGCGGCTAGGGCCTGAGCACCTTTAACCTTGTTCTTGACCGCGAGGCCAGAGCCGAACTCTGCACCACCGGTGGAGAATTGGATGATGCCGTCAGACTCTGCCTCGGCAAAGCCCTTCAGTGCTGCGTTGATCGTTTCAGACGAGGTGCAGTTGATGGCTGGGAATGCGAAGCCGTTCTGCTTCGCGGTGTCCAGCATCTGGTTATACGCCTCGGGGGTTGCAATTGGCATGAAATTCCATCCTTAAGTGGGATTGCGGTCAAACACGTTCCAACACCCAATTATGCCCACATTTCCGGATTTCCGCCGCAAAATTTGTGTGACATTTCCTGTGTTTACTGCCCAACTCTCAAAAATGCAGCGCCCCCACACGGCAAACCCCGCGCTAGGCGTTTAACAGCACGGTTAAACGCAGCTAATCGCGACCCGATTTTTCATGCAGGTCACGAGCTACCCGGGCGCACGCCTCCAGAAGCATCCACCCAGACAGCTGCACGGATAGGTCGCGCTCATCCACGCGAATGATGCCCATCTTTTCACTGACGGTCGTGTGCCCGAAGCCGTAGTTGTGCGGTAGGCGGGCATCGGCAGTCCAATCAGAGCCAAAAATTGGCAGGCCATCGACCTCGAGCCGGTGCTCCCACACGGATTCGGCAGACGCCACCACCATGCGGGTCGCCAACTTTTTGGTGGCCCGGTTCGCGGGCGAGTCTCCGGGCAACCGCACAGCAACATCAGCAAGATAGCGCATCAGGATGCCCTTAAACAGGCCGCCATCACCATCACCGGTCTCCCAATCCACGACGCCAGACGGAGTCGCCATCCCAGAAGCAATAGCCTGCACCAGGCCACGGATCTTGATGATGTAGCTCATCATCTCGGATGCCAGTTCGGCCTCGTAAACGCTGTCGATCTGCTCCAGCTTGCCGATGCTCGACTCCTCCCGCATCGCCAACACAATCTCCAGGCATGCCCCCAACATCACGCCTTGGCAATACGGGTGGATTTGTTTGACGATCTCAGGACCATCCATGCGCATGCGCACGCCGTCCATGATGAAGCCATCTTCATTCACCAGGTTGTCGTAGACCCAGTCAACGATGCGGCGGGCTGCGGTAATGTTTCCCATTCGCGCCAGCATGATGGCTCCGGGCCCATTGGCCGGCACGTTCATGAAGTTCTCGCCATCACGCCACGGCAATATGCCCAGTGAGTCATCGAGGCCCTCGGTGATATTTCCCTGCAAAGACGATAACGCCTTGGGCGGTTTCATCTTTTTTACCTCGCCCACGCGCCCTAGGGCGAGGGCGAGCCAGGCTTTGTCGTCGAAGTACTTATTTTTGGTCAACTGCGCAAGATTCCGCACGCGGATCCCGCGCGTGGTGTCAAGGATGCGCTGGCGGCGGGCCTTAGTATTCTTCCGTTCCGCCGCATCGACAAGGCAGTCGAGGTAGTGCGCCTGCCACCAGTAGTGCCAGTGCACGAGGAGTTTTTCTTTCGTGGTGGGCGGCCAGCTGACGATGGCGAGGTTGGTTCGCGGCAGGCCCCATACGGAATGCGCATGGCGCTCATCAATGGCGGTTTCCGCGAGTTCGGCGCGGTGGGCCCACTTTTCTTCCACGATTTCTTTATCACTCCAGTAGCAAGGTTTATTACAGTTAGTGTAACGATCTCTTACCAGGAATTGTGCAGATCGGCGTGCTGCCGGATCCAGGTATGCATGGCGATGCCCGCGGCCACACCAGCGTTGATGGACCGCGTGGAGCCAAATTGCGCGATGGAGCAGGTCATGAGGGCGGCATCTTGCGCGGCGGCGCTTACTCCGGGACCTTCTTGCCCGAATAGCAGCAGGCTGCGTTCCGGCAGTTCGGCGGTTTCGAGGGGCACGCAACCGGGGGTGTTATCAATGGCCACGACCGTGAGGTTTTCCTCGGCTGCCCAGGCAATGAGCTTATCGACGCTCTCATGGTGCCGCAGATGCTGATACCTATCCGTCACCATGGCGCCGCGGCGGTTCCACCGGCGCCGCCCCACAATGTGGACGGTATCGACGGCAAAGGCATTGGCGGTGCGCACGACGGTGCCGATATTGGCGTCATTTTCAAAGTTCTCGATGGCGATATGCAGGCTGTGCCGCCGCTTATCGATGTCCCCCTTAATCGCCTCCCTCCGCCAATACCGATACGCGTCGACGACATTGCGCCGGTCGCCCTCGCGCAGGAGCTCCGGATCGTATTTTTCAGCCTCCGGCCCTTGCGGCCAGGGCCCTTCCCAAGGCCCCACGCCGTGGCGGCCCTCATTCCATTCGGTCGGCCCCTTCGCCTCCTCGGGCTGTTCTTGCTGTTCTCGCTGCTCCTGCTGCTCTGGTTGCGCAGAACTCTCGGCCTGCCCGGCGGGTGCCTCTTGGCGTGCCTGGTCCATCTCGTTACGCGAGTCCAAGATCGTCCAAGCCAAGCAGGGAACGGTATTCAAGGCCCTCGGCCGAGATAACATCCTCGGCTCCGGTGGCGCGGTCAACGACGGTAGCTACGCCAACTACTTCTGCTCCAGCTTCGCGCAATGCGGCGACTGCTGTGAGCGGCGAGTTGCCGGTCGTGGTGGTGTCCTCGACGACCAGCACCTTCTTTCCGGTCACATCCGCGCCCTCGATGCGGCGCTGCATGCCGTGCTTTTTGGCTTCTTTGCGCACGACGAAGGCGTCGATATCGCGGCCCTCGGCATGCATGATGGAGGTCGCTACCGGGTCCGCGCCAAGGGTTAAGCCTCCGACGGCAGCAAAATCCCAATCCGCGGTGAGCTCGCGAAGCAAGGACCCGATGAGGCGGGAGGCTTCGTGGTGCAAGGTCGCACGGCGCAAATCGACGTAGTAATCGGCCTCTTTGCCCGAGGACAAAGTCACCTTGCCGTGCACAACGGCAAGCTCCTTGACCAGTTCCGCGAGACGCTTCTTCTTGTCTTC
Organism: Corynebacterium sp. MSK310; assembly: GCF_030227355.1. Taxonomy (NCBI): domain Bacteria; kingdom Bacillati; phylum Actinomycetota; class Actinomycetes; order Mycobacteriales; family Corynebacteriaceae; genus Corynebacterium; species Corynebacterium sp. MSK310. The sequence goes on from NZ_JASPFZ010000008.1 coordinate 52,721, forward strand.
TTGCAGGTGCACTTCAGTCATCGCATTGCTCCTTTTCTAGAGTTTTCTTCGGAGTGTGAGGGAAATCCCTGGCTACATGGGCCAACGCAACATTCTAGGCTACTCCCCCTGCTGCGGCTCGGAATCGTCACCGCGGTCTTTATCATCGTTCTCCCATCCAGCGGCCGAGCCACTGACGTCTTGGGAGGCAGCGTCGAGGCCGTCGCCAGAAGCATCTCCCGAAGCGTCGCCGAAGATGGAAGCCTCCCCAAATTGCTGGCGCGGCAGGCGGGCAGTGCCTGAGTCGGGCGTGGGGCGTTCATTGCCATCGGCAATGGCATCGACCTCGTCCGCCCCAATCGCCGTGTGTTCAACCGGACCGCGGGTCTCGGAGTACGTGCGCGAGGGCATATCCAACGGTTCCTCCGGCCGTTGAATGACCGGCCGGGAAAACTCCGGCTGCCCCGCCGCCGCTGTTCCACCCACCGCATCGACCACAGGTGCCGCGGGAATTTCCCTGGCTGGGTCCAAGTCCTCAAGGTGGATGGTATGCACGGAGGAGGAACGGGGTGGGAGGACGCGGGAAGCATCGGCAAGTAAAGCCAGGGGCGGGAGCATTGCCTCCCAATCCGCGGTACGCGAGTGCTTGGTGGTTTGTGCCAAAACCCACTCGGTCTCCAGCCACAGCGCCGACACCACCTCCGGCATGCGTTGCAGTGCGATGCGCACGCGTTCGTCCACCATCCGCTCCGTCACGCCGCGATCGGAGGAATATACATCGAAACCTTCGATGCTCATGGCCATTAACAGGTCCTCGGACATCTCGGCCTCCTGGCTGCCGAAACGCTGGAAATCAATGACCACATCCGATGCCGCTCCCGTCCGCATCGCCATCACATTCACGCCGTCGATATCCATCAGCAACATTTCGTGGCCATACACGTTGCCGGCAACGATGTCTTTCGGCGCGGCGCCGGAGGAGGCCACTCCCCTTGTCCATTCATCGACAAGGTACTGGTCCGACTTCATGTACTCAAAGCCCCGGGTCTCCGCCCAGTTCTTGCGCTCCCGACGAATGGTGCCAGGGATAAGCGGCCGCGGCCGCCCTACCGGCTTAGGCTTTGCGTGACCTTCCGGTTGTTCTTCAGTCCCCTCTTGGCCTGCCTCTTCGAGGGAGTCAGCCGCACCCGATTCCGTTTCTGCGCCAGCTTCCGACGTCTCTTCAGTGCTGCCTGCAGTGTTGGCACGGGCAGCACTGCCAGCACTGCCAGCACTGCCAGTATTACTGGCACTGCCGACGTTATCGGAACTGCTGGTGCTGTCGGAGCCGGTTGCATGGGCGTCATTGGGGCCGGCGGTAGAGGCGGTGGCGTTGGCGGCAGTGGCAGCAGTGGCGGCGCTGCCTTTTACAACGCCATTATCTGAAACAGCCTCGGAGTCGTTAGCGCGGGCTTCGTCGCTGGCATTGGCGTCACTGGCGCTATCTTCACTCGCCCTGTCATCACCGCTGCGGCCTGATTCGCCTGCAGCGCGATGGTGACGGCCTGAAGAGGTAGCGGAGGAAGAATCGGATTCAACATCGGGGGACGGCGAGTACTTCGCCGCGAAACCGGGGTGGTCCTCAGCACCGCCTTCGCTCTCAGAATCTGTAACGGCCTCAGAGCCTGCGGCGTCTTCCGCATCCTCTTCAGTTTCCCCCTTAGTTTCGGGGCGTGCGTGGGAAGGCGCATCCTGGTCTTCCCAGGTGTCCCAGCCTTTCCGGTCGTGCTGGGATGCAGTATCGCGCTGGGCATCGGCTACGCGCTGCGTGCGGTCGTAGTACAGCAAAAAGCCACCGGCGATGCCGAGCACGAGTGCGAAAATCAGGAGTAAAGAAGCCATCATCTCCCGATAATAATAGGTACCGGCAGCCCACGGTGCCGGTACCAGTCGGAATCGGAGCGATTAATTGGAATTAATCGTCAACCGAAGTCCTATCCCCGCGTTCCACTGGGTTGGTCGGGTCTGCAGACCACTGCGACCAGCCACCGATGTAGTGACGCAGGCCGGTAAATCCTGCGTCCTCCATCGCTGCGAGTGCCAGCGCGGAGTGGTTGCCCGAACCGGAATAGATAATTGCGTCCTTGGTGTTTTCCTGGGTCAATCCGGCAGCGGCCAGCACTTCACGGATTTCATCCGGCGACTTCAATGTGCGCACCCCATCGTTGTGGAAGAGGCGCTCGGGAACATTGACCGCACCCGGGATGTGGCCCGCCTTCAAGTCCAGGTTCTCGCGGCGGCCGGCAAAGCGGTTGCTCGAGCGCGTATCGATGAGCACGCCATCGTGCTTGCGGACGTCATCAATCGTGGCGGTAGGCAGCTGGCCGGGAGTGACCTCGAACGTCGAGCCGACCGCGATATTGCCCGGCCCCGTCAGGGTTTGGTAACCGTGCGCGAGCCAGTTTTCCAGACCGCCATCGAGGATGCGCACATCAGTCAGGCCTGCCCACCGCAGCGTCCACCACGCACGGCCAGCAAAAAGCCCGCGGCCCTCGTCATAGACCACCACGGGGCGGTCTTCCTGCAGGCCCCAAGAACGGATCCAGGACTGCAACTTATCTTCGTCCGGAAGCGGGTTGCGGCCATTGCGCGAGCCGGGAAGGCCGACGAAGGCCGCGCCGGTATCGCCAAATAGCGCGGTGGGAATGTGCTGGGAAGCAAAGTCGATGAAGCTTTGGCCCGTCTTGGGCTGCCAGTGGGTGCCGAGGAGGGTGAAACGATCGCCGTGGTAGATGGATTCTTTGAGTTCCTGCGGGGAAACTAAAATGCTCATGCCTTCCAGTCTAAAGGCATGAGCATTATTTTTCGCCCGGTAATTTAGCGAGCGGAGATATCCAGCTCCGCGCCGCCATCGGCGACGTCAACGTGGACGGTATCGCCATCGGCAATATCGCCAGCCAAAAGCTTCTTCGCTAGCTTGTCACCGATAGCCTGCTGGATGGTCCGGCGCAGCGGGCGGGCACCGTAGGCGGGGTCATAGCCGCGGTCAGCCAACCAGGACTTGGCGGAATCGGATACCTGCAGCGTCAGGCGGCGGGCCTCCAGGCGCTCGGTGAGACCGCGCAGCTGGATGTCCACGATGCCGCGCAGCAGCTCCTCCGACAACGGCTCGAACATCACCACATCATCGAGGCGGTTGATGAACTCCGGCTTGAAGGCACGCTTTACGGCCTCCATGGTTTCGTCCTTCGTACCGCCAGCGCCCAGGTTGGACGTCAAAATGATGACGGTATTGCGGAAGTCGACGGTGCGACCCTGGCCATCGGTAAGCCGCCCCTCATCCAGGACCTGGAGGAGGACGTCGAAGACGTCGGGGTGGGCCTTTTCCACTTCGTCGAAAAGCACGAGCGTATAAGGCCGACGCCGCACGGCCTCGGTGAGCTGGCCACCGGCTTCGTGGCCGACGTATCCCGGAGGGGCACCGACGAGCCGGGAGACGGAGTGCTTCTCGCCGTACTCGGACATATCGATGCGCACCATGGCAGATTCATCGTCGAAGAGGAAGTCCGCCAGCGCCTTAGCCAGCTCCGTCTTACCCACGCCGGTAGGGCCGAGGAAGAGGAAAGAGCCGGTCGGGCGGTTGGGGTCAGCCACGCCCGCACGGGAGCGACGCACGGCATCGGAAACAGCGGTCACGGCCTCGCGCTGGCCGACGACCCGCTTGCCCAACACCGCCTCCATGTTCAGCAGCTTCTCGGTCTCGCCCTGCAACATCTTGCCGGCGGGAATGCCGGTCCACGCGGAGACGACCTCCGCGATGGTATCCGGGCTGACCTCCTCATCCAGCATGGTATTGCGCTGGGCGGCGGCCTTTTCCTCGGCTGCTGCCAGGTCCTTTTCCAGCGGTGGGATCTTGCCGTAGTTGATCTCGGAGGCTAGGGCGAGGTCGCCATCGCGCTCGGCAATTTCTGCTTGGCGGCGGAGATCGTCGAGTTCTTCCTTGATATCCTGCACGTCATCGATGGCCTTCTTCTCGTTGGCCCAGCGCGCCTTGAGCTCGCCGAGCTTTTCGCGCTGGTCCGCGAGCTCGCCCTGCAGGGCGGCCAGGCGGTCCTTGGAGGCGGCGTCGGATTCCTTCTTCAGCGCGAGCTCCTCGATCTCCATGCGGCGAACGATGCGCTCAAGCTCATCGATTTCCTGCGGCGAGGAGTCGATTTCCATGCGCAGGCGGGAACCGGCTTCATCGACTAGGTCGATGGCCTTATCCGGCAGGAAGCGGTTGGTGATGTAGCGGTTCGATAGCTCCGCTGCCGAAACCAAGGCCGAGTCCATGATGCGCACGCCGTGGTGTACCTCGTAGCGCTCCTTGAGCCCGCGCAGGATACCGATGGTGTCTTCCACGGACGGCTCTGCAGCATAGACCTGCTGGAAACGCCGCTCGAGGGCGGCGTCCTTTTCGATGTACTTGCGGTACTCATCCAGCGTGGTTGCACCAACGAGGCGCAGCTCACCGCGGGCCAGCATGGGCTTGATCATGTTGCCGGCGTCCATGGAGCCTTCGCCGGTAGCGCCGGCGCCGACGATGGTGTGCAGCTCATCGATGAAGGTGATGATTTCGCCCTCAGACTGCTTAATCTCATCCAGAACCGCCTTGAGGCGCTCCTCGAACTCGCCGCGGAACTTGGCGCCGGCGACCATAGAGCCGAGATCCAGGCTGATAAGCGTCTTGCCCTTCAGGGACTCGGGGACGTCGCCAGCCACGATGCGGCGGGCCAGGCCCTCAACGATCGCAGTTTTGCCGACGCCCGGCTCACCAATCAACACCGGGTTATTCTTCGTCCTGCGCGAAAGCACCTGGACGACGCGCCGGATTTCCTGATCGCGCCCAATGACCGGGTCGATCTTGCCCTCGCGCGCCCGCGCGGTGAGGTCGGTGGCGTACTTTTCCAGGGCCTGGAATTGGTCTTCCGGGTTCTCCGAGGTCACCTTGGCGGCCCCGCGCACGGAGGGGAAGGCGCCCTTAATGGCGTCGTAGGTTGCGCCGCGGCCGGTCAGCAACTCGGCAGCGTCGGTCTTCGAACCGGCGATGGCGGCGAGGAGGACTTCGGTGGACACGAACTCATCGCCAAGCTCGCCCGCCAATTCCTGCGACTTGGTCAGTACGTTCAGGCCATCCCGGTTGAATTGCGGGTTAGACATATTGGCGCCCTCGGCGCTGGGATAAGAGTTAACCAGCTCGCGCGCTTCCTTCAACACGGTATCCGGGTCAACGCCGGTGGCCTTAAGCACCGGCTCGGCGATGCCGCCTTCCTGCCCAAGAATGGCCGCCAGCAAGTGCGCCGGGCGGATATCCGGGTTGCCATTCGCGGACGCGGTCTGCAGGGCTTCCTGCAGCGCCTCTTGTGTCTTGGTGGTGGGGTTAAAAGAACTCATGTGTACGTTTCTCCTTCTAAGATTTATTCATCCATTTTAAGGATTCACTTGGTATAACGCACATAAAGTTGAGCCTATTCCACTCAACCCGAACTTTTTGAGTCCATCCGGCTCAACTTTCCGGTTTCTGCCACAACAGCCCTACCGAAGTCCGGCCGGCCCAGTAGTGGGGGCGCACGGTGTAATCGAGGTGGGGGCTTAGGGGCCCGGCAAGCAAGCGAATTGGCTGCACGCCGAAGCCGGGCCGCCACACCAAAAATGTGGGAGCCCGGCTTGCACAGAGTGGATTTGTGAAGGCTAGGTTTCTTGTTTCTGGCCCACGTGGCCGATGCCCTCTTTGAAAATCGTGCCGCGCGGCGGAAGCAAGCCCATGAACTTGAACGTCAGGTACACGCCGATGGAAATGGCCAGCGAGACGGCACCGAACGCGCCGGTAAACCCGTACATCACGGCCATCGGCGCGATGATGGTCCACGAAATCTCGAACGGGCCGAAGCCGATGTAGGCCATGCCGTATTCGGAAAGCGTTCCGGATTTCAGCTTCGGATCGACGATCTTAAGCACGGCGATGCCGGTAGCCACGGTAGCCGTCGCCCAGCCCCAGCCGAAGATGCCGCGCTCGATCCAGCGCTCGCCAAAGAACTCGGCGGGGAACCACATCAAGAAGAACGTACAGAAGATGGTGCCCAGAATGAACAGGACCAGCAGCGCCTGCCAGTAGGAAGCGATAGCGGCAGGAACAATGGCGGCCACGCCGAAGGCGATGAGGTAATCGGTAGCGGCACCGGAGATGGAGGATACGGAATCCTTATCCAGGTAATCCTCGGCGCCGACGAAGTTCATGATGGCGCGGAAGATGAGGCCGATAACCATGGACATCGCAAAGAGCGGGATGGAAACATTTTCCCAAATGCTAGAAATGCCCTTATTGACGCCGTACGCCGTCATAACCGTGAGGATGATGAAGCCGAAGTGCAGCGCGAGCGGCTCGATGGAAGAAGGGTTGGTGGTCGCGCGGCCCAGAGAGGGGCGCTCATCCAGGTTCTTGATGTAGCCGCGGCGAATCTCTTCCGGTAGCTCCTTGGGGACGTAGGACACCTTGCCCTTGCGGATGCCCCAGTTACCAGCGATGACACCGCCGATAATCGCGGCCAGGGTGCCGACGGTCGCGGAGGTAAAGCCCAGGGACGCTGCCGCTTCGGCGCCGACGCCCTCCAGCGCGCCACCCACAGCGGCGGCCGTGCCGAAGCCACCGGTAAAGCCAACCGGCAGCATCATGCCGAACCAGTTGGGGGTATCAAAGACTGGGGCGAAGAAGAGCAAACCCAGCACGATGAACAGACCCCACTGGCCGGTAAACATCATGGTGGAATAGCCCCACATATTGCGCGCGCCCTTGCCCATGTTGCCGCCGACCTCCATGGAATACGCCATCGAGGCAAAGACCACGGCGATCAGGATTGAGGTGTAGTCGCCGAGGTTATCGGAGAAGTTGATCCACCCCAGCACGTTGGGCCCGACGAGCAGGCCGATTAGGCCGGCGGTAATGGGGGCAGGCAGCAATAAGTCCTGGAAGATAAACTTCACTTGGTGGCGCAAAATATTGCCGATGACCATGAGTAAGGAAATCCAACCCACGTCCAGCATGAGCGTATAAGCGGAAAAATCTTCCATGGGAATCCTTTCTAGCTGTGCAGTTATGGCAGGTCGCTCACGTGCAGCGAGCGCGCAGATAAAAAGTACATTACATATCATGTAGTGAGCCACAACATACGGCGGATTTTTCACCCCCGCTACAATGGCACGGTGGAGCACTACCTCAGCATTATCATCGGCGCGGGCCAGGCAGGCTTGGCGACGGCCCACCAGCTCACCTCCCGCGGCCTTATCCCCGCCCAAGACTTTTTGCTTATCGATGCCAACCCCGCCCCCGGCGGCGCCTGGCGTCACCGGTGGGATTCACTGACGCTGGGAAAGGCCCATAACATCGCGAGCCTGCCGGGCATGCCCGCCCCGCTTGCCGACGCCTCCTCCCCCGCCTCACACGTAGTCGCCGCCTACTACGGCGCCTACGAGGACAAGTTCCAACTGCGGCCCTACCGCTCGGCGCGCGTCCGCAGCGTCCGTGCCCTGCCCGTAGAACCCGGCGCGCGCGGCGCACGCAATCCCCGCGGCGCACGCGGCGCGTTTCTCGTGACGCTGGAGTCCGGCGAGCAGTTTTCCGCGGACACCATCGTCAACGCCACCGGCACGTGGGATAGGCCGTATATTCCTTATATTCCGGGCATCGGCAGTTTCGGCGGGCGCCAACTGCACACCAAGGACTATTCAGCAGCGGAGGACTTTGCAGGCCAGCACGTGTTGGTCGTCGGCGGTGGGCTATCCGCGGTGCAGTTTTTATTGGAACTTGAGGGCATCGCCCAGACCACTTGGGCCACGCGGCGGGCTCCGGATTTTACGGATACGGAGTTTGATAAGCAGTGGGGCTTGGATGTGGAAGAGAAGGTCCGCGAGCGGGTCTTTAGCGGCAATCCACCGGCCTCGGTGGTCTCGACCACCGGGATTCCGCCCTGGCAGGAATACCTGGATGCGGTAGAGCGCGGCGTTTTGGTCTCGCGCGGCATGTTCAATGCTATTGACGCGACCGGCGTGCGGTTTGGCGGGTCTGCGAACGGCGGGGCTGTGGGGGCATCGGAAAGCATGGCGGCATGGCAGCCCTACCCGGCGGGCACGCACCTGGCGGTGGACGTCATCTTTTGGAATACCGGTTTCCGCCCGGTGCTGGACCACCTGGCACCGTTGCGCTTGCGCTCGCGCAAGGGCGGGATTGTCATGCGCAACGAGGTCTCGCCTGTGGCGAACCCGCGGGTCTTCCTCGCCGGCTATGGGTCGACCGCCTCGACGGTGGGGGCGACGCGCGCGGGGCGCTTGGCGGCGCGCGAGGTTATCAAGGTGCTGGGTCTGTAGCCCCGGGGCCAAAATGCGCGCGCTAAAAGGCAGGAAAGCACACTAGGATGGGAAACCATGTGGGAATTGGGCGAGCACTTCCGGAAGTATGCAGACGACTACCGTAATGCGGTGCATGAGCAGTTTTTCCTCATGGTGCCGGAAGCGCGGCAGGTCTTTTCCCTTTCTATGCAGGACACCCACCGGTCCATGGTGCATGCATTGGCGTGGGTGATTGAACACGCAGAGCCCAGCAGCGCCGGTGCGAAGGCAGGGTCCGGGGTTGGGGCTGCGCTGCCCGAGGCCGTCCGGGAGAAGATCGCGCAGCTCGGCCGCGATCACCGCAGGCACGGCTTCCCGGCCGAGGTCTATGCGCGGTTCGAGAAGGCGCTCATCAAAGGCCTGCGGGTGTTGGCGCTGACGCGGTACCAATACGACTTCGCCTGCGCCGTCATCCACCAGGTCTGCGAGGAGATGGCCAGTGCGGCGCGCGAGGCGGACTTGGCTGGGGAGGCGCCGGCGTATTCGGGGCAGGTGGTCGCGGTGGATCGGCCGACGCGCGAAACCGCGGTCATTCGCGTCGAGGCAGGAATGCCCGCAGCCTTCGAGCCGGGGCAGTATTTCCCCGTTACCACCCAGTACCTTCCCGGCCAGTGGCGGATGCTCACCCCCGCGCAGCCAAGCGATGCCACCGGCCAGCTGGTCTTCCACGTCGCCGCGGTGGGCGCGGCCTCGCGGTCGCTTGCGCATACCAAGCCAGGCGATTGGTGGACATTGGGCCGGCCCACCGGCTCCATCTGGCAGGACCTGCGCGCGTTGCGCGGCGGCAGGTTGGTCATCCTGGCCTATGGCACGGGCTGGGCGGCGGCGCGGTGCTTGGCGCTGGCGGCCCGCCAGGCCGCGGATGCGGGCGAGGAGGGCCTCGCGAAGAACCTGTCCCTGCAGATTTTTGCCGTTGCGGATAGCCCCGGCGCGCACTATGACACGCACTTCCAGCAGAACCTTGCGGCCCTCTACCCTGATCTCAGCCTGCGCCGCATCATCCGGCAAGAAAACGACCCGTGGTTGCTGGGCGCACGGCCGCTTGCCGATGCCGCCACCCACACCCTCTCCCCCGACCCGACCGATGTAGTAGTCAACGAGGTCGAGTTATCCACAACCACGCCCACCCACTTCGCCCTCTTCGGCAGCGCCGAGGAGGTGGCGGAAGCGAGGAAGGGGTTGGAGAAAAGGGGCATCGGCAAGCAGTGGATCTTAAGCCACAGCTGGGGCCGCGACCGGGAGTGGCTGCCGGAGGATTATGCGGCGCAGTCTTAGTCGTTAAGCTCTAGCACCGGCAGGGAGCGGCGCGTCTTCGTTACTTCTTGCGGGTCGATATCGGCGTAGAGGATTTCGTCTTCGTAGCCGGCCTCGGCCACGCGCACGCCGTTGGGATCGACGATGGTGGAGTGCCCGATGCCGGTCGGGCCCGAGGGCGATCCGGCCTCAGCGTTGCCGCCTGGGCGGGATTGGCCCGCGGCGAGGATATAGCTGGTGGAATCCAGTGCCCGCGCCGCCGTGAGCAGGCGCCACTGCTCCAGCTTGCCGGGGCCATCTGCCCAGCTGGTGGGCACGACGATGAGCTGTGCGCCCTCGCGCGCAAGCTCCTTGAACTGCTCCGGGAAACGGATATCGTAGCAGACCACGACGCCGACGGTAAGGTCATCGACGTCAAAGGTCACCAGGGACTCCCCGGGCTGCACCGTATCGGATTCGCGGTAGTCAAAGGCATCGTAGGTGTGGATTTTCTCGTAGCCACCCAGCACGCCAGGGCCCGCGACGAGCGCGGTATTGGATACGCGGTTGATGGTCTTATCCTCGCGCTCGATGGTATCGGCTGGGCAGAACATGCCGACGACGACGGTGACCTCCAATTCCTCCGCCGCTTCCTGTATCGCGGTGGCGAACGGGCCTTCGAGGTTCTGCGCCTGCTCATCTAGGCGTCCCGAGCGGAAGTTCTGCGAGGTGGCCTCGGGCAGCACGATAAGGCGCGCGCCCGCCGCCGCGGCCTCGCGGATTTTATCCAGGGCGAGTTCTTGGTTTTCCTCGATGCTGCCGGTGGAGGTCAATTGCACTGCTGCTACTTTCATAAATCCCAACTTAGTGCAGCGTCACCTAGTTATCCACAGGTTGGCGGTTTTGCCCTCGCGGCTACAGCCCGCAGCGGCCACGCTTAAAGGCATGAGTTATGTAGATATTCCTGAACACCTTCCCGCACATGTACGCACCTTGAGGGCGCGGCCGGCGGCGGCGTTACCGGAGGCACACTTAAGCGTAGCCTCCCGGACGTCTGCCGCCCTCCAGCGCGCGGTGGCGCAGTAGTCCGAGACGCAGCAACTTAGCGATGCCACCGTTTCCCAGCACCTGCGCAGCCTCCACTCCTTCCTAGACCGCAGCAGCGCGCTCGATTCCTCACTGGCTGCGAACTTGGGGAGGGCGCGATGAATTTATCCACTGCCCTGCGCCACAGCGCTGCGCAGCTTACTGCGGATCGCTCTGGACTGCAGAATCACTATGTGGACTCGCACCACGATTGGCGGTCGCTATCGCTGGGTGGACCCGCGGGCGTGGCGGCGCGCTCCAGTTTGGCGGAGGCCACCGAGTGGCTGAGTAGCCCGCTTGGGGAAATGGACCGAGTCATTGAAGTACTCGACCGGCATGCGGACCTGCAGGCCTGGCGCGAGGGAGTGGAGGCGCGGATCATTTCCTTTTTGGGCAAGGTCGATGAGTTTTCTGGCCCCGCCGCACTGGCCGGTGGGGTGCTGCTGCGGGAGGTGCGCGCGCTTGGCGATGCCCTCGATTGGCTCTGTGCCCAAGAAATCGACGCCCTCTGCACGCCCGCCGGGGTGGAACCACCGCAGCGGCTCGAGGATTTTGCCGATCTCCCCCTCGATACCATCCACGAGATCAGCCTCGCCCAAGCCAGCGACCGCGTGGCGCAGCTGGCCGCGGATAACCCCGATATGCGCATCGTCGAAACCAGCCCCGGCCGGCTGGTAGCGCTGGTGGATCCGGAGGGTTTTCGCACGGAACCCGCCTCCGTCACCACATTCGTTGAAGGCGTGCATTCCTCCGACCCCACCACCTGGCAGCGCGCCGTGGACCGCGGCCACAATATTGCCACCGCAAGCGGTGGGCCGGCCGCCGTGTGGTTGGGTTACCAGGCCCCGTCGAGCTTGCCGCGCGCCGTGCACGCCGATCCCGCGCGTGCGGCGGGGCAGGAGCTGGCGCGGTTTCAGCGGGGCATCGGCAAGCGGTATCCGGGCGCAAAACGAACGGTGGTGGGCTATTCCTATGGCTCCGTCGTGACCGGATACGCGGCGCGCGAGAAGGAAATCGCCTCCGATATTGTGCTGGTGGGAAGCCCCGGCACGAGCGCCCAGCATGCCCGCGAACTGCACGGCACCGTGTGGGCGGCGACCAATGACAATGACCCCATCGCTATCGCGACGGGGCCACTGAGCGGAATCCACGGCCCGGATCCCACCGTTCAGTCCTTCGGTGCCGCTCCCCTCCCCGGCGCGGATGGCCTGCCCGGGGACCACGGGTCTTATTGGGAGGACCCGCAGTTTCTGCGCGGACTAGGCACGGTGGCTGCCGGGGAATCCAGACCGGATTAACGCGGGCTGTGGGGGCGCCGGTTGTGGGAACGCCAGTTGGGGGCTTAGAACAGGCCTGCGGGGGCGTCCGAGTACGAGACCAGCATGTTCTTGGTTTCCTGGTAGTGGCCGAGCATCATCAAGTGATTCTCGCGGCCCAAGCCGGATTCCTTGTAGCCGCCGAAGGCGCTGTGTGCCGGGTAGTCGTGGTAGTGGTTGACCCACACGCGGCCGGCCTGAATATCGCGCCCGGCGCGGTAACAGATGTTTTGCTGGCGCGACCACACGCCGGCGCCCAAGCCGAAGTTGGTGGTATTAGCGATCTCTATGGCCTCGTCGTAGTCCTTGAACGTCGCTACAGAGAGCACCGGCCCGAAGATTTCCTCCTGGAAGATGCGCATCTCGTTGCTGCCCTTAAATACCGTGGGCTCGATGTAGTAGCCGTTTTCGAGGCCCTCGACCTTGTTCACATGGCCGCCGGTAAGCGTTTCCGCGCCTTCTTCTGGGCCGATCTTGAGGTACTCGGTAATCTTGTCCATCTGCTCCTGGGAGGCCTGGGCGCCCATCATGGTTTCGGTATCCAACGGGTGGCCGATCTTGATCTTCTTGACGCGTTCGATGGCGAGCTCTAAGAACTTATCGGCAATATCCTCATGGACCAGGGCGCGCGATGGGCAGGTGCAGACCTCGCCCTGGTTGAGCGCGAACATGACGAATCCTTCGACGCACTTTTCCAGGTAGGAGTCATCTTCATCCATGATGTCCTTGAAGAAGATGGACGGCGATTTACCGCCGAGCTCCAGGGTGACCGGGATGACCTTGTCTGCGGCGGCCTTATTGATGAGCTTGCCCACTGGGGTGGAGCCGGTAAACGCAATCTTGGCGATGCGGTCCGAACCCGACAGTGCCGCACCGGCTTCCTCACCCACGCCGTTGACGATATTGAGTACGCCATCTGGGAGGAGGTCACCGATGATATCCATGAGCAACAAAATGGATGCCGGCGTTTGCTCCGCAGGCTTGAGCACGATGCAGTTACCAGCGGCTAGGGCCGGTGCGATCTTCCAGGAAGCCATGAGCAGCGGGAAGTTCCACGGGATGATTTGGCCAACCACGCCGAGCGGCTCGTGGAAGTGGTAGGCCACGGTGTCTTCGCTGATCTGAGACAGGCGGCCCTCTTGCGCGCGGATGGCGCCCGCGAAGTAGCGGAAGTGGTCAACGGCCAGTGGGATATCGGCGGCCAAGGTCTCGCGGACGGCCTTGCCGTTTTCCCAGGTTTCCGCAACGGCGATCTTTTCGAGGTTCTCTTCAATCCGGTCCGCGATGCGGTGCAACAAGAGTGCGCGCTCTGCTGGAGTTGTCTTGCCAAAGGTTGCAAACGCCTTTTCCGCGGCATCGATGGCCGCATTGATATCGGCTTCCTTGCCGCGGGCCACCTGACAAAATACTTCACCGGTCACGGGGCTGATGTTGTCCATATATTCGCCATCGACTGGCGGTACCCACTTGCCGCCGATGTAGTTGTCATAGCGGTCGCGGTAGTTGACGATGGCCCCTTCGGTTCCGGGTGCTGCGTACAAAGTCATGATGGTGGTGTCCTCTCGTGCAGAAATTTCGACTGTGGGGTTTGCCGTGTTTGGCGCGTGCCACTACAGGTGTTCTACTGTGTTGTAGCTCACCTGCTTTCCCGTCATAGTAATGCACTTTTTTGCATTTCGCACTAAATAGGGGTGGGAAATTAACATTTCTTCACAGACCAAAGTCTGGTTGTGCGGGTGCACCAGCGTCCGGGTGAGGGTGCAGCGGCCTGCGAGAGGGCGCGGGAACGGTAGGGGCCGATGGATCCCGAGAGGTCACCGCGTGTGAACCGAGAGAGCGAGGGACTCTTGGGCAGCAATAAACCCTCCATACCCGTGCGGGCGCTAGGCCGCGGCAAAGGTTTGGAGGGTTTAAATTGAGGTTTCTCGTCCGCAGGACGAATTAGGCGGTTTAGCTGGTTTAGCCGCTGCCGTTTCGGCGGTTGCGCTTGCGATCGCGCGCGGTGCGCGGGCTCCACATCACTACGGAGGTAGACCGCGGAACGTGGACGAGCTCACCGCTGCGTTGGGAACGCCCCGGGACCTGCGAGCCTTGCGGACCTTGCGCGCCGCGGGTGTACTGCCCCTGTGCTTGGGGGTGTTGTGCCCCCGAGCGCTGCCCGGCAGCAAGCTGATCGCGGAGGGCACGGACTTCATCGGCAAGCGCATCGCGCTCGGCCTCTAGCTGGTCGCGTTCTTCGGTTAGCTCGATGATGGATTTGATGCCGGCGAGATTGACTCCATCGTCTTGCGACAGCGCCTGAATCTTGCGGAGCAATTCAATATCGCGATCCGAATAACGGCGGCCCCCGCCGCGGGTGCGGGCCGGGGAGACCAAACCCATGCGGTCATAGGTGCGCAGGGTTTGGGCGTGCATCCCGGAAAGCTCGGCAGCCACGGAAATGACGTAAACGGCGGTGCCGGAGCCTTCTGCCTTTCCAGTACTCATTGTGCAATGCACCTCCTGCCTTAATTGCTCTCCGCGCCGGCCCAGCCTGCGCGGGGATTAAAGCCAGAGTCCTTTTCGGCTTGTGCATAGGTGCGCAGGGCGCTGGAGGCCGCTGCATCGAGCTTGGAAGGCACGGTGACCTGCACGCTCACCAAGAGGTCGCCAGCCTTGCCGGCGCGCTTGGCAATGCCACGCCCACGCACGCGCAAGGTGCGGCCATCCGGGGTACCTGCGGGAATCTTCACGCGGACCGGGCTGTCCAAGGTGGGAACCGTGATGGTGTCACCAAGGGCGAGCTCGGCAAACGAGACAGGGACGGTGATGTGGATATCGTCGCCGTCGCGGGTAAAGACCTTGTCAGGCTTGACGGTAACCGCAACGAAGAGGTCACCGGCCGGGGTGCCATTCGGTCCAGCCTCGCCTTGGCCAGCGATGCGGACCTTTTGGCCGTCAATGACGCCGGCGGGGATACGGACCGTGATATTCCGGGTGCGGTGCACCGTTCCGGAGCCGTTACAGTCTGGGCACGGATCTGGGATGCGGCGGCCCGTGCCATCGCAGTCCTTGCACGGGGCGGAAAAACCGAACGCACCGCGGTTTTCCGAGGTGTACCCGGAGCCATTGCAGGTACCACACGTTGAGGTCTTGCCGGAGGAAGAACCCGAGCCGTGGCACGTGGTGCACGGCGCGTTACCGCTTAAGGCCAGCGGGATGGTGGTTCCCTTGGCGGCCTCGCGGAAATCGAGGGTTATTTCCGTTTCGACGTCGGCCCCCCGCGACGGTTTAGCTGAGTGGCCAGCACTACCGCTGCGGTTGAAAACGCTACCGAAGCTATCCCCAAAACCGCCGCCTTGAGACGATCCTCCAGTGGCTCCTCCGAAGAGGTCCGAGAGGTCGAAGTCTTGCGCACCTTGTCCACCCATGTTCGTGGATCGAAACCCGCCGGGAAAGCCGGCGCCTCCGTTCCGTCCGAAGCCACCGCCGTTGCGCAGCATGGCCTTGAACTGGTCGTATTCCTTGCGTTCGGAGGCATCGGAAAGCACATCGTATGCTTCCGCAACCCGCTTGAACCGGTCCGCTGCCGCGGGGTCATCGGGGTGGGTATCGGGGTGGTTTTCGCGGGCAAGCTTGCGGTACGCGCGCTTGATCTCGCTTTGGTCTGCGGACGAGGAGACCCCCAGATCCGCATAATAATCTTTGTCTGCCCATTCGGGTTTAGCGCTCACTGGGCATCTCCTCCTTTCAAGAAGAATCGGTTGTAGTTAGTAAAAAGGGCGCCAGGGGAAGTTGAACCAGTCAGTTCCCAAGGCGCCCATTTCCCGGATTAATCGGCTTGTTCGGTGCCTTCCGAACTGCCGGAATCCTCACCGGGGTCCGCGATGATAACCAGCGCGTTGCGCACCAGCCTCTCACCTACGCGGTAGCCCTGGCGCAGCACGGTGCCAAGCACCTGCTCATCGCCGGAGGACAAATCTTGCACGGCCTCATGCATCTCTGGGTCGAAGGGTTCCCCCTCTTCACCAAAGGCGGTGAGGTTGTGCTGCTCTAGGCCCTTGCGGAGCTTATCCGCAACCGCCTTGAGCGGGCCCTCCAGGTCACCGTGCTGCTTGGCCAAATCGAGGTCATCAAGAACCGGCAGCAAATCACTAATGACCTTTGCCTTCGCGGTCTCGATAACGGATTGGCGGTCACGCTCGGTGCGGCGGCGGTAGTTGGTGTATTCCGCATTCAGACGCTGGAGGTCTTCCGTGCGTTCTGCCAACTGCGCTTCCACATCGTTGGTGGCAGCACCGGTGGAGGTGGGCTCATCGCCCTCCGCCTCGGCTTCGACCTCATCGGCGTTGACATCAGCCAGCGCGTCTTCGAGGTCAGCATCAAGGGTGGGATCCAACTTCGCTTCTTCGGAGGCATCAGCCTGCGCGTCGTTGGCAGCCTGTGCCTCCTCGGCCTTTTCGGCGGCAGCCTCAGCGCGGTCAGCCGAGGTAGCCTCCGGATCCGTGTTTTCCGGGTCGCCTGGGTTTTGCGGCATTCCGCTGTCCTGAGTCATTACTTGTCGCCATCCTTGTTGTCGTCGGAGTTCTCGTCTTCGTCCACAACTTCAGCGTCGACCACGTTTGGGTCACCCTGTGCGGCGCCAGCATCAGCAGCACCCTCAGCGCCACCCTCGGCAGCCTGTGCCTCGTAGATCTGCTTGCCCATCTCCTGGGATTCGGTGGACAGCTTCTCTACTGCGGACTTGATGGCATCGAGGTCATCGCCCTTCAGCGCCTCGTCCACGGCGTCAGCAGCCTCGGTGACCTTGGTCTTGGTGTCCTCAGAGACCTTGTCCTCGTTGTCCTCCAAGAACTTGCGGGTCTGGTAGGAGGTGGACTCTGCGTTATTGCGCAGTTCCTGCTCCTCGCGACGCTTCTTGTCTTCCTCAGCGTGCTGCTCGGCATCCTTGACCATGCGGTCGATCTCTTCCTGGGAAAGGCCAGAGCCTTCCTGGATCTTGATGGTGTTTTCCTTGCCGGTGCCCTTGTCCTTGGCGGTCACGTGGACGATGCCGTTGGCGTCGATGTCGAAGGTGACCTCAATCTGGGGCACACCGCGAGGTGCCGGTGCGATGCCGCCGAGTTCGAAGGAACCAAGCAGCTTATTGGCGGTAGCCATCTCGCGCTCACCCTGGAAGACCTGGATCTGCACGGAAGGCTGGTTGTCTTCTGCGGTGGTGAAGGTCTCGGACTTCTTGGTCGGGATGGTGGTGTTGCGCTCGATGAGCTTGGTCATCACGCCGCCCTTGGTTTCAATGCCGAGGGAGAGCGGGGTCACATCGAGAAGCAGCACGTCCTTAACCTCACCGCGCAGCACACCTGCCTGGAGGGCAGCACCCACTGCAACGACCTCGTCCGGGTTAACGCCCTTGTTCGGGTCCTTGCTGGTCAGCTCCTTGACCAGGTCAGATACGGCCGGCATACGGGTGGAACCACCGACCAGCACAACGTGGTCGATATCGCCAACGGAAAGGTCAGCATCCTTGATGACCTGGTTGAACGGAGCCTTGGTGCGGTCCAGCAGATCCTGGGTGATCTTCTGGAACTCGGTGCGGGTCAGGGTCTCGTCCAAGAACAGTGGGTTCTTGTCGGAGTCAACGGTGATGTAAGGCAGGTTGATGTTGGCCTGCTGGGAGGAGGACAGCTCAATCTTGGCCTTCTCTGCAGCCTCGCGCAGACGCTGCACGGCGCGCTTGTCCTTGGTCAGGTCAACGCCCTGGGAGCTCTTGAAGCGGTCAACCAACCAGTCAACGATGCGCTGATCCCAGTCATCGCCGCCCAAGGTGTTGTCACCTGCGGTAGCCATAACCTCAACGACGCCATCGCCGATTTCCAGCAAGGACACGTCGAAGGTGCCGCCGCCCAAGTCGAAGACCAGGATGGTCTGCTCTTGCTCGCCCTTTTCCAGGCCGTATGCAAGTGCGGCCGCGGTGGGCTCGTTGACGATGCGCAGGACGTTCAGGCCGGCAATCTGGCCAGCTTCCTTGGTGGCCTGACGCTGTGCGTCCTCGAAGTATGCAGGGACGGTAATAACGGCGTCTGTAACATCCTCGCCCAAGTAGGACTCTGCATCGCGCTTCAGCTTCATCAGCGTGCGAGCGGAAATCTCCTGGGAGGTGTAGTCCTTGTCATCAATGTTGACGGTCCAGTCAGTACCAATGTGGCGCTTGACGGAGCGGATGGTGCGGTCCACGTTGGTCACGGCCTGGTTCTTGGCGGACTGACCAACCAAGATTTCGCCGTTCTTAGCAAACGCTACAACGGAAGGCGTGGTGCGGGAGCCTTCGGAGTTAGCGATAACGGTGGACTCGCCACCTTCCAGTACGGAAACGACGGAGTTCGTCGTACCCAGGTCAATACCTACTGCGCGTCCCATGGTTCATTCTCCTTTTTATCGAGTGCAGTTAATAAAGTTGATTGTCGGTGACTCAACTTCTCGTTGCGTCCGTGCGCTACTCTAACAGAAGTTGCGAACTCGTTCATAAATTCTTGAGCCCGTGTCACTCAATCTTCATAACCTCCCACACTCAAATCTTATTCCCACCGACTCAACTCTCCTTAAAAACTATCCCCCTTTTCCCAGTTCTTAGCCTCAAACCCGTGTCCCTCTTCTACATCAAGCTGGAGCGACCCACCTTTTGAAAAACAAACTCTGCCACACCCAAAAGCTACCCAAAGGGTCGTAAAAAGGTGGCCGAAAGTTACCTCACAAAGGATCCAAAAGAGGCTTGGCAGGCGTATTTAACTCGCACATACTGGAAACCACAGCAGTCACTGATGTGGTTGCTACCCAGAGAGAGATTGATTTGTAGTTTCACTCCGCCAACTCGAAAGGAAACACCGATGCTCGGTACCCTCGTAAACCTCAGCTCCGCCCTCGACTTCGAGGCAATCTTCAAGGCCATCAAGGGCATTGCTGAACTGTCCTCCGAGTCCAACTCCGACTCCGCAGGCCTGTCCTCCGTATTCGAGGGCCTGTCCTCCAAGGACAACGCTGACGCTGCTACCGAAGCCGCAGCTAACGCTTAAGTAAACCTTCGCGTTTACACTCCTTCATGAAGACCGACTAAACCCCGCACTTTTCCATGCAGGTTTTAAACCTCGCACCGGAAGGTGCGGGGTTTAGTTGTTTTCATTTGCTGGTTTCACGCTTCCAGGCCTTAAGCTAGGTGCGAGACGCCACAAGCCCTTTCATAACTATTCAGTCTGAGCACCAAAGAAGCGCATTCCACCGTGACTTTCACCCCACCACCTCCATTTCGCCACCGCCTTCGCGCGGCGATGACCCTACAGCGCACCGCAGCGCTGATCGCCATCATTTGCTTGGCCCTTACCCTTTTCGCCGCATTCCTCACCCCAACTAAACACCAACTTTCAGCGGCAATTGTCGGGTTAATTTTGACGGCCATCACTACATCTGCCTATCGGTACCCGAAGACAATGGCAGTGGGTTTTCTGGCAATTTGGATTATTGCCATCCTTACCGTGGGAATCCCCTACGCCAGTTCCGTTTTCTTAGCCCCAGTATTCCTTGCCGTATTCGCTTTCCACAGCACCAAATGGCAGTCGATTCTTCTTTGCGTAGTGTTTTGGCTGGTAGGGCTGGTAGATCCTAGTACGTTGCGGCTAGTCCTCAATCCAACACCGGCACTGGTCTGGGGAATTTTCTTGGTCATTAGCACCTTCATCGGCAGCTCACTTGCCCATTCCGCACGGCGCTATAAAACCGCCATGGTGGAGTGGAATAACGATGTCAAGCGCCGACAGTCCGACCTAGCTGAAACCCTGCATAACTCGGTAATTTCCAGCCTTACCGTCAATACCATGCAGCTAGAAGCGCTCAGCTTGGAATACGCCAGCACACCGGAGCTCAGCCGCCGCCTCGATGAATTAAGCGATGCAATGCGCTCGTCGATGTCTGAAATACGAGCTTTAACTAAAGTCTTGCGTTCCAATATTGACGGCATCAACGACGAATTCAGTTTTAAACAAGCCGCACGCCCTACAAGCCTTGCACAGGTACTGGCCTGGGAAGAAGGACAGCTATCAAAGCTCAACCGCACTCCAATTATCAACGTAAGCGGAGAAGATTTTTGCCCCCAGTTTTCCCCCTCTGTTCTTGACTCGGTCGTAGCCATCACCAGGGAGGCTTGCCTCAACGCCGTCAAGTACTCGCCGCCTGGGGCGGAAATTACCGTATCGGCGCAACCGCATTTGGGATGGACGATCCTTACTATCTGCAACCCTATTGCCAAGCCAACGAGCACCACACCGGAGACCTCCTCCGGCATAGGCATTAATTCGATGACGCGCCTCGCAGCAACTATCGATGCCCGGTTTGAAGCAGGTCAGGTCGACGATCACTGGGAGCTCACGCTGGCACTGCCCCCGTCTGCGCATGAACAACGTTAGTTTGTTCACCTTCGCTGGCAGCGCCACCATCCCTTTACTACACTTACGTATGTTTCTTATAAATCCGGTTTTTATATAAAAGGAGTCGTGCCATGCAGGCTGCTCTCGCTAGCTTTCTCACGCCTCTCATGCTGTCCGCCTCTCTCTTCGGCGCAGACCTCACCCCAGGCGATCTCCCACAAAATAACAAGTACGAGTCTTCGGCAGAGCTCGTCTTTGGCTGCCCAGCCCCATGGTGCTTCAAGTAAAGACTTCGCTGCTCTTAGTCGATGATGATCCACTGGTCATCGAGGCACTCGGCCACTATTTCGCTGCGACCGAAGATATGGAAATCATCGCTGTCGCAGAAAATGGGAAAGCCGCATTACAGCAGCTAGAACAGCACGATGTCGATGCCGTCATCGCGGATATTCATATGCCGGAGATGGACGGCACAGCGCTGCTGCGCGAGCTAAATGAGCTGCCTAATCCGCCGGTATTCATTGCTATGACCGCAATGGATAATGACGACACCCTAAGGGAAGTCCTATCCAATAAGGCGGCAGCCTATATCCTCAAAAGCTCGAAGCCAGCCTACATCTTGGACACGGTACGCGAGGCCGTCCGCGGTGGCACGGTCGTAGCTCCCCAACCATTAACGCGCTTATTCCAACAAATGCCCGAGTGGAGCGAAAACGATGCTCAATCCCCGTCTGCGGTTTCCACCCCTGAGCACCATATTTCGCCTGCTCAAGCGCAGATTCTCGATTTAGTGTGCGAGGGAAAATCCAACGAAGAGATCGCAAAAAGCACGCACTATGCCCCGGGAACGGTAAAGAAATACGTTTCTAGCCTGTTAACGGAATTTCACGCCAAGTCTCGTCTTGAACTAGCGGTCAAAGCACTAAAAGCGGGGTACGGCAAATAGCTACATAGGCGCGAATGGCGCCTGCCCCCAATCGTGGCCCCACCCCCTCAAAACCCCACATGCTGGGGTTTTATTTTTTACCTTTTTACCCCCACGGACGATTTCCCTAACGAGACTAGCATCACTATATCGACAACCCTATAATTGACTTCACAGACAACTACATAGCATTTCCCGCGCATCAATCGGCCGCATTCGGCCGGTGATGCCCATGCTAGGACCGGAATAGGAAACCACTACTGGGCTTTCTTTCCTGCCCCTAGCTCCACATCGCCACAGTGTAGAAAGCAGGTGAGTGTTGAACACCAACTTGGCACGCGTCCGCCGCCATAGCGACAGGCCCCCGGTCCCCACTACCGGTAGCACTATGGCTTGTTGATTCGCTTGGCTTGAACCACCGAGCAGCGGCGCGCGCATCCCGCGTGTTCCACTCATTGCCAAGTATGCGGAGTCCTAATCGCTCGCATGCTTTCCAATTTCCATAGACTTACCAGCCACTTTCTGCCCCCGGCGCTAAGAGTCACAGAACAAAGGCCACACCGCGGTGTGGGTTGGCCACCAACCTGGAAGTACACGTTTCGAAAAAGAGGTTGAATTTCACATGACTTCTCCCGCATACACCCGCACGCCACTATCTGATGATGTTGAGGCCGTACTGCCCGCCGCCATTAAGCGGGCGCAAGGCTGGCTCGATTCCACCGCAGATGAAAAGGACAAGGCCACCGAGCAGCTCGCG
This sequence comes from Corynebacterium sp. MSK310, assembly GCF_030227355.1. Taxonomy (NCBI): domain Bacteria; kingdom Bacillati; phylum Actinomycetota; class Actinomycetes; order Mycobacteriales; family Corynebacteriaceae; genus Corynebacterium; species Corynebacterium sp. MSK310. Next base: position 74,810 of record NZ_JASPFZ010000008.1, read on the forward strand.
GAGCTGTTGCGCGATGACAATGGCGTGAAGTTCACCATGGACTTCGTTGACCGCGTCATGCGCCCAGAGGATAACAAGGTCGCGGCCAAGGCACTGAAGGATATTTCTTCCCAGTACGATCCTTCCTTCTTGGGCAGCATCAATGGCGCGCTCGTCGGTGCCGGCGGTTTCTTCGGCCCGATCCTGCCTAACCTAGTCATGCCGGTAGCGCGCCTGTACATGCGCAAGATGGTTGGCCACCTGGTGCTGGACGCGGAATCGGATGCGCTCAATGACACCCTGGAAAAGGCCGCTGCTTCCGGCGAGCAGTTAAATCTCAACCTTTTGGGTGAGGCCGTGCTCGGTGAAGAGGAAGCAAAGTCCCGCGCGCGCCGCACGCTGGATCTCATCAAGAACCCGCGCGTGACCTACGTATCCGTCAAGGCGTCCTCGATGGTGGCGCAGCTGAATAACTGGGACATCGGCAGTTCCGTGGAGCGCCTGAAGGACCGCCTGCGCCCGCTCTACCAGGAAGCCGCACGCCGCAACCCACAGGTCTTTATCAACATGGACATGGAGGAATACCACGACCTCCACCTGACGCTGCGCCTGTTCAAGAGCCTGATGAGCGAGCCGGAGTTCAAGAATCTGGAATCCGGAATCGTGTTGCAGGCTTACCTGCCCGATACCTTCGATGCCCTCCAGGACATCGCGGAATTTGCCAAGCAGCGCGTGGCAGAGGGCGGCGCCAAGGTCAAGGTGCGCATTGTAAAGGGTGCCAACCTGTCCATGGAAACCGCTGAAAGCGAAGTCCACGACTGGCCGCTGGCTACCTACACCAATAAGCTAGACGTAGACGCTAACTACTACCGTCTGCTGGATTACATCCTGCAGGAGGAATTCGCAGACTGCATCCGCATCGGTGTGGCCAGCCACAACCTGTACACCATCGCCATGGCCTACGAGCTGGGTGTAAAGCGTGGCGTGCTGCACATGCTGGATTCTGAGATGCTGCAGGGCATGTCCCCGGCGCAGCAGGCAGCGGTGCGCAAGGTTTACGAAGGCCGCCAGATTCTCTACACCCCGGTGGTGCACGCGGATGACTTTGACGTCGCCGTGTCCTACCTGGTGCGCCGCCTGGAGGAGAACTCCGCGCCGCAGAACTTCCTCTACGCCCTCTTCGCCCCGGGTGAGGAGCCGCTGGCAAGCCAGGAAGAGACGTTCCGCAAAGCCGTTGCCAAGCGCTGGGATACCTTCGCTGGATCGCGCCGCACCCAGAACCGCCTCGAGGATTCCGGGCGCCAGGCACCGGATTCCGGTCGCTTCAGGAACGAGCCCGATACGGACCCGGCAATTACCCCGAACCGCACTTGGGCCAAGCGTGCGCTTGCAAATGACCCCGGTGAGCACGGCGTCCAAGAGGTCACCGACCCGTCTGCTGTTGAAAGCTACGTCGCCCGCGCCAAGGAGCTGGGCACCGAATGGGGCAAGCGCCCCGCCGCAGAACGCGCCGCAGCCCTGGACGCCGTCGCGGACCAGCTGGCCGCCAAGCGCGGAGACTTCATCTCCGTAGCCGCTTATGAGGCAAATAAGACGGTCACCCAGACTGACCCTGAGATCTCGGAAGCCATTGACTTCTGCACCTACTACGGCCAGTCTGCTCGCTTCTTGGAAGAGGCACACTCCGAGTTCCACCCGCACACCGTCACCGTGGTGACCCCGCCGTGGAACTTCCCCATCGCCATTCCTACCGGCGGCATTGCAGCTTCCTTGGCGGCGGGCTCGGCGGTCATCGTCAAGCCTGCTCCCCAGGTGGTCCACTGCGGCAAGATGGTGGTTGAGGCCTTCCGCACCGCTTTGGAGGCAGAAGGCCTGGACCCGGATCTGGTGCAGCTGGTGCTTACTGATGAAGGCGATGCCGGCAAGGCCCTGCTTTCCCACGATGACGTGGACAACATCATCTTGACCGGTGCATCCGATACCGGTGCGCTCTTCCGCTCCTGGAAGCCCAAGATGAACCTGATGGCAGAGACCTCCGGTAAGAACGCGCTGGTCATCACCCCGGCCGCCGACCCGGACCTAGCCATCCAGGACCTGTACAACTCCGCCTTCGGCCACTCCGGCCAGAAGTGTTCGGCCGCTTCGCTGGTGATTTTCGTCGGCGCTGCGGGCAAGTCCAAGCGCCTGCGCGAGCAGCTGCTGGATTCCGTCAAGACCCTGAAGCCTGGCCCGGGCTATGACATCACCACCACGATGAACGGCCTGGCTGAAAAGCCGAGCGAGAAGCTGCTGCGCGGCCTGACCCAGCTGGAGCCGGGCGAGAAGTGGCTGCTGAAGCCGGAGAAGCTCAACGAAGAGGGCACCCTGTGGTCCCCGGGTATTCGCGATAATGTCCAGCCGGGTTCTTGGTACCACAAGAATGAGTGCTTCGGCCCCATCCTCGGCATCATGTACGCCGATACCTTGGAAGAGGCCATCGCTTGGCAAAACAGCACCGGCTATGGCCTGACCGGCGGCATCCACTCTCTGGATGACAAGGAAATCGAGTACTGGATCGACAACGTTGAGGTGGGCAACGCCTACGTCAACCGCGGCATTACCGGCGCGATTGTCCAGCGCCAGTCCTTCGGTGGCTGGAAGAAGTCCGTCATGGGACCGGGTGCGAAGGCCGGCGGCCCTAACTACGTAGCCCAGATGGGCACCTGGACCGATGGCGAACTCAAGCCGCGCGACGTGGATATCGCCCCAGCCAGCGTGAAGATTCTGCAGCGCCTGCGCGATGAGCTTTCTGATGAGCTCAGCCAGGACGATCTGGAATGGCTCTGGCGCGCCGCCGAGCTGGACCGGATTGCGTGGCTCGAAGAATTCGGCCGCACCCACGACCGCACCGCGCTGGTTTCTGAGGCCAACCGCTTCCGCTACCGCCCGCTGCTAACCAAGCTGCGCATCCGCGTGGGCGAGGACTACAAGCTGCGCGATGTCGCCCGCCAGGTACTGGCTTCCGGGATTACCGGCGCCGAGACGGAAATCTCCGCCGCCCCAGAGGTTGCCGCCCAGCTGCAGGAGCTCGGCTTCGACGTGAAGTCCATTTCTGATGGTTCCTTCGCCGCCGCCGTGGCCAATGACGAGTCCTCCCGCGTGCGTGCCCTGGGCACCGTACCGGATTCCGTCTACGAGGCAGCGGTGCGCTCCAACTCCGTGGTGCTGGACCAGCCCGTGCTTGCCGATGGCCGCCGTGAGCTCATGCCTTACCTTCTCGAGCAGGCAGTCTCCGTGACCATGCACCGCTTCGGCATCATCCGCAACGTGGGCAACCTGCGCGACTAATACGCCGATTGCTGCCCGTCGCGGCAGATTGAGTAAGCGCCCCACCTTCTCCCGCTTTCTTGCTGGGAGTTGGGTGGGGCGCTATCTTTTTCTCTGCTTTTCCTGCGCTATCCCTAGGTGGTTTCCTGTGGCATAGTAGATGAATGACTACGCCAGATAACCACTCCCCTAACGGCACCGAGCAACACTCGGGCCAGAACTCGGCGCAGCGCCCACAGTACCCGTCGGCGCTCGAGCAAAACTCCGTCAACCGCAAGGCTAACGCGAAGAACCCCTATGCCGCACCGCTAGTTTCCCCCGATGATTCCCAGTTGGGCGCGGAGGTAGCCACCGCCGATCCCGCCGATCGCGATAATAAGTCCGCCGTGCTGGCCAAGGACTTCCGCAGCATGGCCAAGATTTCGGTGTGCTTCATCCTCATCGCGGCAGGATTGGGCTTGGCGGGGTTCCTGCTGCGCTTTATTTGGGTGGGCCTGCTGCCGGTTATCCTCGCCATCTTGGTCTCGACAGTGCTTTATCCAGTTAGCGCTTGGCTGCGCTCTAAGGGCTTTCCCCGCACACTGGCAGCGGTCACGACGCTTTTAGGCTTGGTGGTTATTTTCGGCGGCATCTTTGCCGCCATGGCGCCCATGGTCACCGCACAGTCCAAGGTGCTTATTAATGAGGCCGAAGCCGGCATTATGCAGCTAACCAAGATGGTCAATGAGTCCCCACTGGATATTCAGGTGGACCAACTGCAATCGGTCTTTCAAGACATCGTGAGCTTTGCCAAGGGCCAGGCCTCCACCATCGCCACCGGCGTGCTTTCCGGTTTCTCCATGGCCAGCTCCATTGCGGTAGCCACCGTCATCATGCTCTTTATCACCTTCTTCATCATTAAAGACGGCGATAGGTTCCTGCCCTGGCTGCGCAAATACACCGGTAATTCCGCTGCCTGGCACATCACGGAACTTACCTCTCGCGTCTGGAAGACGCTGTCTGGCTTCATTCAGGCCCAAGCCCTAGTCGCGCTTGTCGATGCCGTCTTCATCGGCCTCGGCCTCTGGGTCCTCCAAGTCCCACTGGCACTGGTCATCGCCGTCATCACTTTCTTCGCCGGCTTTATCCCCATCATCGGTGCAGTCACCGCCGGCGCCTTGGCTGTCATCATCGCCTTGGTATCCAACGGCCTGACCAATGCGCTGCTCGCGCTGGCGCTAATCATCATTGTCCAGCAGGTAGAAAGCAACGTCCTCCAGCCCATCCTGCAGTCCAAGGCCATGGGCCTGCACGCGGCCATCGTCTTGCTCTCCATCACCGTGGGCTCCACCCTGGCCGGCATCGTTGGCGCTTTCCTCGCCGTGCCAGTCGCCGCGACCATCGCCGTTGTCCTGCGCTACCATGCAGAAATGGCCGCCCTGCGCGCCGGCGAGGTTTCCCCCGATGACATCGAAATCGTCACCGGATCCAAGTCAGTATCCGAAGACGACGAAGCTGAGGATGCGGACAATACAGACCCCGAGGCCGAGCGCACCGGCGAAGAAGGCGACGGCGAGATCCCCCTCGAAGAGTCTCCTCGCAAAAAGGTAAAGCAGCTTTTCGCGGCCATGAGCCCGCTAACTTAAAACCGCCCTTCCTCCGCCGTGCGAGACGGCGAGGAAGGCAATGGAGACATCGGCTAGCGCAAGAAGCCTAAATCGGCCGCGGCAGCGGCCAACTGGCGGGCGCTGCGGTCCAAGACGCCAGCCCAGGTGCCCATCGATTCCTCATTAGCGGAATCGGAGACCTGCTTCAGTAGCGTGCAGGGCACACCAAAGCGCTGGCAGGTAGCCGCAATAGAATAGCCCTCCATATCGCATAGCTGGGATTTTTTCACCAGCTCATTGCGCAATGCGGTAGTAGAGACAAACATGTCACCGGTGGCCAACCCGCGTGCCGGAAGCTCGCCGGAGGTCTCCAGCTCGATGAATTCTGGCAGGAGGTAACGGCTGATATCGGTCAGCACTTCTAGCTTGAAATCGTGCTTGGTTGCTTTATTGATCTCGAAGACGCCATCCATGCCATCGACAAGCGCGCCCGCCGTTCCGATATTGACCACGCGCTCAGGCAAAGCATCGTTTGCGCGAGCCTCTGCCAATACTTCGGTCAGGCAAATCGCGGCTGGAACCGTGCCGATACCGGTAATGAGCAGCGCTTCACCGTCTGGAATGTGCGCAGCTTCGGCGTCCACGGCCGCCACGAATAATGTTCGTCCAGATAAATTTTCCATGCCTGCGACAATACCTGCACCCCACGTGGTCGCTGGACTCGCCGGCACAGATGCTTGTCCTTCTGCACCGCTGGCATCACTGTTTTCGGCGGCACCCGAGTTACAGAATTCCAGCGACAAGCCCCAATGTCCCAGCTATGGTCTAAGGACAGCCCTTTCCCATATCCCCACTATTTTCTGCTGCGCTTTAGTCTAAGGAATCTCTCGTGAGTAAGTACAACCCTTCGCAGGAACCAGAATCATCCCCCGCCGCACAAGCAAGCTCGTCGCCGGACGCTGGGCCGCGCGCAGAGGCCCAGGAAGGCACCGAAGAAAGTAAAGGCAAGCGGGTCGCGATGATCACCATCGCCATCATCGCTGTTATTGCCTTGGTGGCGGGAGTGACCTTTTCCTTTAATAGACCGGCAAGCTCTAGCGATGAGGCCGCGGAGCCCGCATTTTCTGATTTACAACAATATTCCGCTAAGAATGCACCCGGTTCAGAGGAAACTGAATCCACCGCCACCGCGGACGGACCTACGCCTCAAAAGCAGGAAGAGCCTGCTTCTACGGAAGAAAAATGCGGCACTTACTACGGGGAAGCGATTAGCCAGCTCCATCGGCCCATCCAATTATATTGCGATGACAGCTGGCTTTATGTGGCCGAATCTGGCACCTCGCATTTCTCGCTCTTCCAGTGGAGCGGCAACGGCTAGGATGGGCTACGCCCGGATGGCGTTATCCATCCAGCGGAAATTTCCTGCTATACCCGCGGCAACTTGGAGAAAGAAAATGTGCCAGAAGATCTAATTGAGGAAATTGAGCCATGCTAGTAACAATCCGCCTAGTTACTAGGAGACACCCACCGTGACGAAACCCAACTTTTTAATTGGCCATAAAGCAATGAAAGTCGCGCTACAAATTCGACCAAGATGAACTCATGCAAAGGAGCTCCCTCGTTGACTAATAATAATTCTTTGGGTCAGCCGGATCCCTCTCAGCACCAGTCATGGAATTCCTCTTCCCCTACCGGAGATTCCACAGGTAATACTGGGAAAAGTGGCAAGGCCACACGCTTGGCGATGATCGTCCTAGCAATCATTGCCATCATCGCAATCACCGCCGGAGTCACGTGGGCGCTCACGAATAGCAGCGATTCTGCTGATTCCACTGACGCCGATGCCTTTGTCCCCGTCACCTCGTCTCAAGAGGAAAACAAGGATGAGGGCACAGCCGCAGAGAAACCTGAACCTGCGACGAAGACGACAACGGAGACCCAGATCCGCTCCGATCAATCCACTGGGAATGATCAATGCGATGGCCGCTACATCATGATCGTCGAGTCTGCCATCATTCCGGTGGGCGAAGATCCGTCAGCAGAGACGCAACGCGTGCAAAACAAATACCCGGGTTCCAAGATTCTTTCCGGCAATGCCTGTAGTTCTCTCCGCGGCCAAGTCGACGGAGGCACAGCATATGCGATCTACTTCGACGCCGGCCGCAGCGTGGACAAAGTCTGCGAACTCAAGGCTGCGTACGGCGGCAACGCCCGATCCCTAAATAACAACGCAGACTTCAGCGATCCCTGTTAAGAGGGGGCTTCTGCCTTTCAGCGCTGGCTCTCATGAAGTGCGCACCACAAATGTCTACAGCTACCGCGTGCTTCTCGGTTGCTGTAGACGTTTGTGCGCTTGGTGCACGAGCCTTAGCGCAAGCGGTGGCCTACGAAGCCGGCGGCCAGGGTATTGCCGGAGGATTGATCAATGAGCAGGAAATTTCCCACGGCGCCGCGGGCGGCGTAATCCTCCACAGGCAGTTCGGCCTGGGTCTGGATGGTGATATGGGCGATATCGTTCATAACAACGGCCTCAGGATCATCAACGTCAGATACGCCATCGAGATCCAAGGTGCGGGAAAGAGCAGCGATGCGGGCCTTGACCAGGGAGGAACCATAGCGCAGCTTGAGCATCTGACCAGGTTTTAGGTCTTTTTCGGTAAGGCCTACCACCGTGGCAGCGAATTCCCGGGTGGCCGGGGGACGTTGGGCGCCGGCGAGGAGATCGCCGCGGGTGAGATCGACGTCATCGGCAAGCAGTAGCGTCACCGAATCACCGGCAGCGGCCGAGGAAGCTGGACCGTCGGCGGTATCGATCTGGGTGACGGTGCTGGTGCGGCCTTCGGGCAGGTGCACCGTATCGCCCACGGAGATGGACCCGGCCTTCACGCGGCCGGCGTAGCCACGGTAATCGGTGGCGTGCTCGCGGATTACGTACTGGATGGGAAAGCGAAAGTCCAGCTCATCGGCGCGTCCGGTGGCGACGGGGATGGTCTCGAGCACCTCAAGGACGGTGGGGCCGGTGTACCACTCCATGGTTGTAGAGCGCTCGACCACGTTATCGCCCTTGAGCGCGGAAATGGGCACGACGGTGGTATCGGTAATGTCTAGGCGCTGGGCAATCTTATGGAATTCGGCCTCGATATCGCGGAAGACCTGCTCGTCATAGTCCACGAGGTCGATCTTATTGACGGCTAGGACGACGTGGCGCACGCCCAGGAGCGCGGCCACGTTGAGGTGGCGGCGGGTTTGTTCGACGACGCCGTGGCGGGCATCGATAAGCAGCACCACCACCTGCGAGGTGGACATGCCGGTGACCGTATTGCGGGTATACTGCACGTGGCCTGGGGTATCGGCGAGGATGAAGGTGCGCTTATCGGTGGCAAAGTAGCGGTAGGCCACGTCGATGGTAATACCTTGCTCGCGCTCGGCGCGCAGGCCATCAACAAGCAGGGAAAGATCCATGCCATCGAAACCGCGATCGGAGGAGGAACGCTCCATGGACTCGACCTGATCCGCGAGCACGGACTTGGTGTCATAGAGCAGCCGGCCGACGAAGGTGGATTTGCCGTCATCAACGGAGCCGGCGGTGCATAAGCGCAGGGTATCGCGCTGTTTGAGGGCGCCGACATTGGGCGCGAGGGTAGTCGTCATCAGAAGTAGCCTTCCTTCTTGCGGTCTTCCATGACGGATTCAGAAAGTTTGTCATCGGCGCGGGTGGCACCGCGCTCAGACAGGGTGGAAATGGAGATTTCCGCGAGCACCTCATCGGGGCTGGAGGCGGTGGATTCGACGGCGCCGGTGCAGGACATATCGCCGACGGTGCGGTAGCGCACGGTGCGGGTCTCTAGCTGCTCATCGTCTTTCGGCCCACCCCATTCACCTGGCGAAAGCCACATGCCGCCGCGGTTGAAGACCTCGCGCTGGTGCGAATAATAAATGGGCGGCAACTCGAGCCCGCGCGCGCCGATGTATTCCCAAATATCGGATTCGGTCCAGTTGGAGATGGGAAAGACGCGCACGTTTTCGCCGGCCATCTTGCCGCCGTTGTACAGATCCCACAGCTCGGGACGCTGGCGGCGAGGGTCCCACCCGCCGAAGGAATCGCGGATGGAAAAGATGCGTTCCTTGGCGCGGGCGCGCTCCTCATCGCGGCGGGCCCCGCCCAGCACGGCGTCGTACTCGCGCTTGGCGATGGTCTCTACCAGCGGCACCGACTGCAGCGGGTTGCGCGTGCCATCGGGCCGTTCCTGCAGCTCGCCGCTATCGATCCAGTCTTGAACGTGGGCGACGTGGAGGCGGGCGCCGGATTCCGCAACCAGGTCATCGCGGAATTTGATCACCTCGGGGAAGTTATGACCGGTATCCACGTGGAGCAATTCAAAAGGCACCGTGGCCGGGGCGAAGGCGCGACGGGCCAGCTCGAAGACGACAACGGAGTCCTTGCCGCCGGAAAAGAGGAGGCCTACCTTATCGAATTGCCCGGCCACCTCGCGCAGGATGTGGATGGATTCATTTTCTAGGTCTTGTAGGTGTGGGGAAAGTATGCTCATTATTCGTGTAACCCGCATTCTGTCTTGCCATCTCCAAATACTCGCCCGGAGCGGGCGTCCTCACCGTCGCCGACCGGGAAGGTCAACGGCGCATCGCCGATGGACCGGTATCCCTGCAGGGTCAGCGGGTGGATGATGAGGTCATTATCTGCGATGTACTGATCGGTATCGTCCAAGTTCCAAGTGATAATCGGCGAAATCTTTAACCGCCCAGTGCGGTCCAGGCTGAGCGCCGGGGCGTGAGCGCGGTGCTCGGAATCGGCCCGGCGCAGGCCCGTGACCCATCCGGCATAAGGGTCCATGGCCATATTCAGTGGCTCCACCTTGCGCATGCGGTTATAGGCGGCAGTATCGCGCGCGTACAGGCGCGGGCCGTACACCTCATCTTGCTCTTCGGGGCTCAGCAGCGGCAGTACGCGAACAAGGGGGAGATCCGGGTAGCGCTTATCCACCTCTTCGGCCACTTGGAGGGTTTCTGGAAAGTGCCAGCCGGTATCGATGAAGAGGAGATCCGCTGCGAGCCCGGCGCGGTGGGAGAGCTCTGCCAGCACGGTATTTTCCATGGACATGGTGACCGCAAGCCGGCCAGGGGCGTGCTCGGCGGCCCACTCGGTGATGTTTTCTGCGGATTCGTAGGCGAGCTTATCCGCCCATTTGTCCACTAGCTGTTCATTGCGCGCGGCCACCTCGGTGGAAAGCGGCGCGGTATCGCGCGTGCCTTCGGGCGAGATGTGGGGATCGCGGAAGGGCTTTCCGCCATCCAGCAGGTTCGTCGTTGGGTTCATGAGCTCACACACTAGGCAACCGCGGTAGCTCACGCAGCACGTTTTTCTGGAAATGGCGCTGAGCTTGGCCAAAGGGAAGAATAAAATGTTTTATTTCTGAACCAAGCTGACTAGATTTATAGACCATGTAGTCTATAGCGGGCCTACCGGATTTGCCCGAGGAGGAACTTTTATGCAGCGTGTTGCCATCATTGGAGAAGGCCCTGCCGCCTTATCCACCGCGGAAAGACTTCTGAGCGCCGGTATGTGCGTAGACCTCATCTCAGAAAAAACTGCACCGTTCGGTCTACTTCGCCGGTTCGCGGGGCTTGCTGGGGTGCTGGAGGAGGCCGTGCCACACGAGTGCGCACCGGGGACTACTCCGCGGCTTCGACTACTGGGAAACGTGCGCGTGGGAGTAGACGGCGATATCACCCATAACGAGGTCCACCAGTTGGCCGCCCACGGTGACCGTGAGCTCATCATCATGGAATTAAAAGCCCGTGGCATTCCCGTCACCACGTGGGAGGGGCTGTGCACGCCAATCACGGATTTTGAGGACTGGACCAGCGTCATCGCTCAGGCACAGCTGGCACACGTCCTAGTCTAGATTCGGCCTTGCGGGCAGGTACCGAACGGGCAGGTACCAAAAATAAATATCGTTCGCCCCGCGTGCGCTATCCAGATATACTTGCGCGGCTAACCCCTATCAACCCCGAAAGAAGCGCAGGTTTATGGATCTAGTCCGAATCCTCTTCACCCGCTCGGAGCCTTATACGCTCTACGTCATAGCGGTACTTATCCTGCAAGCGCTGTCCACCGCAGCGACCCTGTATCTGCCCTCCTTGAACGCCAAGATCATTGATGAAGGCGTGTCCAAGGGCGATATCGACTATATCTGGCGCACCGGCGGAATCATGCTCATCGTAGCCTTTGTCCAGGTCATTACCGCCATCGGCGCGGTGTGGTTCGGCAGCCGCACCGCCATGGGCGTGGGGCGGGATTTGCGCAGCGAGGTCTTCCGCAAGGTCACCAGCTTCTCCGCAGAAGATATGAGCAAGTTCGGCACGCCCACGCTTATTACCCGCGGCACCAATGACGTGCAGCAGGTGCAGATGGTCTACATGATGATGCTGAACTTCATGGTCACAGCACCCATTATGTCCATAGGCGGCATCATCATGGCCATCCGCGAGGACGCCGGGCTGTCCTGGTTGGTCTGGGTTTCTGTCGCGGTGTTGCTCGGCACCATCTCCGTCCTCATCGCGCGGCTTATGCCGCTTTTTCGTTCTATGCAGGACAAATTGGACACCATCAACGGCACCTTGCGCGAGCAAATCACCGGCATCCGCGTCGTGCGCGCCTTTGTGCGCGAGGCTTATGAAACTGAGCGTTTTACCAAGGCCAATAAGGACATTACCCAGCTTTCGCTGAAAATCGGCCAGCTTTTTGTCCTCATGTTCCCGATTATCACCGTCATTTTGAACGTGGCCACGGGCGCAGTGCTGTGGTTTGGCGGCCAGCGCGTGGATGCCGGGCTTGTCGATGTCGGCGGGCTCACCGCTTTCCTGCAGTACCTGCTGCAAATCCTCGCCGCGGTCATGATGGGCACGTTTATGGCGATGATGCTTCCGCGCGCCCTCGTGTGTGCCCGCCGCATCACCGGCGTCTTAAGCCACAAGCCTTCCATTACCCCGCCGAAAGATACCGTCACCCCGGCGACCAATTCCGGCACGGTGGAATTTCGCAATGTCAGTTTCTCCTATGCCGGGGCGGATGCCCCAGTCCTAGAGGATATTTCCTTTACCGCCACTCCCGGCACCACCACCGCGATCATCGGTTCTACCGGCGCGGGCAAGACCACGCTGCTTTCCCTCATCCCGCGCCTGTACGTCCCGAGCGCGGGCGAGGTGCTTATCGATGCCACTCCCACAACCTCCCTCTCCCGCCCGGACATCGTCAGCCGCGTTTCGCTCGTGCCGCAAAAGGCCTACCTCTTTAGTGGCACGGTGGCCTCCAATCTGCGGTTGGGCCGCCCCGAGGCCACCGATGATGAATTATGGGAGGCGCTGCGCGTGGCGCAGGCGGACTTCGTCGATGAATTAGACATGCCCATCGCACAGGGCGGCACCAATGTATCGGGCGGGCAGCGCCAGCGCCTCTCCATTGCCCGCATGCTCGTGGCTAAGCCGCGCATTTATCTCTTCGATGATTCCTTCTCCGCGCTGGATGTGGTTACGGATGCCAACGTGCGCGCCGCCATGCACAAGTCTTTTGCCGAGCGCGGCGAGGACGTCACCACCATCATAGTCGCCCAGCGCGTGGCCTCCATCCAGGATGCCGATCAGATTTTGGTCATCGATAAAGGACGGATTGTCGCCCGCGGTACCCACACTGAGTTGCTGAAATCCTCGGGCGTGTACCAGGAAATCGTTGAATCCCAAGAAACCGCCGGAGTAGCTGGAGGAGAGCACTAATGGCCAAGGACACCACACACAACTCCTCCGCTGAGGACGCCGAGCTCCAGGAGCTTGAGGCTAAGGTCGCCGCCGATGAATGGTCCGGTTCCGCGCCCCGCCAGGCCAAGAATTTCTGGCCCTCTGCTAAACGCTTGCTACTACTTCTCATGCCCTATAAGCGGCTGCTAGCGGTAGTGGCGGCGATGAACATAGTCTGCGTCTTCCTCGCGGTCTTCGCACCCAAGGTCTTGGGCGATGCCATGGACGTCATCTTCTCCGGCGTTATCTCCCGCGAGCTGCCATCTGGTATCTCGGCGCAGCAAGCCATCGACGGCATGCGCGCCCAGGGCCAGGATCAGGTGGCCGATATGGCCTCCGGCATGGACTTCACTCCCGGCGAGGGCATCGACTTTACCCGCTTGGGCACGCTTATCATCGCGGTGATCGCGATGTACATCGTCTCTGCCGCCTTCGAGCTCTGGCAAGGGCTCATCTTAAACCGCCTGACCGTCGACACGGTCTACGAGCTGCGCCAGCGCGTAGAGGCCAAGGTGCATGCGCTGCCGTTGAATTACTTCGATTCCCACCAGCGCGGCGATATCCTCTCGCGCACCACCAATGACATCGACAATGTGCAACAGGCCCTCCAACAGGCACTCTCCCAGCTGTTTTATAATATCCTGATGATCCTGGGCATCACCGTGATGATGTTTAGCATCTCTTGGCAGCTTGCCCTGGTGGCACTCTTGGCGCTGCCGCTGACCGCGCTGATCATCGGGGTCATTGGCGGACGCTCGCAACGCCAATTCAAAACCCAGTGGCGCGCTACCGGCCAGCTCAATGGGCAGGTGGAGGAGTCCTTCTCCGGCCGTGATCTGGGCGTCGTCTTTGGCCGCACTGAGGATATGACGCGCCAATTTGATGAGCGCAATGACGAACTCTTCCGCTCCTCCGCGCTGGCGCAATTCCTCTCCGGCATCATGATGCCCATCATGCAATTCGTGTCCTACTTGTCTTATGTGGCCATCGCCGTCCTCGGCGGCCTGCGCGTGGCCAACGGGCAGATGACCCTGGGCCAGGTCACCGCCTTTATCCAGTACTCCCGCGAATTTAACCAGCCGTTGGGCCAATTGGGCGGCATGATGCAACAGGTGCAATCCGGCGTGGCCTCTGCCGAGCGCGTCTTCGAGTTCCTCGACGCCGAAGAGCAAACGTTGGAGAACACCAGCGATGAGCTAGCCGGCCGAGCCCGCGGCCGCGTGGAGTTTCAGGACGTTGACTTTTCCTATTCGCCGGAGAAGGAACTTATTACCGGGCTCAACCTGCGCGTGGAGCCGGGGCAAACCGCGGCGATCGTGGGCCCTACCGGCGCGGGCAAGACCACCATGGTCAACCTGCTCATGCGCTTTTATGACATCGATTCTGGGCGCATTCTTATCGATGGCCACGATACCGCCCACATGCCCCGCACCGCCCTGCGCTCCCAGGTGGGCATGGTGCTACAAGATGCCGTCCTCTTTGAGGGCACCATCATGGACAATATCCGCTACGGCCGGCTTGATGCCACGGACGATGAGGTCATCGCCGCGGCCAAAGCCACCTACGTGGATCGCTTCGTGCACTCCCTGCCGGAGGGGTATGACACCATCATCGACCAAGATGGCGGCGCCATCTCCGCCGGTGAGCGCCAGCTGATTACCATCGCTCGCGCCTTTTTGGCCCAGCCCGCATTGCTCATCTTGGATGAGGCGACCTCGTCCGTGGATACCCGCACCGAGGTACTCGTCCAAGACGCCATGAATGCCCTGCGCGCTGAGCGCACCTCCTTCGTCATTGCCCACCGCTTGTCCACCATCCGGGATGCTGATCTGATCTTGGTGATGGAAAACGGGGGCATCGTCGAGCAAGGCTCGCACGAAGAACTACTGCGCGCCCAAGGCTCTTATTGGCGCCTGCACCAATCGCAGTTCAACAAGGCTTAAAGGGAAGCTGCAGCGTGGTTACTTCACGTTGAGCTGGACTTGCGGGGCGTGCAAATTAGCGCCCTGCAGGTTGACCAGCTCCATGGTGACATCTTGCAGCGAAATGTGCTCCATCAGAACGTTCGGGATAGGAGCATCGGGCACCACGTGCGGGTCAGGAACGCCCAATTGATCAAGCACCGCGTTGAGATCGCCGTTGGATAAATCGACGTTTACCGGGATGGTGGGGTGATCCACCACCGCGGGTGTTGTCTGCAGTCCAGTGGTCAGGACGGTGACCGGCCCGTCCGTGACGGTGGTTTCCACGTCACCAGTGGTTAGCTTGCCTTGTCCCATAGCTGCGGGCAGGGTCAACGCCAGGTTTCGCGCGGCCAACTTGTCACCTACGAGTTTCAGCGCTCGTTGCTCACCCTGTGCGGTAGGCACAGTGATAAGCGAGGCGCTTACGTTCCCAGTCAGGGTGACATTATCAGCAGTCACCGTGCTGAGTTCAGATTGCGCTAAGGCCAAGCCTTCCTGCGCACGGGTTTCCTCAGGTTGGTTCACCGCACACACCGCTGTAAAAGCGCAGAGCACTGCGAGCGCACTACCTTTTACCACACGAGCAGAGCGACGACGCGGTAGTGAGCTCAGCCTGAATAGCTTCATGCTGAAACCGCCAGTTCTTTGGCCTGGGACTTTTTCTTCTTCTTGTGCTTCTTAGGAGACTTCTGGCGCTCCTGTGGCTGCCAGGCAAATGCGAGCGCACCACCGATAATGCCCAAAAGGCTACCAATCACGAAGCCGCCCAGGTTTGTGGTGGGAAGCGCGATGATTGCTACCAAGATGGCTAAAACACCCAGGTAAGACGATGTCTCCTGCCTAAACCAAGATCCAAAGCCGAACATGATTAGTGCCGCACCAATAAGAAGCGTCGAAACGCCAGACACCGTGGAAATCATGACCAGCAGATCAGAAATGCGCACAGTAATATAAGCCGGCGCTGCGATGGCGATGCCGGACAAGATAAGCAACAAGCCACCCGCGAACGGACGACGCTTGCGCCAGTGTTTAAACCGCTGCCACCAGCTTTCTTTAGGGGCCACTCGGGTGACGGCTTTGTCATTTTTGTTATTCGCTGCGGAATCCTGCGGTTCATTAGCACTTTTTACCGCATCCGCTACCGACTGCGATGAGTTCTCTCCATCGCTTTCCGCCGCAGCCGTTGCTTCAGCACCAGCATCAGCGGTGCCGTCGGCCTTCGTCTCCGCAGCACTAGTGTGATCGGTGCCAGCGGCGGCCTCGCCAGCGGCATGTCCGGCCGGCTCTTGGGAAGAATCTTGGGCGCTGCGTGCAGCTTCGCCGTTATCGGTACCGGTCTCGTTCACCGCAGGCATGCGCAAAGTCTCATCATCAGAAGACTTAGCAGCCATTGTTGTTGCTTCCCCTCTTCACCGTCACATTCACACCAGAGGCAGCGAGCCTTTCTGCTCCCACCGAGGTCGTGCGAATATCATCCGCGCTCAGGGTCACCTTCTGCGCGTACAATCCCCACGAACCTGGATCTGCCCTGTCATTGACCTGGCTAGCATCAATACCCACGTTGGCGTTCGTCAGATCCAGCTGACCCTTAATGTCGGTAGCACCAACCAAAAGGTTCTCTACCTCCACACTGTCATCACCATTCGCACGGAGGGCGAAGGTGGTCTCGCCAATCCCTGGGACATCAGGAAGGTTGGCGGACAGGCACAAGTTGGAGGCCACGGCGTGCTCAAACTTCAAACGCGCGGCGGGGATGGTTTCTTCTCCCATCTTGTCCCTATCAACAAAGATCGACAATCCTTCGCCCTCCAGGTGGCTCATGTTCACCTTAAAGAAGGTTCCTGAAAGTGCGATATTGGCGGTCAAGCCGCCTTGGGCTACCGCAAAACCTGTTACACCAAAAGCTGCAAGCCCGGCAGTCAGTGCGGTTGCAAACTTTGGAATACTAATCCTGCCCATGAAGGAACCTTTCTGTGGAATTGAAAAGGCGGGGTCCCTGCCTGTTTTAGCGGCATCCCCCGTCTACGGTGAATTTTCAGCCCACTCTTTACCGCGGCCAGAGATTTAAAGGCCGAGGATGAGTAATAGACCTACGCAATCCACTGATTAAATGAGCTTGAACACACGTTAACACTACCTGAGACACATCACACAAAAAGGGGTGCAATTAAATGCGCCCGCAACGGTGTAGTCCAGATCATATGTTTAATGAAGACTATCGCACCCCCTGCCATTGTCAACTTCCGATCCCCCGCTAAACCTGCAGCGCACAAAGTTACACCCCCAAATTTGTGCGCCATGTAATAGGTGTGCACCGGTGTGTGTTACGCTACACAACCAACAGATTTTATCGACTAAGGAGGGTCGAATTGTCCAACTCACTGAAACCCGAAAATACACAGGCAAACGAAGAAAATACCCACATTGATTCCCCTCAGTCCGGTGCAGAAGAAGTAAACGCTCAGGACAAGAAGGAAGAAAAGCGCGAACTGCGCCGCGCTCCTTTGGGACCGGATTCCCTGTTGTGGAAGTGGGGCTCGGATAACCGCCTGCAGCTGCTGCGTGGCTACACCGGCATTTTGCAGAATATGCACCCCGCGATTGGTCAGTCCCTTTTGGACCACTCGAAGTTCTTCGACGAACCTTTCGCCCGCCTGCAGCGCTCTACGCCGCAGATTATTGAGTCCATCTACGATGATGGGGACATCGGTGAGCGCATTCGCGACTACCACGTCACTATTAAGGGCACGCTGCAAAATGGCGAGCGTTACCACTCCTTGAACCCAGAGACTTACTACTGGGCACACGCTACCTTCGTCTACCGCGTTATCTACGCCCAAGAGCTCTTCGGTACCCCGTTCACCAAGGAAGAGCGCGACCAAATCGTTCGCGAGGGCGTGACTTGGTGGGATAAGTACGGCATGTCTGAGCGCCCGGTCATTGATAACTACGATGACTTGATCAAGTACATGGATGAGATGGCAGACACCGTGCTTGAGCGCAACGAGACCGTTGACTTCGCACTGCGCACCGCACGCGTAGAGCCGGTCAAGGCTCCGGAAGGCGTTCCAGAGGCCGTATGGAAGGTTATCTGGAAGCCCATTATGCGCAGCGCCATCTGGTTGACTGTGGCTACCCTGCCGCAGAAGTACCGCGACATCTTGGAGCTGAAGTGGACCAAGCGCGACCAGAAGCGCTTCGACCGCATCGCTAAGTCCGTTCGCTTCATCATGGACCACCTCCCAGAGGATAAGCGCTACATGGAGCCGGGTCGTTCCTTGATGATCAAGAACGGGATGATCGAGGGCAAGTACAAGGAGCCGAAGAAGATCCAAGGCTACAACGCCACCCAGGCTAAGGACTCTGCTGCCACCGCGGAATCTACCGACAAACCGGATTCCGATGATGCAGTAGCCGCACGCCGTGCAGCCGGCTGCCCGTTCTAAAACATACCGGCTTCCTTATTGTTCGTGAGCTTTTTAGCTCACGAACCTTTTCATTGATCTTTCTGGAGCGTGCATTACATGTCTTTACCACGCCGTCTACAAGAACGGCCCTTGCCACAGCAATTACTAACTGAGCTACAACATCTCACCACTAACTACTCCACCGGTTCGCTGGATAAAGGCGAACGCAAAGCGGTCCACTCCCCCTTATTTGAAGAAGAATTAGGCTGGGTTGGAGTAGGTTCCGAAGAAGACGTAGATGAAGCTTTCCGCCGTTCGCGTCAGGCCCAAAAGGCCTGGGCCGATACCGACGTTAAACAGCGCGTAAAGGTAATGAAGCGCTTCCACCACCTCGTGGCTAAACACCGCGAGCTGCTTGCGGATTTCATCCAATTGGAAACCGGCAAGGACCGCACGGCCGCCTTTGATGAGGTACTCGACGTACTAAATAACGCGCGTTATTACTCAAATAATGCGCCAAAGCTATTGGCCACCCAGAAGCAGCCGGGCGCATTTCCGCTCATCACCAAAACGCACTTGCAGCGAGTTCCTAAGGGCGTTGTGGGGCAAATCAGCCCGTGGAACTATCCATTAGCATTGGGCATTTCCGATGCCGTTGCGGCACTGCTTGCCGGCAATGGCGTTGTGGCCAAGCCCGATGGATCCACCCCGTTTTCTAACCTGATTTCCCTCTACCTCTTGAAGGAAGCAGGACTGCCGAAGGATTTGCTGCAGATCGTTACCGGCTCCGGTCGAGTCGTTGGCTCAGCCATCTCCGAACACTGCGATTACCTGATGTTTACCGGTTCCACCAAGACCGGCAAGATTTTGGGCGCCACCGTAGGCGAGCGCCTCGTCGGATACTCCGCAGAACTGGGTGGTAAGAACCCGATGATCATCGCGCCGGATGCGGACATCGACAAGCATATTGACACCATCGCTACCGCTTGCTTTTCCAATTCGGGCCAGCTGTGCGTGTCGATTGAACGCATCTACGTCCCCGATGCCATCTTCGATCAATTCATTACCGCATTCCGCCGGGCAACCGAATCCATCAAACTTGGTTCCGGTTTGAACTGGGACTACACGATGGGTTCACTCATCGGCCAAAACCAACTAGATGTGGTGCAGCACTTTGTCGACGATGCCGTAGATAAGGGTGCCACCGTTATTACCGGCGGCAAGCCCCGCCCGGATATTGGCCCCTACCACTTTGAGCCCACGGTTCTCACTGATTTGGCAGAAGGCACCGAGCTTGCAGAGCAAGAGGTCTTTGGCCCCGTGGTGTACGTGCAACGCGTGCGCGATGTCGAAGAGGCCATCGAGCAGGCGAATAAATTGCCCTACGGTCTGAACTCCTCTGTATTCGGCCAGCCCGAAACCGCGCAAGGCATCGCTGAGAAAATCGATGCAGGCAGCGTGACCATCAATGACGGCTACGCCTCCACGTGGGCCTCAATTTCCACCCCGTTGGGTGGCGTCAAGGAGTCTGGCGTTGGCCGCCGCCATGGCCACGAGGGGCTGACCAAATATACGGAAGCGAAGAATATCTCCTCGCAAAGGATCATGCCGATGCGCGGACCAAGTTGGCTTCCCAATAAGTACTACGGCACCCTGCTGAGCTCCGCGTTGCGCTTAGGAAAAACCTTGCGCTTCCTCCCCTAGGCACTGCGCAGCATAACCAGCCACCTTTTAAATTCAGTAACTCACTTCACATTCAATGGGTATCTGTGTACTATCACAACATATTCACGAATTGTGTCCTCTGGGAATATAAATTGCACAACACACAGCGGCCAGTAAGCGCCCTGTGAAACTCGAAAGGAACAGTATGTTCAAGCCATACCGCCGACCGACTGTCGCAGTGGTTGGTGCCGGAGTAGCCGGATGCGCCGCGGCTTCTGAATGCGCATTCTCTGGATTCGACACCGTTCTTTTTGAACAAGAACCATACATCGGCGGCCACTTCAATTCCGCTGAAGCCACCGAGGTTTCCCGGAAGTACCACTTCCGTACCCCGTACCTCCGCCTCACCAAAACTGATGGCTCGCCAGCTTCTGTAGTACGCCACCTTGAGGAGGCTGTTGCTGCCAGTGGCGCCGAGTTCCGCGGTTCCACAGCCGTTACGGGTGCCGAATTCGACCGTGCAGAAGGCAAATGGGAAATCTCCTACCTCGGTGATTCTGGTCAGGAAACCCAAGCTTTCGATGTGTTGATTCGCGCCACCGGTGAGGAATCCCCGTGGATTTCCGTTCCGGGACGGTCAAAGGCCAGCGTCGATGACATGTACCTCCACCACGGTGTAGAGGTATTTGGGCTGCCTAATGCCCTCTTCGTTGACGGCCCCACCCCGCGCGACTCTTACCTCAAACGTCGCCCACTGGCTGTCATCGAAGCCCGCGCCGATCACTGCCGTCGTTACGTCCGCCAGCTCGAGATTCGTGGACCAGGAGAACTAACCGTCAAGCACGATAAGTGGTTGGTTCAGCCCGGTACCGTACGCGGAATCCGCGAAGTGCTCGCAGGGTTCGATGCACCGGCCCATGATTTCAAGCGAGCATCCAACTATGCCCCTGAGTCCTCCTCGTCTGAACGCCAGAATCAACAAAAGTCCGCTACTGCCCTTAAGGAGGCATAATGACTACTCTGAGCAATCCTGAAAGCACTGTAAACGACAAGCACACCCAGACCGCAGATAACAATACCGATAACCTGCCTGAGCTGGGCCCAGATTCCATCCTGTGGCAGCGCTTTGGTGACTGGCGCTCCGCATTCGTCGCACTGTCTGCTGGTCTTTTGCAGATTGCCCAGCGTGACGTCAGCCGGTCCCTGGTGCAGCACTCCAACGTTTTTGATAACGAGGTTGCACGCTTGGTTCGCTCCGCCTTCCCGATCATCCGCACGATCTATGAAGGCCCAGAAGTTGGCGTCATGATTCGTGACTTCCACAAGGACATCAAGGGCACCCACCCAGATGGAAGCCGCTACCACCCGCTGAACCCGGATGTTTACTACTGGGCACACGCCACCTTCGCTGCAATGCCGTACCAGTTGGCCGGCAACTTCATGGATCCTTTGACCCCAGAGGAGCGCGAGCAGCTCTTCCAGGAGACCCGTACCTGGTACACCTTCTACGAGGTTGCAGAGCCCGACGATGCGCCAAAGACGTACGCTGAGTTTGAAGAGTACGTGGACAACATGATCGATACCCTCGATATCAGCGAAACCATCGAGCGCTCCCGCATCATCAACGGCCTCACCCTCGACACCCCAGATCCCAAGGTGCCCAACTGGCTGTGGAAGCCCATTGCACCTTACGCATCCCGCCTGCTGTTGTGGGTTGCTATCGGCATGATTCCGGACAAGCTGCGCAACAAGCTTGGCTGGGAGTGGACCAAGAAGGATGAGCGCAAGCTCAAGATCTTCTCCCGCGCCGTCCGTGGCGTCTTCTCCGTCCTTCCGCGTAAAGCACGCATGGTTCCTATTGCTACCCGCGCCTTTGAGAAGGCGGAAGCTGAAGGCGGCTTCCACTACTAAGGCCTTTACCCCTTCACTCATAGTTACTGAATACTGACTCCCACGATTTCACCTTGAGGCTTTAAGGTAGATAACAACGTGGAGCATCAGTAGTGAAGGAGCACGAATGACAACCGTGTCCGGTTGGATTGCTATAGCCACATCGATTCCGGTGTGGCTATACTTTTTCGCCCGCATAGGCGCGCTCATTAAGTTCATCCGCTCGGGCGGGCCAACCCAACTAGAGCGCACCAATAGCCCTGTAAAACGCCTCGGGCGCGTGCTGGCAGAGGTCTTCGGCCACACCCACTTCAAGGGAAAACCATTGGTCAATGCCGCCCACTGGGCGGTCATGGTGGGCTTCTTATTCGGCATCCTGGTGTGGTTTGAGGCCTATATTCAAACCTTCGCCCCGGATAAAGGGTGGCCCGGCTTAAGCACCTGGCCGGTGTATCACTTTGTGGAAGAAGTACTTGGCATCGGCACGGTGCTGGGCATCTGCTTCCTCATCGGCGTGCGCCTGAAACTAGGCGATACCGAGCGCGGCAGCCGCTTTTTCAACTCCCAAACGGCAGCGGCCCGCTGGGTGGAGGCCATCGTTTTCATCGAGGGCCTCAGCATGCTCTTGGTCAAAGCCTCCAAAATCGCAGCTTTTGGTGGCGGTTCCGCAGTCGCGGATTTCTTGACTATTCACTTAGCTAAGGCACTGCCCGAATCCCCGGCACTGGTCAGCTTCTTCGCCTTGGTCAAGCTGCTATCCGGGCTCCTTTTCATCTTCTTTATTTCCCGCAAATTCCAGTGGGGTGTCATGTGGCACCGCTTCATGGCGTTTTTCAATATCTTTTTCCAGCGCAATACCTCTGGGGAAAAGGCGCTCAAATCCCTGCCCACCCCGGACTTGGAAGAAGACATCACCCCTGGCAGCTGGAAGATGCTGCTGGATTCAACCGCGTGCACCGAGTGCGGCCGCTGCCAAGAGCTGTGCCCGGCCTGGAATACCGATAAGCCGCTCAGCCCCAAAAAGGTCATGATGGACTTGCGCCAAGGCGCGCTAGATAATTACAACCCGCACGAGGGCCTCGATGTGCTCTCGATGGCTGGCGTCATCGACGATGATGTCCTGTGGTCCTGCACCAACTGCGGTGCCTGCGTGGATCAGTGCCCCACCGATATCGAGCACATTGACCATATTGCAGACCTGCGCCGCTTCAAGGTTTTGGCAGAATCCGATTTCCCATCGGAGCTTACCGGCCTATTTAAGAACATGGAGACCAAGGGCAACCCCTGGGGCCGCAATAATTCCGAGCGCCGCGCCTGGATTGATGAGGCGCGTGCTGATGGCATCGAGGTCCCCATCATTGGCGAGGATGCCGCGGACTTCTCCGATATGGAATACCTTCTCTGGGTAGGCTGCGCCGGCGCTTATGATGACAATGGCCGCCGCACCACCCGCGCCGTCGTGGATCTTCTCCACACCGCCGGCGTGAAATTCGGTGTGCTTTCTACTGGTGAGACCTGCACCGGCGATCCCGCCCGCCGCGCCGGCAACGAGTTTTTGTTCCAGATGATGGCGCAACAAAACGTTGAAACACTCAACAACGCTTTCGAGGGCGTGCCGGAAGGCCAGCGGAAAATCATCACGACGTGCCCACACTGCTTTAATACCATCCGCAATGAGTACCCGGACTTCGACGGGCATTTCGATGTCTTCCACCACACGCAGCTACTCAACCGTCTGGTGCGCGAGAAGCTGCTGCAGCCGGTTCCGCGCACCCCAGAAAACCGCAAGCCCATCACTTATCACGACCCGTGCTTCTTAGGCCGGCACAATAAGGTCTTCGATCCACCACGCGAGCTTCTCGAGGCCACGGGCGTCGAGCTGCGCGAGATGGACAAGTCCCGCGATGAAGCCTTCTGCTGTGGCGCCGGCGGCGCGCGCATGTTCATGGAAGAAAAGTTGGGTTCTCGCATCAATGAGTTCCGCACGGAGCAGGCACTGGAGACCGGCGCCGAGGAAATCGCCACTGGCTGCCCGTTCTGCAATGTCATGATGACCGGCGGCGTGAAGTCTCTGGCCGCCGAGTCCACCCCCACCACACAGGTCAACGACGTGGCCACCATGCTGCGCAACTCCATTTCCCTGGATGACAAGGGCACCCTTCCAGAACCCCGCCCCAAGGCCTTTTTGGGCACCCCAGTGCGCCACCGTGCGGCTTCAGCTACCGCTACCGCTGAATCCCCCAAGGCACCCGCGCCTGCCGATGCCCCCTCCTCTACCAACACCCCCACCGCTACCACGCCACCCGCCGCGCCTTCTGCTCCTTCGGCACCGGCGGCTCCAAGCGCGCCCTCTGCTCCGACGACTCCCGCGGCCCCCAATGCTGCGGCTCCATCCGCGCCAAAGGCTCCTTCTACCCCGGCTGCCCCCAAGGCCCCTTCGGCACCCAGCGCACCGAGTGCTCCCTCCGCGCCTAGCGCGCCAACCCCACCGGGTGCCCCCACGCCGCCAAAGGCTCCCAAGGCCCCCGCTGCTCCTGCCGCTCCGGGTTCTTCTTCGGCACCTAACGCCCCGGCGGCTCCGAAGGCTCCGGCAGCACCAAGTGCCCCGGCAGCTCCAGGTGCCCCGACTCCGCCGGCTGCTCCAGATGCGAAGGCACCCGCGGCACCCCAACCGCCTAGTGCCCCGCAGCCACCCGCTGCTTCGCAAGCACCAACTACGCCACAACCACCTGCAGCTCCACAGCCGCCAAAGGCTCCGCAAGCTGCCAAGGCGCCACAGGTTCCAGCAGCGCCAAAGCCACCGCAGGCTGACAAGAAACCCGAGGCAGCGGCGCCACCCGCGCCTCCTGCTCCGCCGGCATCGGCCACGCCGCCCGCTCCGCCGGCACCACCGGCGTCATCGGAAAGCGCAGAGGCTCCCAAGGCCCCAAAGCCACCGGAACCGCCGAAGCCACCCTCACCGCCGAAAGACGCGAATACCGAGTAGGCATGTGCAGGGGTGAGTGCGTACGCTGTGATTCATGCAATTAGATGTGGGATGGGCTGCGGATACTTTTGTTCTGGCAGCAGGTGCGACGGAAAACACCACTAGCCTCGTTTCCTTTGCCTGGATCATGCTTGCGGCGCTACTGGCGCCGATAGTGTCGTTCATGTTGGGCAACCGGCTGCCGGCCGTTGCCCTTTTGATCATCTTTGGCATGGTCATCGGCCCATCGCTTTTGGATGTCGCCCATGAGGATGCTGGCATCAGCATGCTGAAAGAGCTGGGTGTTGGTGCGCTCTTCTTGCTCGCAGGTTTTGAGATCGAGATTTCTACGCTCAAGACCAAAGAAGCGGGAACTGCACTGTCCACCTGGCTTATCTGCCTCGTGGCCTGTGGTGTCGGTGCCTACTTCTTGGTCGATAATGTCCCGGGCGCTATCGTGGTGGCGCTGGCGCTAACGTCTACGGCGCTGGGCACACTGCAGCCCATGCTAAAACAGGACCGCGTGCTCGAGACCAAAGTGGGCAAATCGGTCATGATTCACGGTGCTATTGGTGAGGTCGCCCCCATTACCGCGATGGCCCTGCTGCTTAGCACGCGCTCCACGTGGACCACGCTGCTGATTATGCTCGCGTTCATTGGCATCGCCGTGGCTGTTGCCATCATGCCGGCGGCCATTGCAACGACGATTCCGTGGGTTAAAGCGGCGTTTATCTCCGGTGCAGGGTCCACCAACCAAACCATTTTGCGCCTTATCATCCTGATCCTTGCCACCCTCATGGCCGTCACGGCGGTCTTTGAACTAGACATCGTGCTGGGCGCCTTCGCCGCCGGCATCATCTTGAACCGCATCATTCCGGATGAGTTCCATCGCCGGCTGGAGCACCGCCTCGATGTGGTCTTCCACTCCATGCTCATCCCGGTCTTCTTCGTGGTCTCTGGTATGACGATTAACTGGGATACCATCGCTAATAACCCAGGGAAGGTACTGGGCATCCCGGCGCTTATTCTCGTTACCCGCGGCCTGCCGGTATTCCTGCGCGAGAATGTGGGTCACACCGGCTCCGAAATTGAAACGGTGCGCGAGCGCCTGCAGGTCAGTTTGTACACGGCTACCGGCCTGCCGATCATCGTTGCTGTGACATCGCTGGCGGTTAATTCCGAATTGATGAAGCAAGAAACCGCCTCGATCTTCGTTGCAGGTGGCGCGTTGACCGTTGCCATCTTCCCGTTTCTGGCCAACTTGGTGGGAAGGAAAGACTCCAAGACGGTTGATGAATCCGACCCAAAGAAGAAATCGGATTCTAACGAGGACGACAAGGAAGAAGAGTCCCAAGAACTCTAATCTTTTACTCCGCACTAGAAGCTATGCCCTGCCACCGCGGCAGGGCATATTCTTTTTGAATCAGCTTGTCTATTATGGTGACTGTGACTAATAGCTACGGACCCTCCCCCTATGACCGGACACTGCGTCTATCTGATTCAGAGCGCAACGATGCCCTGACGGATCTAGCCCGCGCAGTGGGCGAAGGCCGCTTATCGATGACCGAGTTTGAGGAGCGCTCCGATAGCGTCATGCAGGCCGTTACCCACAAGGACCTAGCACCAATTTTCAGCGATATCCCTGCGACCGGATCGCAAGAGGTAAAGATCTACTCCCAAGGCGATGTGGACCGCGCCGTTAATGCCGCGAAGAAGCCCCGCATCGCTACCGCCCTGACCAGCTCGATCATTTTGATCGCGGCATCTCCTACTCTTGTCATGCTCAGCGCCACCATGAATAGCCCCTGGTTGCTGGCGGGTGGCGCCGTAGCCGCAGCGCTCATTCCCATCGTGTGGATCCTCTTGTACGTGGCCAAGGTGGGCCCGCAATCGTGGCATGCCCCCTCGGTGCGGCAGATTGAGCGCCAACAGCAGCGCGAGATCCGTGCGCTGACGGCACACGAGCGGGCGCACCAAAAAGAATTAGAAAAGAAAAAGTGGGCCGAGCGCCGCCAACAGGCCGGTGAACTTACTGGTCAGGCTATGGAAATGGCGAAGAAGCAAATCAACAAGTGGAATAATAAATAGCGCTGAGGCGCGCTGCAATATTTCTTAACGCTGTGAAAGATGGCACAATATTGCCATGACTTCTCCCAAACCCCGCATCTTTGACCAGTCCGAAAAATTAAAGGGCATCGCTTACGATATTCGCGGTGAGGTCTCAGCGGAAGCGGAGAGAATGGAACTGGATGGCCACACCATCCTCAAGCTCAATACGGGCAACCCCGCCGTCTTTGGCTTCGATGCACCCGATGTCATCATGCGCGATATGATCAGCGCCTTGCCCACCTCCCAGGGCTATTCCACGTCCAAAGGCATTAGCTCGGCCCGCCGGTCCATCGTCACGCGCTATGAGCTCGAGGACTTCCCACCTTTTGATATTAACGATGTCTTCTTGGGCAATGGCGTATCCGAGCTCATCACCATGACCACCCAGGCGTTGCTCAATAATGGCGATGAGATTCTCATCCCGGCGCCGGATTACCCGCTGTGGACGGCAGCAACCTCGCTGGCCGGTGGCACACCAGTGCACTACCTATGCGATGAGGAAGATGAATGGAATCCGTCTATCGAGGATATTAGATCCAAGGTCACCGAAAAGACCAAGGCCATCGTGGTCATCAACCCGAATAACCCAACCGGTGCGGTGTACTCGCGCGAGGTCCTGCAACAAATCGTGGATATCGCGCGCGAGCACAACCTGCTCATCTTGGCCGATGAGATTTATGACCGCATCCTTTATGACGATGCGAAGCATATCTCCATCGCCTCGCTGGCCCCCGATCTCTTGACCTTTACCTTTAATGGCCTGTCCAAGGCCTACCGAGTATGCGGCTACCGCGCGGGCTGGATGGTCATTACGGGTCCGAAGCATCATGCGCACGGGCTCATTGAGGGACTCGAATTGTTGGCCGGTACCCGCCTGTGCCCGAATGTTCCCGCGCAACACGCCATCCAAGTGGCACTGGGCGGGCGCCAATCTATCTACGAGCTCACCGGGGCTGGGGGACGATTGCTGCGCCAGCGCAATATCGCTTATGACAAGCTCAATGAGATTCCGGGCGTTTCCGCGGTAAAGCCCAAGGGCGCGCTGTACCTCTTCCCGCGTTTGGATCCCAATGTCTATAAGATTCACGATGATTCCAAGCTCATGTTGGACATCCTCAAGGCGGAAAAGATCCTCATGGTCCAAGGCACCGGCTTCAACTGGCCGCACCCGGATCACTTCCGCGTGGTCACGCTGCCCTGGGCCTCCCAATTAGAAAACGCCATCGAACGCTTGGGCAATTTCTTAGTAAGCTACCGCCAATAGCACCCCAGCAGGCGATTGGTAATTGCAGTAATAATCGTTCACAATACACCGTATGGGACGGCATTCCTCGGTTTCTAATTCCACGTCGGGCTCGGCTTCGCGGCATCGGCAAGCGCAGCGTCGATCGGAGCCCAGCGGGCACGCGCCAGGCCAGTCGGCGTTGGAACGCCTACATCCACGTCAGCTGGCGCAGAAGGTATCCGGCCACCCGTGGCGCGTTGGGCTGGCCACCGCCATCGGCGCGGCGCTCATCGCCATGCTGATAAGCCTCGTCTTCCTCTGGCCGTCTAGTGCCGCCTCGAAGCACACCTCGGAGGAGTTCGAGTCCACCTACGCGCTGAACCACCCGCAGGTTGAGGCAACAGTGGAAAAGACTGACCATTCCGCGTGCCAATCGGAGCAGACCGGCCTGGCCTTCGATACCCCGCCGTTGATTCCGGAAAAGGAAGAGGTGGACTGTGACCGGGCGCTGGTGAAGATCACCTCCGGCGAGGACGAGGGGAAGATGACCCAATTGGTCACCTACGGCAACGCGGGCGACCCAGAATTGCAGCCGGGCGATAATATCGTGCTGTCCAAGGCCACCGATCCCACCGGGTCCGTCTCGTATGCCTTTGCCGATTATCAGCGCAGCAATAGCCTCCTTCTGTGGGGAGTGGTCATCGCTATTGTCATCATCGCTTTCGCGGCCTGGCATGGGGTGCGCGCGATCATCGGCTTGGGGCTAAGCCTTGGCATCGTCTTTAGCTTCCTCATCCCAGCGCTCATCGCGGGCACCAATCCCCTATGGGTGGCGCTTGCCGCCTGTACCGCCATCATTCTCCTTGCCGTTCCCCTCGTCCACGGCGTGAATTGGAAATCCGCCTCCGCGGTGAGCGGTTCCCTGACTGCGCTCGCCATCGCCGCATTCCTTGCGTGGGCGGCCATCGATAGTTCGCAGCTGCAAGGCTATAGCTCCGAAGACAACCTCAAGCTGCTGTTATATATGCCCAACGTTTCCATCCTGGGCGTGCTGCTGTGTGGCTTCGTCGTAGGCGCGTTGGGCAGCCTTGCCGATGTCGCCATTGCCCAAGCCTCCACCATCACCGAGCTGCACGAATCCGATCCCGCGGCCTCACCGCTCGAGCTATTTTTATCCGCCATGCGGGTCGGCCGCGACCACATTGCCTCGATGGTCTATACCCTCATTTTGACCTATACCGGCGCCGCATTGCCCCTACTCCTGCTCATCACCGCCGCCGAACGCCCCGCGGGGCAAATCCTCAGCAGCGATCTCGTCGCCACCGAGCTCCTGCGCTCCGGCGTCGGCGCCATGGCGCTGACCCTCGCGGTGCCGATTACCACGCTGATTGCCGCGTTTACGGTTCCGTCGCGCCGCCGTTAAAGCGTGCGACCCAGCGCCTGAATCTTCCAACCGGCGTTGGACCAAGCCGCAACGTCGAGCACATTGCGGCCATCGATAATGTGCTTATTATCTACGAGCTCGCCGGCCTCATTCGGGTCCAGAACCTTAAATTGCTGCCATTCGGTGGCCAGGATGACCAACTCCGCCTCCCGCAAGGCGGATTCCGTATCGGCGGCATAGTCCAAGGTGGGAAAAACCTTCTTGGCGTTGTCCATACCCTCAGGGTCATAGACGGTCACCGCAGCACCCGCCAAGGACAAGGACCCAGCAACCGAGAGCGCCGGCGAATCGCGCACATCATCCGAATTCGGCTTAAAAGCACAGCCCAGCACGGTAACGCGGTGGCCCAAAAGCGAGCCATTGAAGGCTTCTTTAGACAGGTCCACCATGCGGTCGCGCCGCCGCATATTAATCGCGTCCACCTCTCGCAAAAAGGTCAGGGCCTGATCGGCGCCGAGCTCACCGGCGCGCGCCATAAAGGCGCGAATATCCTTAGGCAGGCAACCACCGCCAAAGCCCAGGCCCGCGCCGAGGAACGTGCGGCCGATGCGCTTGTCTATGCCAATGGCATCCGCCAGCGCCACCACATCCGCCCCCGCGATCTCACAAATCTCAGAGACCGCATTGATAAAGGAAATCTTGGTGGCCAAAAAAGCATTGGCGGAAACTTTTACCAGCTCTGCGGTCTGCAGATCGGTCACGATGAAGGGTGTATCCTGCGCTAACGGCTGCGCGTAGATCTCACGGGCAAGCTCCTCCGCACGAGATTCCGATTCACGGGTTCCAATCACGATGCGGTCCGGGGTGATGGTGTCGTGCACCGCATAACCCTCGCGCAAGAATTCCGGGTTCCACGCGATTTCCACGCGGGTTCCCTCGGGCGCCAAACTATCCGCCAGTTCTTGTAGTTCGGCCGCCGTTCCTACCGGAACGGTGGATTTGCCAAAGATGACGTGCTCCCCGCGCAGCTTGGGCACCAAGTCCGTGATAACGGACTTAACGTAAGTCATATCCGCCGCATAAGAGCCGCGGCGCTGCGGGGTTCCCACGCCGAGAAAGTGCACGTTGGCGAATTGCGCAGCCTCGTCATAATCCGTGCTAAACCCTAAGCGCCCAGCATCAATATTGCGCTCGAGCACCTCCGGTAGCCGCGGCTCAAAAAAGGGAACCTTGCCCGATTGCAAGACGGAGATTTTATCCTCGTCTACATCGACGCCTAAAACTTCATGCCCCAATTCCGCCATGCAGGCGGCGTGGGTGGCACCCAGGTAACCGGTGCCAATAACAGTCATCCGCATAAAACCTCATCCTAGAGATTTTATGTAAATACCAGATTAATCCCTGCGGAAGTTCAGGTAAGACTTTGATGGCGTTGGGCCGCGCTGACCTTGGTACTTCGATCCCAAGGCACCCGTGCCATAGGGGCTTTCCGCCGGCGAGGTCATCTTAAAGATGGCCAACTGGCCCACCTTCATCCCCGGCCACAGCGCAATGGGCAGGTTCGCGGTATTGGAAAGCTCCAGGGTGATGTGCCCGGAAAAGCCGGGATCGATAAAGCCCGCGGTGGAGTGGGTCAATAGCCCCAGCCGCCCCAGCGAGGACTTGCCTTCCAACCGTCCGGCCAAGTCAGCCGGGAGGGTGAATTTCTCCAGCGTGGCGCCAAGGACAAACTCGCCGGGGTGGAGAATGAAGGATTGATCCTCTTCTACTTCCACCAACGTGGTAAGCTCCGGCATCTCCGCCTTGGGGTCAATGTGCGTATAGCGGGAGTTATTGAATACCCGGAAATACTTATCCAAGCGCACGTCAACGGAAGAAGGCTGGATAAGCTCACTATCAAAGGGGTCGATGCCCAGCTCTCCGGAATCAATGGCGGAACGAATATCACGATCTGAAAGAAGCACGGACCCGATTCTACTCAATCGCCTGCCCAAGGTGTATAGTAGGGAAAGCGCATTTAGCGCAGTGCCGACGTAGTTTAATGGTAGAACTGCAGCTTCCCAAGCTGCTGGCGCGGGTTCGATTCCCGTCGTCGGCTCCATGTCATGAGTCGCGACATGCTTGACAGGTCAGTCGCGACATCGTTGACAAACCGGCATCTCAGTCGTTTTTGTTCT
>NZ_JASPFZ010000009.1:0-102887 GCF_030227355.1 Corynebacterium sp. MSK310
GCCAACAGACCAATCAACACACAACCATGCACACAAAAATAAAAAATAAGTACATTGGCACACTATTGAGTTCTCAAGCAACATCCACACACCACAAGAAAATTAACCAAACGTTAACCTCTCATCGGCGGCTCGTACTAACTTACCCAACAACCTGAACCAAGTCAAATCCTTGAGCCAAGTCAGTACAAAAAGTCACTAAAAAGTAACCAACCGGCTACCTCTCGGCGACTTGGATAAACCTACACCCCACTCCAAGAAACGCACAAATCCCCTGGCAAAAGCGTAAAACCGCAATTACCAAGGGATCAGTTAACAGCCAGGGCGCCGTCACTAGGAAGGATTCACAACCCGTGCCCCGGCGAAACGCTTCTTGCCCTTACGTAACACCAGCCAAGAGCCATGCAGCAGGTCTTGGGAAGACGGGGACCACTCGATGTCCTCGATGCGCTGGTTATTCACGTACGCGCCACCTTCACCCACAGTGCGGCGCGCGGCACCCTTTGATTTCTCCAATCCCGACTCAACCAACAAGTCCAGGATGGTGGCCTGCCTGCTGACCTCAACCACCTCGGTTTCCTGCAATGCAGAAGACAGCGTGGACTCGTCCAGATCCTGCAGTTCTGCCCTGCCGAACAGTGCCTGGGAAGCCAGCTCCACTGCTTCGGTGGCCTGCGCGCCGTGCACCAAGGTGGTCATCTCCCGCGCCAACACGCGTTGCGCCTCACGCTTGTGGGGTTCCTGCTCTACCTTGCGCTCCAGTTCCGCGATCTCTTCTTGGTTTAGGAAGGTAAACCAACGCAGGTAATCGATAACAACGGCATCACCGGCATTGATGAAGTATTGGTACCAGGAGTACGGGCTGGTCAGCTCTGGATCTAGCCACAGTTTGCCGCCGCCGGTGGATTTACCAAACTTATTGCCCTCGGCATCTGTCACCAGCGGTACCGTCAAGCCGTGCACCTTCACACCGTTTACGCGGCGGTTGAGATCCACGCCGGAAACGATGTTGCCCCACTGGTCGCCACCGCCAATCTGCAGCACACAGTCGTACTCGTTGTGCAGGTGCGCAAAGTCGTTCGCCTGCAGCAGCATGTAGGAAAACTCGGTGTAAGAAATGCCGTCGGATTCCAAGCGCCGCTTAACGGTATCGCGGTCCAGCATGGTGTTGAGCGAGAAGTTCTTACCAATGTCGCGCAGGTATTCAATGACGTTGATCTGACTGGTCCAGTCGGCGTTATTGACCATCACCGCTGGGCTTGTAACCTCGCCCGAATCGGTGAAGTCCACGAAAGCCTCAAGTTGGGTCTTGATTGCCTGCATGTTCTCTGCGATCTGCTCTTCCGAGAGCATGGAGCGCTCGCCGACATCGCGCGGGTCACCAATCATTCCCGTGGCTCCACCAGCCAACGCGATTGGACGGTGACCGAATTGCTGGAAGCGCTTCAGCATAATCAGCGGCACCAGGTGGCCCGCATGCAGCGAGCTGCCCGTCGGATCGAAACCGCAGTACAAGCTGATCGGGTTCTCTGTGGCTTCCTTCAGCGCCTCCAAGTCCGTGGACTGGTTGATCAGCCCGCGCCATTGCAGTTCGTCGATGATGTTCGTGGTGTTGCTCATACGAAGGTGTTCCCTTTTATTTGTTCTTTTTGGGGTTATTTCTTTGCAGGGCGTGCGGTTCTACTTATCCGCAGCCAATGGGTGGTACTCGCCGGGCCAGTCCGTGGCCTCGTCGACCAGCAGCACCGGGATGCCATCCTGCACCGGATAGGCCTTGCTCAGCCTGGGGTTCACCAAATAGTCACCGTGATCCTCCAGCGGTTGCCTGTCGATTGGGCACACGAGGATCTCTAGGAGCTTCTGATCAATCATGCTGCTTAGTCTAGCCCCTGCCCCAGACATCCCACCGAGTGACTCCCTGGGTGTTGCTTGCCGATGCCCCCTCGGTGACCCACCTGCCCCATAACTTCACTCTCGGGTGGTGTGCGTTACAGTGGAAGGTGCAACCGAACACGGGCGCTCGAGGTATCGAGCTGAGATCGCGCTGTATGCCCGCGCGAGTACCGCTAGAACCTGCCTGGTTAGAACCAGCGAAGGAAGAATGAGGAGAGTCATTTATGACGGATACGTCTACCCAACACACCCGTACCACCATTCCGAACGACGAATATGGTGCGGAAATCCACCCGAAGCACAGCTTCGCCCCCATCGAGAAGCAGGTGGAATCCTTCGGTAAGACCTTCACCCTGCAGGTGCCGGAGACCGAGGTGCAGCTGGATGATTCCCCGACGGGACCGAATGCACCGCAGAAGCTCTACCGCACCCGCGGCCCGTGGGCCGAGCCGACCGAGGGGCTAGAAGCCCTGCGCAGCGAGTGGATCGAAGCTCGCGGCGATGTGGAGGCCTACGAGGGGCGACGCCGCAACCTATTGGACGACGGTAACCGCGCCCTCAAGCGCGGCGAGGCCAGCGATGAGTGGAAGGGTATAAGCCGCGAGACGCTGCGAGCCAAGGAAGGCAAGCGCGTAACCCAGATGCACTACGCCCGCCAGGGTGTTATCACCCCGGAGATGGAATACGTCGCACTGCGCGAGCACTGTGACGTAGAAAAGGTGCGCGAGCAGGTTGCCTCCGGTAAAGCGATCATCCCGAACAACATCAACCACCCGGAGTCCGAGCCGATGATCATCGGCAATGCCTTCAACACGAAGATCAACGCCAACATCGGTAACTCCGCTGTGACCTCCTCTATCCGCGAAGAGGTAGACAAGCTGCGCTGGGCTACCCGCTGGGGCGCAGATACCGTGATGGATCTATCCACCGGTAACGACATTCACACCACCCGCGAGTGGATCATGCGTAACTCGCCGGTGCCGATCGGTACCGTGCCGATCTACCAGGCACTCGAGAAGGTCGACGGGGTGGCCGAGGACCTGACCTGGGAAATCTTCCGCGATACCGTGATCGAGCAGTGCGAGCAGGGCGTGGACTACATGACGATCCACGCCGGCGTGCGCCTGCCCTTCGTGCCGCTGACTACCAAGCGCGTGACCGGCATCGTCTCCCGCGGCGGTTCCATCATGGCTGGCTGGTGCCTGGCACACCACAAGGAATCCTTCCTCTATGAGAACTTCGACGAGCTGTGCGAGATCTTCGCCAAATACGACGTCGCGTTCTCTCTGGGCGACGGCCTGCGCCCCGGCTCCATCGCCGACGCCAACGACGCAGCCCAGTTCGCCGAGCTAAAGACCATCGGCGAGCTGACCCACCGTGCCTGGGAATACGACGTGCAGGTCATGGTCGAAGGCCCAGGCCACGTGCCGCTAAACATGGTGCAGGTCAACAACGAAAAGGAGCAGGAATGGTGCGGCGGTGCACCGTTCTACACCCTGGGACCGCTGGTCACCGACATTGCTCCCGGTTACGACCACATCACTTCCGCCATCGGTGCGGCCAATATCGCCATGGGTGGTACCGCAATGCTGTGCTACGTCACCCCGAAGGAGCACCTCGGCCTGCCGAATAAGGACGACGTGAAGACCGGCGTGATCACCTACAAGGTCTCGGCGCACGCCGCGGACGTCGCCAAGGGCCACCCCGGCGCCCACGAGTGGGACGATGCGATGAGCAAGGCGCGCTTCGAGTTCCGCTGGCACGACCAGTTCGCCCTGTCCCTGGATCCGGATACCGCTCAGTCCTACCACGACGAAACCCTGCCTGCGGAGCCGGCAAAGACCGCCCACTTCTGCTCGATGTGTGGACCCAAGTTCTGCTCCATGCGCATTAGCCAGGACATCCGCGACGCATTCGGCGAGAAGATCGATGAGGCTCTGGCCACCGACCAGGAGCAATCGCTGGTCAAGGACCTCGGCTTGCCGGGCTTCGGCCGCCAGAGCGTGGACGAAGCGGGTGTCACTAATGCCGAAGGCGAAGAAGAAATGGCCGAAGAATTCCGCCGCGCGGGTTCCAAGCTGTACCTGAACCGCAGCGAGGCCAAAGAAGTAGCCGAGGACTTG
Organism: Corynebacterium sp. MSK310; assembly: GCF_030227355.1. NCBI lineage: Bacteria > Bacillati > Actinomycetota > Actinomycetes > Mycobacteriales > Corynebacteriaceae > Corynebacterium > Corynebacterium sp. MSK310. The sequence goes on from NZ_JASPFZ010000009.1 coordinate 4,017, forward strand.
GAAAAGGAAGCAGCCGCGTACAGTGAGCGCTAACCTATTGGACCTGCGGTGCTACCACGTCACGGGCGCACCGCAGGAAAAGGTCGTACAGGTTGCCGCGGCAGCAGCGGCAGGTGGTGCGGGCGTGATTCAAGTTCGCAGCAAGCCCATCAGCGTGCGCGATTTGACCGCCCTGGCCATCGACGTTGCCGCAGCAGTAGAAAAAGCCAATCCGGCAACGCGAGTGCTTATCGATGACCGAGTGGACGTAGCGGCCGCCCTGATGGGCGAACACCATATCCACGGCGTGCACATTGGACAAGACGACTTGGACCCGCGCCTGGCGCGGCGAATCCTTGGCGAGGATGCGATCATCGGGCTGACTACGGGCACCCTAGAGCTCGTACAGGCTGCTAACGAATACGCCGATGTGATCGACTACATCGGAGCCGGCCCCTTCCGCCCCACGCCGACGAAGTCCTCCGGCCGCACCCCGCTGGGATTGGAAGGCTATCCCCCACTCGTGGCGGCTTCGGCAGTTCCGGTGGTGGCTATTGGAGACGTGCAGGCCACCGACGCTGAAGCACTGGCCAAAACCGGTGTGGCTGGAGTGGCGATTGTGCGTGCTTTTATGGACTCCGACGATCCAGCTGCGCTGGCGACCACGGTTGTCGATGCCTTCGATCGGGCAAATACGGACCCAGCAAACGGTTCTCATGAATGATACCGAGCACGCCATAATCGGCGCGGGAATCATCGGGCTGACCACCGCATTCGAGCTGCTGGAGGCGGGCGTGGACCCACGGCAAATTGTGGTGGTAGATCCCCAGCCGATTAGCGGTGCCACATTCGTAGCCGGTGGCATGCTGGCTCCGGTTGCGGAGGTGCAATACCGGCAAGAACCGCTGTACCCGCTGATGGTGGCTTCGGGCGAGATGTTCCCTGACCTGCTGGCCAGGTTGGGGGCCAAAACCACCGCACCGACCGGCCACCGCAGCGAATCCACCCTGGTCGTAGGTGCCGACCGCGCCGATGGCGTGCACGTCCGCGAGCTGCTGGCGCTGCAGCAGAAACACGGCATGGATGCCCACGCGCTGCCACTACGGCAAGCCCGAAAGCTAGAACCGGGCCTAAGTCCCCAGCTGGCGGCCGCGGTGGAAATCCCGGGCGATCATCAAATCAACCCGCGCATGTTCAGCGCGTGCCTTTTGGAGTATCTACAGCGAGCCGGGGTTCGATTTATGTCCACTGCAGCAACGCGCATCGACGGGCAAAATGTGCAGCTTGCCGATGCCCGGGTACTCACCGCCGACATGATCTACCTCTGCAACGGGCTGGGGTCCAAGGAGGTGGACGGCTGGTTCGAGGGCGCCAATCCCCTGGCACTTCGGCCGGTGTACGGCGACATGCTGCGGCTGCGGGTACCGGAAGAACTAGTGCACACCAGCGGCGAGCCGCTCACCCGAGTGGTGCGCGCATTCGTGGAGGACCGGCCAGTGTATGTCATCCCCCGCACCGATGGCACCATCGCCGTCGGGGCGACCAGCCGCGAAGACAACCGCAAGGGGCCCGCCGTAGACGGTGTGTACACACTGCTGCGCGATGCCATCCGGGTGGTTCCTGGGCTGGAGGAATGCGAATTCATCGAAGCGATCGTTGGAGCCCGGCCTGGCACCCCCGATGACCTTCCCTACCTGGGCAAAGTACGCGACGGGCTAGTGGTCTCTACCGGATACTTCCGCCACGGAATCCTGTTGTCCGCCTTCGGGGCTAAGGTAGGTGCCCAGTTGGGGCTAGGTACGTCCCCGGGGTTGGACATCTCGGCCTGCGATCCACTACGCCACGCCCGATAGCCCACAAAAGAAAGGAATACGCACCATGAAATATACGGTTAATGGAGAACCCCGCAGCAGCGATAGGCACATCACCGTGACCGCCGTCGTAGAAGCAGAAACTGGCGATGCCGCGCCGAAAGGCGTGGCCGTAGCCGTCAATGGCGATGTCGTTCCAGCCAGCAACTGGTCTTATGAAGTCACCAACGGCGATGAGCTGGATATCCTCACCGCCGTGCAGGGCGGTTAGGAGCTTTAACCATGCTTACTATCGCAGATAAACAATTCGATTCGCACCTAGTAATGGGAACCGGCGGTGCCAGCAGCCAGGCTATGTTGGAACAGTCCCTGGTTGCCAGCGGTACGGAGCTCACCACGGTGGCCATGCGTCGGCACAGTGCCACGAGTGCAGGTGGGGAATCCATCTTCGAGCTCTTACGACGGTTGAACATTGACGTGCTGCCCAACACTGCGGGCTGCCGCACCGCCCGCGATGCCGTAACCACCGCCAAGCTAGCCCGCGAGGCGCTGGGCACCAATTGGGTGAAGGTGGAGGTTATCGCGGATGATCGCACGCTTCTGCCGGACGTCGTCGAGCTGGTAGATGCTTGCGAAATGCTGGCCGCTGAAGGATTCGTGGTGCTGGCATACACGAGCGAAGATCCGGTCATCGCCAAGCGGCTAGAAGACGTGGGTGTGGATGCGGTGATGCCTTTGGGCTCGCCCATCGGCACGGGCCTAGGCATCCTGAATCCGCACAATATTGAGCTGATCTGTTCGCGTACCCACGTGCCCGTACTGCTGGATGCCGGTGTGGGCACGGCCTCCGATGCTGCACTGGCCATGGAGCTGGGCTGCGACGGCGTTCTGCTCGCCAGCGCTATCAACCGCTGCCAGGATCCCCTGGCAATGGCCACTGCAATGAAATACGCCGTGGAAGGCGGCCGGTTGGCCCGCCAAGCCGGCCGCATTCCAAAGCGACAGCACGCCGTAGCATCGTCATCGTTTGAAGGCTTGGCTAGCTGGGAAGACAAGGTCCTGTAATGAGCCAACTGCCCCGCGAAGAGTTGCACAGGGTTGCCCGCCAAACGCTGTTGCCTGGCTTCGGCATCGCCCAGCAAGAGGCGCTGCACTCCACCCACGTCTTCGTCATCGGCGCTGGTGGTTTGGGCTGTCCCCTGATGCAGCAGCTGGCTGCCGCCGGCGTGGGTGAGATCTCTGTGATCGACGACGACACGGTGGATCTGAGCAATATCCACCGCCAGATTCTATTTGCCGCCCACGATGTGGGAAGGCCCAAGGTGGACGTCGCAGCCGAAAAGCTCCAGCAACTGCAGCCCGGCATCGTGGTGCATGCGATTCGCGACCGACTTACTGCTGACAATGCCGTGGACTACCTCCGCGGGGTGGACATCCTAGTGGATGGTTCCGACACGTTTACCACCAAGTTCCTAGCAGCCGATGCCGCGGAGATCACGGGCACCCCGCTGGTATGGGGCTCGGTGCTGCGTTTTCGGGGCGACTGCGCAGTGTGGTGGTCCGGGCCCGGCGCCGAGTCGGGCGTGGGCATGCGCGACCTCTATCCCCTGCAGCCCGACCCCGATTCCGTGCCTGATTGCGCCACCGCCGGCGTGCTGGGTGTGACCACCAGCGTGGTCGCGGGCCTGATGTCCACCGAGCTGATCCAGTTCGCAACGGGCATGAACCGCGAGCGGGTGGGCCTGTTAAGCATCTACAATGCCCTAACCGCCTCCATCGACCACTTCCGCGTGCCCCGCGACCCAGCACGCGAACTAACCACCCAGTTGCAGCATGACTACGGTGGCGGAGCTTGTGCCGTGCCGGAGGACGATGATACCGATGCCGAGATCTTCGACAAGCTACGCGATGGCGCCGCGGCCATCGATGTGCGCGAAATCAGTGAAGCCGCCATCGATGATTTCTTCTTTGACTCCACTGCCAAGCATTACCACTTACCAACCTCCGTGTGGCTGGAAGATCCAGAGGCAGCGCGCTGCCTCCTCGATTCCCTGCAGGCCGAGGGGCTTAGCGAAGCGTGGGTGTACTGCGCCTCCGGCAAGCGCTCGGCCAGCTTCATCTCAGCTTTCGCCGAGGATGCCGAACGGCGCGGCATCACGTTGCACAACGTCGCAGGCGGCATAAAGGGCCAGCCCGCAACGTCTCATGGAATGCCTTCCTCTCATTGATGAGGGCATTTTTATCTTCTAGATAAGCCAGGGACCTTGTCTGTCGCCCTTCTAGTTCTGCGTGCGCACTGGCTTGGTAGCCCACTTACGCGCCGCGGCGGCATGTTCGCGGACGGTTTCGCGCTGTTCAGCAACGCGAACGCCGGCGGTCCCGCCCTTGGTTGTGCGGGAAGCGACCGCACCATCAATGGTCAGGACCGCGCGCACCTCTGGGGTCAGCCGCTTGTCGACGCCCCTAAGTTCCTCGTCAGTGAGATCCACCAGGTCCACTCCCCGCTCTTCGGCGATGCGTACGCACGCGCCGGAAGCTTCGTGTGCTTCGCGGAAGGGCACGCCTTGGCGAACCATCCACTCTGCTAGGTCGGTGGCCAAGGTGAATCCGCGTGGTGCCAACTCGCCCATCCTGTCCTCATTAAAGAACAGGGTGGACACGAGCCCGGTCATCGATGGCAGCAACAAATTGAGCTGCGCCACCGAGTCCACGATGGGTTCTTTGTCTTCTTGCAGGTCGCGGTTATAGGCCAGCGGCTGTGCCTTGAGCGTGGATAGCAACCCAGTGAGATTGCCAATCAGGCGACCAGTCTTGCCGCGGGTAAGTTCCGGGATATCCGGGTTCTTTTTCTGCGGCATGATGGATGAACCCGTAGACCAAGCATCATCCAAGGTGACGTAGCCGTATTCCGGGGTGCACCAGTAGACGATCTCTTCTGCCAGCCGGGACATGTCCACTGCGATCTGCGCCAGCACAAAGGCCGTTTCCGAGGCAAAATCGCGAGATGCGGTGCCATCCAGGGAGTTTTCCGCAGCGGAATCAAATCCGAGCTCTGCGGCGATGGCTTCTGGGTCAAGCTGCAGGGAGGAACCTGCGAGCGCACCCGAGCCATACGGGGATACGGCTAGCCGCTTATCCAAGTCCTGCAAGCGTTGAATATCGCGCAGCAGCGGTTGGGCATGACCCAACAATTCGTGGGCAAGCAAGATGGGCTGCGCGGCCTGGGAGTGCGTCTTGCCCGGCATGATGGCCTCGGGATGCGCGGCGGCTTGATCCGCTAGGGCATCGACAAGCTCGGAGACTTGCAGGGTCGTATCGCGGATGGCATCGCGCACCCACATGCGAAAGAGCGTGGCAACTTGGTCATTGCGGGAACGTCCCGCGCGCAGGCGGCCGCCTACCTCGGGCCCAACGATGTCTATGAGGCCGCGCTCCATGGCGCCGTGCACATCTTCGTCGGTGGGTGCTGGCACAAATTCGCCCGAAGCTACCTTTTCCCCGAGCTCGGTGAGTCCGGAAAGCATGGTGTCTAGGTCGGCATCGGAAAGCAGCCCTGCCTTGTGCAGCACCTTGGCATGCGCCTTCGAGGCGAGTACGTCGTAAGGGGCAAGCACCCAGTCAAAATGGGTGGAAACCGAAAGGGCGAACATCGCCTCGGAAGGGCCGCCGGAGAACCGGCCGCCCCAGAGCGCGCCTTCGTTAGTCTTGTGTGGTTCCATCGGTGCCTATTTTTCTGCGCTGGTGGGGAAACCACCCTCGCGGTCACGCTGGTTGGAAATCTGGGTGGACAAGCCGTGCAACTGGACAAAGCCCTTTGCAGCGGTCTGGTCGAAGGTATCGCCGGTGTCGTAGGTAGCCAAATCGAAGGAGTACAGCGACTGTCCGGAGCGGCGGCCGGTGACGGTCGCGGTACCTGCCTGCAGGCTCAGGCGGATATCGCCGGTGACGTTCTCCTGGGACTCCTCGATGAAGGCATCCAGAGAACGCTTGAGCGGCGAGTGCCACAGGCCGTCGTAAACCTCCTCGGACCACCGTGCATCCGTCAGGCGCTTGTAGCGCGCCAGCTCGCGCTCCACGGTGACATCCTCCAGCGCCTCATGGGCCTGGATGAGCACCATGGCACCCGGTGCCTCGTAGACCTCGCGGGACTTAATGCCCACCAACCGGTCCTCTACCATGTCCAGGCGGCCGATTCCCTGGGCACCAGCGCGGCGATTGACCTCTTCGATGACCTGCAGCGGGGTCAGCTTCTTGCCATCGACCGCAACTGGAACACCCTTCTCAAAGGAAATGATAATCTCATCCGGAGCATTGCCCAGGCCCGGGTCTTCCGTATATGCGTAGAGATCCTTTGTCGGCGGGTTCCACAAATCCTCCAGGAAGCCGGTTTCTACCGCACGGCCCCACAGGTTCTGGTCGATGGAAAATGGCGAGGCCGCCGATTGCTCAATGGGCAGGTTAATCTCTTCTGCAAAATCGATGGCCTTATCGCGGGTCCATGCATAATCGCGCGCTGGGGCGACGATCTCTAGCGATGGATCCTGGGCGCGGAAGGACACCTCAAAGCGCACCTGGTCATTGCCCTTACCGGTACAACCGTGGGAAACGTGCGTTCCGCCGTGCTCCTGCGCTGCCTTCACGAGGTGCTTGGTAATCAGCGGGCGGGAAATGGCAGATACCAGCGGGTACTGCTTCATGTACATGCCATTCGCCTTAATGGTGGGCACGCAGTATTGCTCCGCAAACTCATCTTTGGCATCGATAACGATGGACTCCACCGCACCGCAATCGAGCGCGCGCTGGCGTACGGACTCCATATCCTCGCCGCCCTGACCCAAGTCAAGGGAGACGGCAACAACGTCGCCGCCGGTCATCTTTGCCAGGTATGGAATGGCTACCGAGGTATCGAGGCCACCGGAATAGGCCAAGACTACGCGTGCAGACATGCTAAGACTCCTTCAATAATTGAAAAAAATTCGGTTAGTTAAATAATATACGAGCGGGTGTGAGAATGCCACTATTCTTTAAATCTTCTGTGCCTTCAGCCTTTCCGCCAATTCCGCACCGGTAACCCCCTCGCGTGCCAGCACAAAGATGGTGTCATCACCGGCGATGCACCCCACTACATCGTGCAGGCCCACGCGATCGATAAAGCTGGCGAGGTACTGCGCTGCGCCCGCCGGCGTGCGCAACATCGCGATATTCATCGAAGAATCGTGGGAGACCACCAATTCATCCAACATGCGCCGCAACTTCTCGCGCGGTCCGCCCACCTGATCTTCGAATTGTTCCAGCTCGCCCGCGACCATATAGTACGAGCGCCCACCGTCTCGCTTGACCTTCTTCGCTCCCAGCTCATCAAGATCCCGCGACAGCGTGGCCTGCGTGATATCGATGCCTTCTGCCAACAAGAGCTCCGATAATTGCACCTGGCTCGTGACACGATTGCGATCCAAAATTTCCAAGATCTTTGCCTGCCGGGCGGTTCGAGTGCTCGGGGTGCTCATCGCTAGCGGTTCTCCTTATTAATATCGAGCAGCCACACCAGCAGTGCCTTTTGGGCATGCAGGCGGTTTTCCGCCTCATCGAATACTCGGGATTGCGGCCCGTCGATGACCTCTGCGGTCACCTCGTTGCCACGATAGGCCGGCAGGCAGTGCAAGAAAATCGCGTCTTGCTTTGCCTTTGCCATCACATCTTTAGAGACCTGATATGGCAAAAACGGAGTGCGCCTGTCCTGCCCATCGTTTTCCTGGCCCATAGACACCCAAGTATCCGTTATGACTACATCGGCGCCGGCTACTTCCGCAACGTCATCGGTAACCGTGACGTTGCCGCGCTGCCGTGCGCGCTCGACAAATTCGGGACGAGGATGGAACCCCTCCGGCGAAATGATGGAAATATCCATGCCAGCGGTAGCAAAGCCAATCATATAAGAATTGGCCATATTATTATTGCCGTCGCCAAGGTAGACCGCCTTGCGGCCAGCAAGATCGCCAAAGTTTTCCCGGCAGGTCAGAAGATCAGCCAAGATTTGGCAGGGATGCAGGTCATCAGACAGAGCATTGACCAACGGGACCGTGGAAGTCTCCGCCATCTGTTCCAGGTTATCGTGGGCATAGGTGCGCCAGACGATGGCCTCCACGTAGCGGGACAAGACCGCGCCCGTATCCTGGTAGGACTCGCCCTTGCCCATCTGTGTGCCCGAAGAATCAACAGTAATGGCGCTGCCGCCCATATGCGCAATTCCGGTTTCAAAAGAAAAGCGGGTACGCGTAGATGTCTTATCAAAGAGGACGGCTACCGTCTTTGGTCCCTCCAACGGGCGCCGAGCGAACGGATCGGCCTTGAGCTTAACCGCGAGATCGAGGACTTCTTTTTGTTCCTCCGGGCTGAGGTCATCATCGGCTAAGAAATGGCGCAAGCTCATACTAATTCCTCCACAACGGTGCGTAGCTTTTCTAGGGCAGTATCAATTTCCTGCTGGGAAATGACCAGTGGCGGAGTAAGGCGCAAGACGTTCTCGCTCGGGGCATTAAGGATAATCCCCTGCTCAAATCCACGCTTGACGGCCTCGCGAGCCACCGGTGCATTTAATACAACACCTAGCATAAGACCGCGGCCGCGCACGTCGCTGACTCCGGAAATCTTCTTGACTTGCTGCGTTAAATCCTCGCCCTTTGCGGAGACCTCATTCAAGAACTTCTCATCGAGGGCATCAAGGACAACATTGGCCGCAGCACACGCCACGGGGTTTCCGCCAAAGGTGGTCCCGTGGGAACCTGGCTGGAATAAGTCCTTCGCGCGACCGCGGGTGATGGTGGCGCCGATGGGCAATCCGGCGCCGAGGCCCTTGGCCATGGTGATGACATCGGGGGAAATTACCTCAAGCTCGTGAGCAAAGAATTGCCCCGTGCGCCCTGCTCCGGCTTGGACCTCATCGACGATGAGCAAAATGCCGTGTTCATCGCATAAATCAGAAACCGCCCGCATAAACCCGGCAGGGGCAGGAATGACTCCGGTCTCGCCCTGAATAGGCTCGAAGATAATGGCGGCGGTATCCGCGGCATCTTGCTCCACCAACTGGCGCAGGTAGTCGATATCGCCGTAAGGGTAAAACTCCACGCCGCTAGGCAGTGGGCGGAATGCCTTTTGCTTATCGGGCTGCCCAGTCATGGCCAAAGAGCCCATCGTGCGCCCGTGAAAACCATGGTGCGCAGCAAGGATGCGCCGCCTACCGGTCAGCCGCGCTAGCTTGAATGCCGCCTCGTTTGCCTCTGAGCCGGAGTTGCAGAAAAATACGCGCGCCTCACTATCGCCCACCCGTTCAATCAGCTTTGCCCCGGCGTCGAGCACGGGTTGGGTGGCAAAAAGATTGGAGGTATGCACAAGGGTGCGGCTTTGCTTGGCAACAGCATCTGCTACCTCCGCATTGCCATAGCCCAAGGAATTCACGGCGATGCCGGCCAGCAGGTCAATGTAGGTTTTCCCGTTTTCATCGGTAAGCGTGGACCCCTTTCCGGAGACCAGGCCGAGTAGCGGCTGGCCATAGGTATTGGCCAGCGTTTCTGACCACCGGCCGGTTAATGTTTCTTGCGTGCTCATGCGATATCGTCCTTCCTGAACACTGTGCCTTCGGGATAATCGTGCTTTTCGTAATCATCGGGCAGGACCATCGTTCCAATGCCGCCTGGGGTTAAAAGCTCAAGGAGCACGGAATGGCCTATTCGGCCGTCGATGACGTGCGCGGCGGATACCCCGCCCTGCACGGCATTGAGACAGGATTCCATTTTGGGAATCATGCCGGAGCTCAAGCCAGGAAGCAGTCCGGTAAGCTCATCGCTTTCGATTTTGGAGACTAGGGAATCTTTATTCGGCCAGTCGGTATAAAGGCCTTCCACGTTGGTCAAGATGACAAGGCGTTCTGCTCCCAGTGCGCTCGCTAGCGCACCCGCGGCGCTATCGGCGTTGATGTTATACACCTCGCCATCGGTTCCTGGCGCGATAGTTGAGACCACCGGGATGCGGCCAGCTTCGATGATGTCATTGACGGCTGCCGGGTTGACCTCCACGATATCGCCCACCATCCCGATATCGGTTGCCTCCCCTTCTACGTCCACAAACCGCTTGGTGGCGCGGAAAAGCCCAGCGTCTTCGCCACTTGTGCCCACGGCGTAGGGCCCGTGCGAGTTAATGAGATTCACCAATCCGCGGCCGACTTGGCCAAAAAGGACCATCCGCACCACGTCCATGATTTCGGGCGAGGTGACGCGGAAACCGCCCTTAAATTCGCCTTCGATGCCGAGCTTATCCAGCATGGAATTGATCTGCGGGCCACCGCCGTGGACGACAACGGGCTTTGCTCCGATGGTGCGCAGAAACACCATATCCGCCGCAAAGGCTTCCTTGAGTTCCTCATCCACCATGGCGTTGCCACCATACTTGACGACGACGATTTTATCGCGGAAGTGTTGCAGCCACGGCAGGGCTTCAGCCAGCACCGTAGCGCGTTCTTGATTATTCAGTCCGGGAAACATTTCTCCTCCTAGGAGCTATACGCCGAATTGATCTCAACGTAGGAGTAGGACAGGTCCGTAGTGCGAACGAACGCCGTGCCCTCGCCACCCGTGCCGAGATCCACGCGGACATCAATATCCACCCCGCTCAAGTCCACATCGCGGGCTCCAGGCGCGCCCGTCGAGTGCACACATACCGGCTGGTCATTGAAGTAGACGGAGATATTGTCGGGGTCCATGTCTGCATCTGCCATGCCGACGGCGGCCAGTACCCTGCCCCAGTTGGGATCGGAGCCGAACATGGCGCACTTGAATAAATTATCCCGGCCCAGGGTGCGAGCGGCATTGAGCGCCTGCTCATCAGAGCCCGTACCTTCAACGGTGATCTTTACGCGCTTTGTCACTCCCTCAGCATCGGCTTGAAGCTGATCCGCAATATCCGCGCAGACCTCTAGGATTGCCTGGTCCAACTCTTCTTCGCTGGGCTGCACGCCGGAGGCCCCAGAAGACATGACGATCACGGTGTCATTGGTAGAGGTTGAACCGTCCACATCCAAGGTATTAAAAGTCTGTGCGCAGGCCTTTTCCAGCGAGCTCCGCAGCATCGCCGCGTCGGCGACGGCATCAGTAGTAATGCACACCAACATCGTGGCCAGCGAAGGCGCCATCATGCCAACGCCCTTGCCCATAGCGCCCACGGACCATCCATCGCCAGCAAAACCGGATTCCTTGGGAACGGTGTCCGTGGTCATAATGGCTGTGGCGGCGTCATTGCCGTGCTGTGGAGTCGTACCCACGTGGTTTATAACATCCGCGATGCCTGCAAGCGCATTGTCCATAGGTAGCGGCTCACCGATGAGCCCGGTAGAACAAATGGCAATATCCTTCACGGCGATGTCCGTGCTATGAGATACGGCGTCCACCATGGCGCGCGCATCGGCATCGCCTTGCGCGCCATTGCACGCATTGGCATTGCCGGAGTTGATGACTACAGCACGCAACTGGCCATCCGCTACGGCCTCGCGGGAGACCTTAACGGGGGAAGCCACCACGCGGTTGCGCGTGAACACCGCCGCCGCGTCCGAGCGAGGGCCCTCGTTTACAAGCAAAGCCAAATCCGCTTTTCCGGAGGGCTTGATTCCGGCCTTTACCGCGCCGGCGCTAAATCCGGCGGGTCCTGTGATTCCTGGTGTAGTCATCAAATTCTCCTCTAAGTAATGCGCAGCCCTACGGGGCGACTGCGGCTTGGGGCAATCCCAAAGTTTCTGTCCATCCCAGCGCAAGGTTCATACATTGCACGGCGGCACCGGCGGTACCCTTGCACAAATTGTCTAGCGCCGCGGTGATGATGAGGCGGTGGGAATTTTCATCAACATGGGCTTGGATATGCACCATGTTTGTGCCCACCACGTTCTGGGTTTCCGGTTGCTGGCCTTCTGGCAGCACGAGGCAGAAGCGTTCATCGGCATAGAATTCCTCGAATGCGGTGCGCACCTGCTGCTTGCCGATACCCCCTTTCAACTCCGCCGTAATCGTCGCCAGAATCCCACGGGGCATGGGCGCAAGCACCGGGGTAAAACTCACGGACACCTCATCGTGGGAAAACGGTTGCAGGTTCTGCACGATTTCCGGGGTATGCCGATGGGTGCCGCCTGGTTTATAGGCCTTGACGTTTCCCATGGTCTCTGCGCCCAATTGCGCGACGGAAGCCTTCTTTCCCGCTCCGGAGACGCCGGTAACAGCAATAACGGAAAGGGCGGATTCCACTAGCCCTCGCGCAATAGCGGGCAGCGTCCCCAAGGTAATGGCCGTGGGGAAACATCCGGGCACGGCTACCCGGTTTGTGCCTTTAAGGTTTGACCTGTTTTCCGGGATTTCCGGGATACCGTACGGCCACTGCCCCGCATAGTTCCCGCCGTAATAGGCTTTCCAATCGCTTTCCTTACGGAGCCGAAAGTCGGCGGCGCAATCGATGATCGTGACCTCATCTCCCAATTGCTCCGCGAGCCGCGACGAGTGTCCATGCGGCAAGCCCAAGAAGACGACGTCGTGTCCTACAAGTTCTTCGGGCGTGGTGTCAGCAATGACGCGATCTGCCAGTTGCGGGAGATGCGGCATAATTTCTGCGACGCGCTGGCCTACTTGGGAATTTCCCGTCAAGGAACCAATACGCAGGTCACCGGAATGATAGGCAGGGTGGGATAGCAGCAGGCGCAGAATCTCTCCGCCGGCGTACCCAGTGGCCCCTGCCACTGCTACTGAAATCGTCATACCGGAAACTATAGCAAGAAATACGCTCTACTGTATGTTATTCAGTGAATTGGGTTACTTTTCCAAGGTCAAAGGGCATGAAAGTAATTAGTACGTTGCATGAAAACGCAGAACGGCGAAGACCCAGTGCCCAAGTGACCTATGCGCCACCGGACTCAGGATCTTCGCCTTTTAATGGAAAGGACTGGACTACTGGGTCTGCCCTATGCTCGCATTTCTGCGCCGAATCGCTGCTTGGCCAATTCGGCGGCCGTCGTGCGGTGCTCGTTGACCTCCTCATCGGTCAAGGTACGGTCCGCAGCGCGGAATTGCAGCTGGAAGGCCAAGGACTTCTTGCCTTCGCCCAATTGCTCACCGCGGAAAATATCGAAGAGGTCGACCGACTCGATGAGATCGCCGGCTCCCTCTTCCACCGTGGCGCGCACCTTTTCCGCTGGGATATCTTCATCCACCACCAGCGCGATGTCTTGGTGCAAGGCTGGGAATGCCGACAATACCGGCGCCGGGAAGCGTTCAGTCAGCGGCAAAGCCGTGATATTAAACTCCATCGCACACGTGCGCGGCGGCAAGCTGAGCGCCTCAAGAACCTGGGGGTGCAATTCGCCAGCGTAGCCCACGATGTCATCTGTTCCTGCCACCTTGATTGCGGCACACCGGCCTGGGTGCCACGGCAGGTGTTGCGCGGCCTCGACCTCGATATCAAGGCCCGCGGCGCGGGCAACCAGACGTGCGGATTCAATGGCATCCGCATAGGTGTAATCTCGGCCTTCGCCCCACGGGCCCTCGTGTTCCATCTTGCCCGTAGCGACGGTTGCCACGTGCAAGGGCTGCTCCGGAAGCGTGCGCAGGAGTTCTTCCACAACTTCATCGCCAGGGCGCTGGGCCACGGAGGGCATAGGAGACGATTCTGCGCGCTTGAATGCCACCTGCTGGAGGCCAAACAGCGCCAGATCCTTGCGGCCGCGAGCTACGTTGCGGCCCAAAGCCTCAAGCGTTGCGGGAAGCAAGGTCGTGGCCAAGATGGCTTTGTCAGACTCCAACGGGTTCTGCACTGCCACGGTATTGCGGCGGGCATCGTCAGAGCCAAGGCCCCACACATCAAAGGTGTCGTTCGCGATAAACGGCGTGGGCAAAACCTCGGCATAGCCCGCATATGCCAAACCGTGGCCGATGGCGCGGCGGCGCTTTTGCGCTGGGGTCAAACCGCGACCGCCTGCCGGCGTGGGCAGAACGGTGGGGATATCTTCCAAGCCTTCAAGGCGTAAGACCTCCTCGATGAGGTCAACGTCCATGGAAATATCGGTGCGCCAGGTCGCGGGCGTGACTTTAAGTACCGAATCCGATTCTGCTTCGACGGAGCAACCGACCTCTTCTAGACGGGAGATAACGGTCTCGCGGGAGTACTCCACGCCGGCGTATTCGCTCGGCTTTTCCGCACGCAAACGGATGGCCTGTGGCTGAGTTACCTCACCAACGAGGGTGCGACCCTTTTCAATCGTTCCGCCCGCAATGGAGTGCAACAATGCACACGCTATGTTGAGGGCCACCTCGACGATAGCCGGATCGACGCCGCGCTCAAACCGGCGCGATGCCTCAGAAGAAAGCTTGTGCCGGCGAGAAGTGCGGGCCACGGTAATGGGATCCCAGATTGCGGACTCGAAGTAGACATCGGTGGTCTGGTCAGAAATCTCTGAACTCGTACCGCCCATAACACCGGCTAGGGATTGAATGCCGTTGTCATCACAGATGACCACGTCCTCACCAGCGAGTTCGCGAGTGACGTGATCGAGAGTCTCGAACTTTTCGCCTTCTTGTGCATTGCGAACCGTAAGGTCACCCGCGATTTCATTGGCATCGAAGGCATGCATCGGGGCGCCCAACAGCAACATGACGTAGTTGGTCACATCCGTTGCCACATTGACGCTGCGCTGGCCGGACAGCATGAGTTCGCGTTCCATCCAAAAAGGAGTGCGTGCCTGCGGATCGATGCCGCTTACCTTGCGCACGCCAAATCGCTGCGCCTTGGTTTCCTCGCGGAGATCGATATTGAGAAGCGATCCTTCGGCCGCTGGCACAGCAGAGGTATCGATTCCGGCGACCGCTGGATCGTCGGCGACGTCCTTAAACTCCAGATCAAAGGCAGAGGCGATCTCGCGGCTTAAGCCACGCGCAGATAGTGCGTAGCCGCGGTCTGGGGTGATATTGACGTCAAAGTCGGTATCGGACAGACCGATGATTGGACGAGCATCTTCGCCCACCATGTCCGCGACCTCATCACCGAGCACGATGATGCCGTTTGCCTGCGCGCCAAAGCCCAGCTCCGCAGCGGAGCACATCATGCCGTTGGAGATGTGATCATAAGTTTCGCGCGCAGCGATTTTGAAGCCACCGGGCAACTCTGCGCCCGGCAGGGAAACTACGACATAGTCGTGCAACCGGAAGTTGCGCGCACCGCAGATAATGCCCTGCAATTCACCGGTGCCATTGGCCTGGCCGACGTTGACCTGGCAGTACCGAATGGGCTTTTTGAACTGCGTGAGCTCTTCAATTTCTACAACCTGGCCAATGACCAATGGACCAGTAGTCTCAGGGATAGGCTCATATCCTTCGGTTTCAAAGCCCACACGGACGAAACCGGAATCCATATCGGCAGCAGACACGCTCCAGTTCGGATTGGAAGCGCCAAGGATACGGGTAACCCAGTCTTGGGAAATAAGCATGATGTATCTATCCTTTCTGGGTTTTAAGCCTGTACGCCAAAGGGCAGGGTGAATCGGACATCGCCTTCAACCATGTCGCGCATATCGGTCAGTCCATTGCGGAATTGCAGGGTGCGCTCTAGGCCCATGCCGAAGGCAAAACCCGTATATTCTTCCGGATCAACACCTACCGCGCGCAGCACGTTGGGATTGACCATTCCGCAACCGCCCCATTCGATCCAGCCGGCGCCGCCCTTTTTATTGGGGAACCAGACATCTACCTCCGCAGAAGGCTCCGTAAAGGGGAAATAATTAACGCGCATGCGCGTCGTGGTTTCGGGGCCGAAGAGCACCTTGGCCAAGTGCTCGAGCGTTCCGCGCAGATGAGCCATGGTCAGGCCCTTATCCACGGCGAGGCCCTCCACCTGGTGGAATACCGGGGTGTGAGTAGCGTCCAGCTCGTCCGTACGGAAAACGCGCCCCGGGCAGGCGATGTACAGGGGCACATCGCGCTCGAGCATCGTGCGCACCTGAACAGGCGACGTGTGCGTGCGCAGAACCTGCTTGGAGCCTTCCTTGCCCACGTGGAACGTATCCTGCAGGGTGCGCGCTGGGTGATCCGGCTTGAAGTTCAGGGCATCGAAGTTAAAGTACTCTGCTTCGATTTCTGGACCATCGGCGATTTCCCACCCCATGCCAACGAAAATATCGGCGATGCGCTCCGATAAGGAGGTAATGGGGTGCAGTGCACCTGTTTGCGCTCGAGTCGTAGGAATCGTCACGTCGACGGTTTCGGCCTTCAGCTGGGCCTCGCGCGCCTGCTGCTCCAATTCCTCCTTGACCTGCGCAAAACGCTTTTCCATCTTGCCGCGGGCCATATTCACGGCCTTGCCGGCGGATTTGCGCTGATCCTTAGGGATTTGGCCGAGGGATTGGCGGGCTTGCGGGATATACCCGTTATCGCCTAAGTGCTCGCGGCGGGCAGCGGTGAGATCCTCTAGCGTCTCTGCTGCTTCGAAGGCTGCGATAGCCTTATCGGCCGCGGCCCCGAGGGCCTGTTCGGTCAATTCGATCTGCGGTGTATCGGACACGTACTTCGTACCTTCTTCTCGCGCGAAAACTAACGCGTGCAATCTTACTCTGTCACTAGGACACGGGCAGCCCCAGGGACCCCTTTTTCATTCGCTACCGCGGACAAACGCGATTGGGGCCTAGTTCTGTTCCTGTGCCTTAGCGGACTCGTACAAGCAGATGCTGGCCGCGGTGGCAAGGTTGAGCGACTCAGCACGACCTCGCAGCGGGATGCGCACCCGCATATCGGCCTCTTCAAGCAGCTCGCCCAACCCGTGGGCTTCATTGCCAAAGAGCCAGGCGGTGGGTTGGGTGAGGTCGGCATCGGCAAGCTCTACTTCCCCATCTGCGGCCGTCGCGACGATTTGCACGCCAGACTTGCGCAATTGGCCGAGAACGTCCTTGATATTGGGATCGCGCGCAACCGGGACGTGGAATAAGGAGCCGGCCGAAGCGCGGGCAACCTTGCTGCCTAAGGGGTCAACGGTCTCGCCAGCGAAGATCACGCCATCAGCGCCCATCGCATCCGAAGTCCTAATCAACGTACCCGCGTTTCCGGGCTCCGAGGTAAGCACCGGCACCGAAATCAAATTCGGCTTACCATTGAGAATCTTTCCTGCAGACCACAAGACCGAGGAACTGCACAGGGCAAAAATTCCCGTAGTTGTCGCGGTATCGGCCAGGTGCTTTGCGGCCTTATCTGTAATGGGGTGGACGTAGACATCCATATACCCGCAGGCCGTGACGATGTCCGCGAAGCGTTCCGCGGCCTTTTCCGTCACAAATACATCCGTGGCCGCACCCGTAGACACCGCAGCGTCCACGGCATTTTCGCCCTCGATAATGAACTGCTTAGCCTTCTTGCGGTTAGCAGCGCGGTGCAATTTCGCCGCGTTAACAATGCGCGGAGTGCGTTCGGTAAAGGCGGAGTCAAAGTCTAAATTCATAGGCTCTACCCTACCGTGGTCCAATTACTGGCCGTGTCGCACCTTAGGCATGACAAAACCCTGCCAGAAATCCGGCAGGGCCTTGGCGCAATCGATTATTTCTGAAGGGGAACTCCGCGCGCGTCCTTGTCATAATCACCCGCACCAAGAAGAATCATGAAGAACTCAACGAGTACCCAGATTCCCAGCACGGCCCAGAAGAGGATGCCCAACAGGAACCAGAAGGTAAACCAGCCGATGATATTGAGCGATAACTGCACAATGGCATAGGTGGTGCGGCCGGTGTAGAAGTTATGCGCACCGACGCTGCCCAAGAAGAAGCACAGGAGCAAGGTAGCAACCCAAGACTTCTGGTTACCTGCAGCTACATATTGTTGCTGCGGATAGCCCTGCGGCGCATAACCACCGGATTGGAAATCCTGGGAGTAATACGGCTGATTCTGGCCAGGGAATTGGTTGGAACCATAGTTTCCTTCTGGTTGCTCACGGTCATACGGGCTCGTCATAGCTTGGCGGTCTCCTTGCGAATACTGGCTTTATAGACTCATTAATCTAGCACACAGCGTGCATGTCTTTGGCGAGCATCAGGCGTTGAGATAGCACGAAACCCACCCCACGCCGGGGATTAACCGGTGATGGGGTGGGCAAGCAGCTATGTAGCTGAGAAGGCTTACGCAGCCTTCGGTGCGTTGACGTCCTCGGGCAGGGCAGCCTTGGCGGTCTCGCACAGTGCGGAGAAAGCCTCGAAGTCGTTGACGGCAAGCTCGGCGAGGATCTTGCGGTCTACCTCGATCTCAGCCAAGCGCAGGCCGTGGATGAGGCGGTTGTAGGTGATGTCGTTCATGCGGGCAGCAGCGTTGATGCGCTGGATCCACAGCTTACGGAACTCAGACTTACGCGCGCGACGGTCGCGGTAAGCGTAAGTCATAGAGTGCAGCCACTGTTCCTTGGCCTTACGGTACAGGCGGGAACGCTGGCCACGGTAGCCCTTGGCGGACTTCAGGATCGCGCGACGCTTCTTCTTTGCGTTAACTGAGCGCTTTACTCGTGCCACAGTATTACTTCCTTAAATTCTGATTGAGATGGTGGATGTGGGTTGATTGGGCGCTTTTAGGCGCGACCGAGCAGGCGCTTGACGCGCTTGGTGTCTGGCTGGGAGACAGACTCGGTGCCCTTGAGGCGACGGGTGCGCTTGGAAGGCTTGCCCTCCAGCAAGTGGCGGCGGTTTGCCTGCTCGCGGCGCAGCTTGCCGGAACCGGTCACCTTGATGCGCTTTGCGGTGCCCTTGTGGGTCTTCTGCTTCATGAGTATAAGTCCTTAAATCCTACGTGGAATACGGTTTACTTTTTGCCCTTACGAACCGGACCCAAAACCATGGTCATATTGCGACCATCCTGCTTGGGGCGGGACTCAACTACGCCAACCTCAGCGACGTCATCGGCCAACCGCTCCAAAAGCCGGAACCCCAGCTCCGGTCGCGATTGCTCGCGGCCGCGGAACATGATGGTCACCTTGACCTTGGATCCCTTTTCCAGGAAGCGAACTACGTTACTCTTCTTGGTCTCATAATCGTGATCGTCGATCTTCGGACGGAACTTCTGTTCCTTCACCACGGTCTGCTGCTGGTTCTTACGAGATTCGCGAGCCTTTTGGGCCTGCTCATACTTGAACTTGCCGTAGTCCATGATTTTGGCAACTGGGGGCTTAGCCTTAGGAGCTACCTCGACCAAATCCAGGTCAGCTTCATAGGCAAGCTTGCGGGCATCATCGGTGCGGACGATACCCACCTGTTCACCACCGGGGCCGACAAGACGGACCTCGGGTACTCGGATACGCTCATTAATGCGAGCTTCAGCGCTGATTGTGGTTCTCCTCGATTAGGGGTTTTGGGTAATGAGTTCACCTACCGTGGACCACAAACGAATCTAACCCGGTCTGCCAAAGACAGCCGGGAGATCTCACAGAGCCAGACACGAACGTCTGGTTACCTTTACCGTTATCCAACGAACTTTAAGTTCGCGGCATCGGGTGGGAGAATCTCCGCTTGTGACCCAGGTTCCTGCAAAAGGTACCTTGGGCGGTAGTGGGTATGACACTAGCAGCCCGCTACCACTTAAAGCAAACCGCGGTGAGCTAAGCATCCTCGCAGGTGGAATCGGGCTCTAGTTTTCCATCCTCAATGGCTTTGTCGATGACCTTGAGGACGTCATCGGCAAGATCATCTATCCCGGCGGAGCCACTTTCATAATCCTCGCCTTCGACGATGACGCTTAGGGCTACTCCTACCCTTTTGCCGTCCTTTTCATGGACACCGAATTGGCGGAATGTGTAGTCATCGCTATTTTCATCGAGCCCCCAGCCGCTTTTTGCCCGGGTGCTTGCATGTTTGGATAGGCCAACGCTTTGCCATTCCACAATGTCATTTAATACCTCATGGACGTATTCGACTTCCTTGATGCAGGGCAATTGCGCGCCGAAATTCGCCTGCTCCTGCAATGGCCAGGTGGAGTAGCCAAAAGCATCAGCTTCAATGGAGGCCTTCGAGTCGTGCTCACGCAAGAGCTTTTCCACCGCCTCCGAGGCCACGTTTTCTTCCCACTGCACCTGCGACCACAATGCGTACGCGGCATCATTATCGGATTCTTTGATGGCCAGATCCACCAAGGACGGATCGGCGCCATCTTGCAGCGCGGTAATGGCGATGGGCACTTTGATGGTGGACCAAGCCGGTCCATCGCCTGTGTCTCCCGCAGAAATTTTTTCTTCGCCGGCGGAGATAGCCACTCCGACCTGGGCGTCATAGTCCTTGGACAACGACTCAACGGCGCGACCCAGATCTTTGGTGAGCGCCGCATCGGCTGTATCGCTCGCGCTTGCCGATGCCCCTCCCCCCCCCGCCGTATCCGCCGCCTGCTCGGGGGACGAGCACGCCGCCACGGCAGCAAGCGATACCGTCGCGAGTATCGCTCCCATTCTCCGCCGTAGATTCATTCCTCACAGACTAGCCCATGTTTTGAAAAGGAGACAATTTTTCGCAGAAACTATCTCCTTAGTTTTTAGGGCAACATTTCCTTGAGGTAGCCGCCAGTATAGGAACCTTCTACCTGTGCGACTTTTTCCGGAGTACCCTGCGCGACCACGGTGCCGCCACCGGCACCACCTTCTGGGCCCATATCCACAATCCAGTCTGCAGCCTTGATGACATCGAGGTTGTGCTCAATGATAAGCACGGAATTACCCTTATCTACCAAGCCTTGAATCACCAGCATTAACCGGCGAATATCCTCAAAGTGCAGACCGGTCGTCGGCTCATCCAGGATATAGATGGTGCGGCCATTGGTGCGCTTTTGTAGCTCCGAGGCAAGCTTCACGCGCTGGGCCTCACCGCCGGACAACGTGGTGGCGGCTTGGCCGAGGCGGACGTAACCCAAGCCGACATCGACAAGCGTGGCCAAGTAGCGGTGGATGGACGTAATGGGCTCGAAGAAGTCCGCTGCCTCTGAGATGGGCATATCCAGCACTTCTGCGATGTTCTTGCCCTTGTAGTGGACCTCCAGGGTTTCGCGGTTATAGCGCGCGCCCTCGCAGACCTCACACGGGACATAGACATCCGGCAGGAAGTTCATCTCGATCTTGATGGTGCCATCGCCCTGGCATGCCTCGCAGCGGCCGCCTTTAACGTTGAACGAAAAGCGCCCGGCCTTGTAGCCGCGCACCTTTGCCTCTTGGGTCTCCGCAAAAAGATTGCGAATCTTATCAAAGACGCCGGTATAGGTAGCCGGGTTGGAACGCGGTGTGCGGCCAATCGGGCTTTGATCCACCTGCACCAACTTATCCAGGTGCTCGATGCCCTCCACACGCTTGGCACGCCCAGGAACCTGCCGGGCGCGGTTGAGATTATTAGCCAGGGTCTTGGCCAGGATCTCATTGACCACGGTGGATTTGCCGGAACCAGACACACCGGTAATGCACACCAGCACGCCGAGCGGAATCTCGACGTTAATCCCCTTGAGGTTATTTTCCCGTGCGCCGACTACCTTCAGGGTGCGATCTTTATCGATTTCACGGCGGTGATCAGGAACAGCCAGCACCTTGGAACCAGACAGGTACTGCCCCGTCAAGGACTCCTCTACCTTCTCCACGCCGGCGGGCTCGCCTTGGTAGACCACTTCGCCGCCGTATTCGCCGGCGCGCGGGCCCACATCCACCAGCCAATCGGACGAGCGGATGGTGTCTTCATCGTGTTCGACCACGATAAGCGTATTGCCAATATCGCGCAGGCGCTGCAGAGTTGAGATCAGGCGGTGATTATCGCGCTGATGCAAACCAATGGACGGCTCGTCCAAGACGTACAAAACGCCTGCCAGCCCGGAACCAATCTGCGTGGCTAGGCGAATGCGCTGGGCCTCGCCGCCAGACAGGGTCGAGGCGCCGCGGTCCAGGGTGAGGTAGTTAAGCCCCACGTCCAATAAGAAACGCAAGCGGGCCTGGGTTTCCTTCAGCACCGCTCCAGCAATGATTTCCTCGCGGTGTCCCAAGACGAGCGAATCCAAAAACTCTGAGGCATCCTCGATGGACAGGGCGCTTAGCCCCGCGATGGACTGTTCACCATGCGAGGTCGATGCCAAGCGCACGGCGAGGATTTCCGGCTTCAGGCGCGTTCCCTTACACGTGTTACACGGCACCCGGCGGGTGTATTGCAGCAGGCGATCCTTTTGGGACTGCGAATCCGTGGTGTCCAATTTGCGGTGTAGGAAGCCTACTGCGCCCTCAAAGGGCGCAGTCCAATTGCGCTGGCGGCCATAGCGGTTCTTATATCGCACTCGCACTTCGGTTTCGGTACCGTAAATCAACGCATCGCGCTGCTCCTCCGTCAGCTCGCTGACGGGGGTCTGCGGATCAAAGCCCATCGCTTTGCCCAAACCCTCCACGAGTTTCACGAAGTACCGAGAATTCGGGCTGGAATGCCACGGCTGCACGGCATCGACGGCTGGGGCATCCGGATCCGGAATGAGCAGGTCCACATCCACTTCGAGCTTGGTGCCCAAGCCATCGCAAACCGGGCAGGAGCCAAAGGGTGCGTTAAAGGAAAACGCGCGCGGCTCGTACTCCTCGATGGTCAACGCATGGCCATTGGGGCAGGCCGCCTTTTCGGAATAGGTATGCGTGAGTTCCTCTTTATCAACGAACTCGATGGTGACGAGACCATCGGCAAGCCGCAAAGCCGTTTCCACGGAATCGGTCAAGCGCTGCTTCTGGGAGGCTTTGACCTGCAACCGGTCCACTACCACCTCGATAGTGTGCTTAACCTGCTTCTTCAGCTTCGGCGGATCGCTTAATTGGTGAGTCTCACCATCCACGCGCACGCGGGAGTAGCCCTGCGCCGAAAGATCTTGGAAAAGGTCAACAAACTCGCCCTTGCGCTTGCGCGCTACCGGGGCGAGCACCTGGAACTTCAGCTTTTCTTCCTGCTCCAGTACTGCATCAACGATCTGCTGCGGCGTCTGGCGCTCGATAACGGCATCGCACTTGGGGCAGTGCGGGGTGCCGGCGCGCGAGAAAAGCAAGCGGAGGTAATCGTAGATCTCCGTAATCGTGCCCACGGTAGAGCGCGGGTTGTGGTTCGTGGATTTCTGATCGATGGACACCGCCGGCGATAAGCCACCGATGTATTCCACGTTGGGTTTATCCATCTGGCCCAAAAACATCCGGGCATAAGAGCTCAACGATTCCACGTAGCGGCGTTGGCCCTCCGCAAAGATGGTATCGAAGGCCAGCGAGGACTTACCGGAACCCGAAAGCCCAGTAAAAACCACCATTTTATCGCGCGGAATATCGATATCCACGCCCTTGAGATTGTGTTCCCGTGCGCCTCGCACAATCAATCGTTCTGCCACTGCGCTCCAGCCTCCAGATCCTAGATTTTAATCTCCCCTTGAATGTACCCGTAAGCTGGAACGTATGACTAACGAGCTACATCTTCACCAAATCTCCGTTTCGGAGATGGACAATAACTGCTACCTGCTCACCGCCGGCGATCAAGGCTTGCTTGTCGATGCCGCCGATAACGCCCCCGCCATCCTCGACATGGCGCGCGAGGCAGGCGTTGACATCACCGCCGTTCTCACCACGCACCGCCACTGGGATCACGTGCGGGCTCTCGGCGAGGTTTTGGAGGCCACCAACGCAAAACACTACGCCTCCTTTATTGATTCGCCCGCCATTCCGGAAAACGTGGACGTTGAGCTGCGCGAGGGCGATTCCATCGAGTTTGCCGGCATGAAATTGCCGATCATCATCCTGCGCGGCCATACCCCCGGTGGTGTGGCGCTAGTGGCCACCGTTGACGGTGTCACGAACCTCTTTGTGGGAGATTCCGTATTCCCCGGTGGATTGGGTCGAACGACCTCTGAAGGCGACTTCGTGCGGCTATATAAGGACGTCAGCAAGCGCATCTTCGAGGAGTTCCCGGATAACGCCATCATCCGCCCGGGGCATGGCAAGCCCACCACCTTGGGGGAAGAACGCCCCAAGTTGGGTGATTGGTGGGAGCGCCGTTGGTGATCTAGGCGGCTATTTCAGCGTATAATGGTCAATCACACGATTGGTCTAGAACAACGAGCTAAGGAGCTTAAAGGACTATGATTCGCAAGTTTGCCCGCCCCATGCTGGCATCGGTATTTGTATGGGAAGGTGTAGACGACCTGCGCAATGCCTCGGAGCACACCAAGGAAACCGAAGGCTTCCTCAAGACCCTGCGCAAGTTCGTCCCCTCCGGTTACAAGAACCTGATTCCCAACGATCCGGAACTAGCTACCCGCGCCCTCGGCGGCGCAAAGATCGGTGCAGGTACCACCTTGGCTCTGGGCAAGGCACCACGCACCTCCGCAGCCGTGCTGGCTGCCGCTACCCTGCCCAACTTGGTGGGCAAGAATAACTTCTGGGCCGCAGATAATAAGAAGGACAAGGAAGACCGTCGCAACGGCTTCATTACCAACACCGCCCTGCTCGGCGCACTCTTTATCACCACCCAAGACACCGAGGGCAAGCCATCCCTGCGCTGGCGCGCGCAGAAGGCCGGTGAGCGCACGAATAAGAAGATTCAGCAGGCGCTGCCCACCAAGTCTGAGTCCCAGGAAAAGCGCGAGGAGCTTTCCGCTCGCGCCAACGAGCTGTCCAACAAGGCCGGCGACTGGTTCAATGAAACCTCTCAGAAGGCGCAGGCCTATGTGGATGACAACAAGGATGACTGGCAGTCCACCGGTCGCGGCCTTCTCGATACCGCAAAGTCCTATGTTGATGACGCCAAGGACTACGTCGATGACAACAAGGACGACTGGCAGGATTCCGGCCGCGACTTCTTGGACAACGCGAAGTCCTTCATCGAGGACTCCGTAGATAGCGCCAAGTCCTACGTTGATGACAACAAGAAGGACTGTCTGAAGTCCGCTGAGTCCAACGCTAAGACCGCCCGCAAGGGTGCCGTCAAGGCCGCGAACAAGGCACAGAAGCGCGCCGATGATGCTGCATCGAAGCTCGACAAGGCAGACTCCAAGCGCGCTGCTAAGAAGGCTTCCAAGCAGGCAGATAAGCTGCAAAAGAAGGCTAATAAGAAGATCGAAGCCGCTATCAAGAAGATTGAAAAGCGCGCTAAGTAATTCGCCTTATCCCTCGCACACGGCCCAGCCCTTACGCTGGGCCGTTGTTCTTTGTCACGGCAAGGTCTACACTCGAACCTCCCCTACGCGGCACGCGGATGCGTGCCCACCCCATATTTTCGTGTTTCATTCTGAGGAGTCTCGTGAACTCTGCACCGAAGAATTCTCCAGCCACTCATTCTCCCGCTAACGCATCTTCATCCCGCCGCGCGGATAACGCTGGAATTTCCGCCATCGAAGCCGAGCAGAGCTACGTCGATGGCCTTTTTGACCGCCTCGATGATGAGGTGGCCGCGGCTAATGCACGCTTGAACGAAGTCCAGGCCGAGGTCGACCCGGCAACCCCCGATGCCGATGCCCTAGTGCGCCGCGAAACGGAATACCACGGCCTCCAAGCCAAGTTAGACCGCCTCAACGTCGCACAGATGGGGCTCGTCTTTGGCCGTATCGATATCGATGCTCCCGGCGATAACCCAACTGATGAGGGACTGGACCGCCGCTATATCGGCCGCATGGGTTTGGATGCGCGCGAAGAAAACTATCGCACCCTCCTTCTGGATTGGCGCGCCCCCATGGCCCGCCCCTTTTATCTCGCCACTACCGCACAGCCTGAAGGTGTACACACGCGCCGCCAGATCCGTATGTCCGGCCGCACGGTCACTGATGTCAATGACGAGGCATTAAACGGCCCAGGCGTGCGCGAGGAAGAAGCGGGCGTGGCGAGCGAGTCTGCCCTGTACTTTGCCATGCAACGCGCCCGCACGGGACACATGACGTCCATCGTGGAAACCATTCAGCGCGAGCAGGACGAAATCATCCGGGATAATACCCGCGGCGTGATGGTGGTAGAAGGCGGTCCCGGCACCGGCAAGACTGCCGTCGCGCTGCACCGAGTTGCCTACCTGCTCTATACCCACCGCGAACTGCTATCTTCCACCGGTGTACTCATCGTTGGACCCAATACTAATTTTTTGGACTATATTTCCCGCGTCCTGCCAGAACTCGGTGAAACCGGCGTCGTGCTCTCCACCATCGGTGGGCTATTCCCCGGCATTACACCCACCCATACCGAGGGGCTTGTGGGCCGCGAAATTAAAGGCAGCGAGGCCATGGCGGAAATCCTGAGCGCTGCAGTCAAGGATTATCAGCAGGTGCCGAATGAGGCTCGGGACGTCACCGTGGATGGCCTGACCCTGACCATCACTCCTTCCATGGTGAAGAAGGCGCGCACTCGCGCCCGACGCTCACGCAAGCCGCATAACCAGGCGCGCGAGGCATTCATCGAGCACTTCGTGGAGGACCTGGCACAGGAGATGGCCACCAAGGTTGGCACGGATCCGCTGGGCGGGGAAAACCTCTTAAGCCGCGCGGATGTGGACCAATTCCACGACGATCTTGCCATTGATGAGTCCGTGGTCAGCTGCATCGATGATTTTTGGCCCCAGCTTGATCCCTCTGAGGTCCTTGCCGCATTGTTGTCGTCCCGCGAGCTCATTGCCTCGGCTGCCCGTGGATACGATGAGGAGACCCAAGCCGCCTTGTACCGCGCAGATGGCTACGGTTGGACCGATTCCGATGCTGCCCTATTGGATGAGTTGGCCGTCCTCATCGGGCTGCCCAGTCCTGAGGAGAAGAAGGCGGCCAAAGACGCCGAGTGGCGCGAGCAGATCGCGGATGCAGAAGATGCGTTGGATATCCTGTCATCTTCTGAATCCACCGATAACGACGATGACATGTTTGAGGCGGAAATCCTCTCGGCGCACGACGTAATCGACGCGGAAACCCTGGCGCAGCGCCAGGAGGTGCGGGATACGCGCACCACCGCGCAGCGTGCCCGGGAGGATCACACGTGGGCCTTTGGCCACATCATCGTGGACGAAGCGCAGGAACTTACCCCGATGGAATGGCGGATGCTCTTCCGCCGCTGCCCGTCGCGCTGGATGACGCTGGTGGGCGATATCTCGCAGACCGGTTCCCCGGCCGGCGTGGATGACTGGGGCGAGGCCTTGGAGCCGTTCATCGCCCAGCGCTTCCGCCACCACCTCCTTACCGTCAACTACCGCACACCTGAGCCCATTACCGAGCTTGCTAATGGCCTATTGGCCTCCATTAATCCGGACGCCACCCCTGCCATTGCTATTCGCGATGGCGTGCCGGTGCGTCGGCTTGACGATGCCGACTTCAGCCCCGGCGTCACCACCGAGGACGATGGGCGCCTGACCGCAGTCATTGACGCCACGAACGCCGAGTCCGTCAAGGGCCTCGAGTTCGACCACGTAATCGTGCTTAACCCGCGCGAGATTGTTGATGCTTCCCCGCAGGGGCTGCAGAATTTATACGTCTGCATCACCCGGGCCACGCAAACGCTGACCCTGGTAGGAGATACTGGGGATGTGATTTAGCCAGTTAGGATCACAAAACCCACCGCGCGACTCCAGAAAAGGACTCGCTGCGGTGGGTAAGGCGAAAGCCTAGATTAGTTGACGGTGTGAACGATCATGACGTCACAGTCGGACTGGCGCGCCACATCTGCCGGCACCGAGCCAAGCAAACGGCCAGTCAGGGAATTAATACCGCGGTTACCAACGATGAGCAGGTCTGCATCATTGTCGTTGACAATGGACATGAGGGCTTGTACCGGCGTGCCAGGGCGGACTGCGGTTTCCACCTTGGAAACCCCGTGCTTTTCCGCTTCTTCCCTACCCGCCTGCAGGTTAGCTTCAGCCTTCTCATCACCGAGAATAGTGACGGAATCCTGGCGCAAGGTCTTCGAGGCCTGCTCTTGATTCTCGTAGTAAGCACAACCGACGATCAGCGTGGCATCGAATGCAGCGGCAATCTTGGCTGCTCGCTCCACGGCGAGGAGGGAGGACTTGGAACCGTCAGTACCGACAACAATCGTGCTGTAGTCGCTCATGATGACCTTTCTTTGTGGGTGTGTACCCTATCTATTCTAGTGTGCCAACTTGGCGTTACTGCAAGTGTAACAATGAAAAATGATTAACGTTTTTCACTCGTGTTGACCACCACGACATCCACCTTGGATTTATGGGTAAGTTCAGTAGGCACTGAACCGAAAACGCGTCCGCGCACGGAATTAACGCCGCGATTGCCCACGACCAAGAGCTCCACGTCGTATTTCTCCGTAACCTCAATTAAGGCGTTGACAGGGTCACCGGGGGTAGTGACCACCTCAATATTTTCCGCGCCTTCGGACTCTGCAATCCGCTGCGCATTCGTGAGGTAAGTATTCGCCATTTCCTCGCTGACCACCGGTAGCCGGGATCCTTCCCCGCTGGGAGCACCGAGCATGGAGCCTGAATGATTATAGGCTGCGGAGACGATGATGAGCTTGGCGTCATATGCCCGTGCCATTGATGCCGCCGAACGCACTGCGCGCAGGGAAGTTTCGGAGCCATCGGTACCGACGGCGATGGTGTGATACGTAAGCATGATTCTCCTTGCTGGTGAATAACTAGGTCGGCACATTGAACCGGCTTATAAAGTCGCCCCCAGTATAGTCAGGACGCTGAATCAATAAGCCCAAGGTTGCAGGAGTGCGCACTTTTAGGGGGAAAGCGTTATTGGGCCCCTGCGCGTGCTGCTAGATTCCAGCGTCTTTCAGGCCGCGCAATTCCTTCTTCAAATCCGCAATCTCATCGCGCAGCCGCCCGGCCAGTTCGAATTTCAGCTCGCGCGCGGCAGCGCCCATCTGTGCCTGCAGGTCATTAATGAGAGCCTCAACCTCATCGGTAGCCATGCTGGAGACATCGCGCTTTTCCACCACCGCCGAAGGATCCGACTCGGCTACCTCTTCCCCATTGTTTTCGTAGACCTGATCCAAAATATCGGCGATCTTCTTGCGCAAAGGCTGCGGATCCACGCCGTGTTCCTTGTTATAGGCAATCTGCTTCTCGCGGCGGCGCTCAGTTTCATCGATGGCTTCCTGCATCGAGTCTGTGATTTTATCCGCATACATGATGACCTCGCCCGATACGTTACGCGCAGCGCGGCCAATGGTCTGGATGAGCGACGTCGTCGAGCGCAAGAAGCCCTCCTTATCCGCATCGAGGATGGCCACGAGCGAGACCTCGGGCAAGTCCAAGCCCTCGCGCAATAGGTTAATGCCCACGAGCACGTCGAATTCACCCTGGCGCAATTGACGCAGGAGTTCCACGCGCTGCAGCGTATCGATATCCGAGTGCAGGTAGCGGACCTTAATCCCCTGCTCCAAGAGATAATCCGTCAGGTCTTCTGCCATGCGCTTGGTCAAGGTGGTAACCAATACGCGCTCCTGAGAGGCAATGCGACCACGGACCTCATCAATAAGGTCGTCGATCTGGCCCTTGGTGGGCTTCACCGTCACCTTAGGATCAACCAGACCGGTCGGGCGAATGACCTGCTCGACAAACTCGCCGCCGGAGGAGGTCATTTCGAAATCACCCGGCGTAGCAGACATGTAGACGGTCTGGCCGACGCGCTCCTCAAACTCGTCGAAGGTCAGTGGCCGGTTGTCCACCGCGGAAGGCAGGCGGAAGCCAAATTCCACCAAGTTTCGCTTGCGCGACATATCGCCTTCGTACATGCCACCAATCTGCGGCACGGTCACGTGGGACTCATCGATGATGGTAAGAAAGTCCTCCGGGAAATAGTCCAAGAGCGTAGCTGGCGCAGACCCTGCCGGGCGGCCATCCACGTGGCGGGAGTAGTTCTCAATGCCGGAACAAAATCCCACTTGCTCGATCATCTCTAGGTCATATTCCGTGCGCATGCGCAGCCGCTGCGCTTCCAAGAGTTTGCCCCGGTTTTCTAGATCTTCTAGGCGCTCAGCCAATTCTTCCTTGATATCGGCCACGGCCTTTTCCATGCGCTCTGGGCCGGCCACATAGTGCGTGGCGGGGAAAATGCGCACTTCATCGACCTGCTCGATAACATCACCTGTCACCGGGTGGATATAGTACAGCGAGTCAATATCATCACCGAAGAACTCAATGCGCACCGCGCGCTCTTCATACGCCGGAATGATATCGACCGTGTCACCCTTAACGCGGAAGGTACCGCGGGTAAAGCCCACATCATTGCGCTCGTATTGGATATCTACCAACAGCCGGAGGAAACGGTCCCTATCGAGTTCCTCATCAACGGCAATAATGACCGAGCGATCCAAATAGGATTGCGGGGTACCAAGGCCGTAGATGCACGAGACCGAAGAGACCACCACAACATCGCGCCGCGAAAGCAATCCAGAGGTGGCCGAGTGGCGCAGGCGCTCTACATCCTCATTGATGGAGGAGTCTTTTTCAATATAAGTATCGGTCTGCGCGATATAGGCTTCTGGCTGGTAGTAATCGTAATAAGAGACGAAATATTCCACCGCGTTATTGGGCAATAATTGGCGCAGCTCATTGGCCAACTGTGCGGCCAAGGTTTTATTGGGAGCCATCACTAGCGTGGGCCGCTGCTGTTTTTCAATCAGCCACGCGGCCGTCGCGGATTTACCAGTACCGGTGGCACCCATGAGCACCACGTCGCGCTCGTCGCGGTTGAGGCGCTCATCAAGTTCCTTGATGGCCGCAGGCTGGTCACCGGCGGGTTCATATTCAGAAACGACTTGAAACTTGCCGGGGGTGCGTTCTACCTCACCGACAACGCGGTGTTCAGAATTTGGAATAAGGGGATGTTCAGCAGCAAAAGCCATACCCGCTATTCTACTGCTTATACGCTCCTGCTAGCCATTTCACGGCAGCGCGGCCTGGGCGGTGTGTAGCCATTGGTCGAGCTCCCCTGTCGGTTCCCATAGCGCGTAGACCGACGAGGAATCAGAGCGCATCGCTTGGTTGATGCGCCGGCGCAGCCACGCCTTAGATTGCGGGGTATATAGGGACGCCAAATCCCGTGGGGCTACGCCGTCTGGCAGGCCATCGGCAGGCAGCTTCGTCAGCGCACCCAATGCGATAACCGCTTCGGCTTCATCGGAATCGAGGACCCCAGTGCCGCACGAACGCTGAAAGTGCCGGAGATCAAAAGAACCATCCCGCAGGCTATCGAGTATGTCTCGCGCCGCGTGATTATCGAATGGTCCAGTGCCCCAAGTTCCCACGCTCAAATAGTCTAGGGGCCAAAAGTAAACGTTAATAGGAAAATACGTTAACGCTACTTACCCAAAAGGTTAAGCTTAAGAAGACGCCGCTTCGATTTCATCGCAGACTGCTGCGGCGCGCTCGGCCAATTGTGCCTGCGTGCCGTTATTGTCAATGACATGGCTTGCTGCCGCGAGCCGCTTCTCATCAGAAATCTGGGCGTTAATCCTTTTGCGCGCGTCTGCTTCATCGAGTCCGCGGAACTCCACGAGGCGACGCACCCGCTCTTGCGGAGCCACGTCAACGACGATGACAAAATCCATATCCCCGTCGAGCCCATTATCAACGAGCAGCGGCATGTCATAGACCGTAAAATCAACGCCCTCTTCGCGCGCGGCAGCGAATTGCCGCTGGGTCTCTTCTTGGATACGCGGGTGCGTAATCGAATTAAGAAGATCGGTGTGTTCCCTATCCACAAACGCGCGGCGGGCAAGTTCCTTGCGGTCGAGGCAGCCGTCTTCCTGCAAGATGTCCTCACCGAACTTCTCCGCAAGCTCGGCCAAGGCTGGTTGCCCAGGCTTGACGATGTCCCGGGCAATGCGATCTGCGTCCACAACCCGCCAGCCGCGCTGGGCGCACAGCTTCGCTACCGTAGATTTCCCGCTGCCGATTCCCCCGGTTAATCCGATTAGCTTCATAAGATACCAGGGTACGCGAAAAGGAGCCCGGCACGACTGCCTAGGCTCCTTGCTGCGGAAATTACGAGTGCCTATTAGGACTCAATTTCCTCTTCCGGCTTTGGATGAACCTGCAAGAGTTCATCGCTTGGGGTGACCGCACCAGTAGCGCCGCTCACGGAACCAAATTTCTTGGCGTTGGTGACAACGACCGGGGTAATCAGGTTGTAGTTCTTGGACTTGATGAAGTCTGCGTCAAAGCTGATGAGCTTATCGCCAGCGGACACGCGCTGCTTCTTTTCCACATGAACATCGAATCCCTCGCCGCCCAGTTCCACGGTATCCAGGCCAACGTGGATGAGCAGCTGTACGCCGCTGTCCAGGTTAAGCCCGATCGCATGGCCGGACTTTTGGACGGTGAGCACGGTGCCATCGGCAGGCGCGTAGACGGTATTGCCAGTTGGCTTCACGGCAGCGCCCGGCCCAAGCTTGGCGCCGGCAAAGATGGGATCCGGCACCTCAGACAGGTCCACGGCCTCGCCCTCCAAAGGAGAGTCCAGCGCGATGGTTGCCTGTTTCGCCTCCTTGGTGGCGATCCCGGTGGCTGTCGCAACCCCTGCAGCCTGTGCGTTCTCAGAACCGTCCGACTCATCATCGGAGGAGCCAAGGACGCGGGACTCGGAGCGGCTAGCAACCTCTTCGACACTCTCGTTATTTTCGCGGGCGATGCGTTCAAGATCGGCCTGCTTTTCCTCTGCAGTGCGGTAGCCAAACAGCAGCGTGAGGAAGAAGGAGGTGAAGAATGCCACGGCGATGCCGATGATGTAGCCCAGCTGCGGGGACATGGCTGGAGTGGTCAAGATGGAGGTGAAGACGAAGGCATTAGCGCGGACATCGAAAAGCCCCATCACTGCACCACCCACGGCACAACCTGGCAGCAGGCGGTAGTAGGTGCGGCGGAAGCGGAGCAAGATGCCGTAGAGAGACGGCTCCGAAATACCGCCGAGCATGCCGGCTGCAAAGGCACCGACGGAGACCTGGCGCATGGAGTTGTTCTTCTCCCTCATGGAGATGACCATCACGGCGCCGGTGACGCCGAAGCAAGCAAAGTTCCACGCACCCATGGGGCCCTGAATGAAGTCGTAGCCGTAGGTCGTGATGTTTTGAATCATGATCACGTTGAGCGGCCAGTGCAGGCCCATGGGCACCAGGAATGGGTACAGCAGCGGAATGACAATGGCCAAGATGAACGGCGAGAAATCATTAATTTGGAACAGTACCCAAGAGATACCGTTGCCCACGCCGATACCGAATGGACCGAGCAGGAAGGCCGTTGCCGGAATCATGATGAGCAGGGAGAAGAACGGCACGAAGACCATGTGCACGGCGCCCGGGATGATCTTCTTCAAGCCCTTTTCCACCCAGAACAGGCCGATAGCGGCCAAGATCGGGGGGAATACCTGAGAGCCGTAAGAGTTAATCACCAGCGGCAGGCCGAATACATTCACGGTATCGCCCTGTTCACCCAGGGACATAAACTCCGGTGTCAGAAGCGCGGCAGGAATGGCTGCCGAGACCCACATATTCGCACCCAGCTTCTGCGCGGCGGTGGCACCCACCATCACCGGCAAGAAGTAGAAGACCGATTGGAACATCGCGTGGGCCAAGCGGAAGCCCTCAGGCTGCTCCTCCATCGGCGCGCGGAAGTCTTGAATGCCAACGGTATCTGCCAGTACCAGCAGCGTGATAATGAGGGAGGCGCCAAGCAGTGCCCACAGAATCGGGCGGAACGTATCAGAGAGGAACTCGAAGCAATAGTCGATCCAATCGTACTTTCCGCGCACGCCGTCGTATTTTTTCTTTGATGAGGAGGATTCCTCATCAGCGGGACTTACCCCGGGGTCTTTGATGATTTCGCCGTAGTAGTTAGCCACGCCGCCACCCATGACCACTTGGTAACCATGCGAACCCTGCGTGACGGAACCGAGAACGGCCGTATCACTTTCCAGCTTTTCCTGATCTACTTTCCCCACATCAGCGAGTTGAAAGCGCAGGCGCGTCGCGCAGTGCGTCAGCGATGTGATGTTATCGGCGCCGCCCAAGCTATCGATGATGTGTGTGGAAGTGTCCTTCACAGATGCCACTTCATACTCCTTGCATAAAGACAAAACAATAGTCAGTACTCAACTGGCTATTACGTCACACTCGGATTATAAGTGAGAGACAACACAAACAAAAGCCCAATTTAGTGGCCTTTAGTGGGGATAGTTGCCTTTTTGCGGGCGAAATTACTTCGCCGCAGGTCAAGGAACCAGCAAGCGAAAAGTGACAGGCAATCGTTTGCATATACTGTCATAAAACTCACAAAGCCGCGTCCTGTCTCCCTAAAGGAGAAGGACGCGGCTAGTGCAGCTGTGTGGAGTTAGGGACTATCTCACCCTAAGCTCCAAAGGCGTCTTAGTTGCCGGCGAGCTTGTCGCGCAGTGCGGCGAGCTGCTCGTCAGAAGCCAAGGATCCGCCAGACTCTGCCTGAGTCTCCGATGCCGGAGCTGCATCGGTGGAGTCAGAAGAGTAGTTGGAGGATGCTTCAGCGGACTCTGCAGCCTCTGCGGCGGCAGCGCGGTTGCGCTCGATCTGAGCGGTGTGCAGGTTGAAGCGGCGCTCGGACTCTGCGTAGCGTGCCTCCCAAGCCTGACGCTGCTCGTCGAAGCCTTCCTTCCACTCGTTGGTGTCCGGGTCGAAGCCTTCTGGGAACACGTAGTTGCCCTGCTCGTCGTAAGAGTCAGCCATGCCGTACTTGGACGGATCGAACTCTTCGGAGTAGTCCTCATCAGCCTGCTTGACGGACAAGGAGATACGGCGACGCTCGAGGTCGATGTCGATGACCTTGACCATGACTTCCTGGCCAACGGTGACAACCTGGTCCGGAACCTCGACGTGGCGCTGAGCCAGCTCGGAAATGTGAACCAGGCCCTCGATGCCTTCCTCGACGCGAACGAACGCACCGAACGGAACGAGCTTGGTGACCTTGCCCGGGACGATCTGGCCCACAGCGTGGGTGCGGGCGAAGACGCGCCATGGGTCTTCCTGGGTTGCCTTCAGGGACAGGGAAACGCGCTCGCGGTCCAGATCAACGTCCAGAACCTCAACGGTTACCTCGTCACCAACGGTGACAACCTCAGATGGGTGGTCGATGTGCTTCCAGGACAGCTCGGACACGTGGACCAGGCCGTCGACGCCGCCAAGATCGACGAAGGCGCCGAAGTTGACGATGGAAGAGACAACGCCCTTGCGGACCTGACCCTTCTGCAGCTGGTGCAGGAACTCGGAACGGACCTCGGACTGGGTCTGCTCCAGGTATGCACGGCGGGACAGGACAACGTTGTTGCGCTGCTTGTCCAGCTCGATGATCTTAGCTTCCAGCTCCTGGCCAATGTAAGGCTCCAGGTCGCGGACGCGACGCATCTCAACGAGGGAAGCAGGCAGGAAGCCGCGCAGGCCGATGTCCAAGATGAGGCCGCCCTTGACAACCTCGATGACGGTACCGGTAACCGGCTCTTCCTTGGCCTGCAGCTCCTCGATGGCGCCCCAAGCACGCTCGTACTGTGCGCGCTTCTTGGACAGGATCAGGCGGCCTTCCTTGTCCTCCTTGGTCAGGACAAGTGCGTCAACCTCATCGCCGACCTCGACGACCTCGTCGGGGTTGACGTCGTGCTTGATGGACAGCTCGCGGGAAGGGATAACGCCTTCGGTCTTGTATCCGATGTCCAGCAGTACCTCGTCGTGGTCAACCTTGACGACGGTACCCCCGACAATGTCACCATCGTTGAAGTACTTGATGGTGGCGTCTACAGCTGCGAGGAAGTCCTCTGCGGTTCCGATATCGTTGATCGCAACCTGAGGGGTAGTAGAAGATGGCATATTGTAAAAATGCTCCGAATAAATGTAGGAAATCGTTCGTGGACAACTGCGTGTCTCTCGAATTAAAAGCCCGTCTACACTGCACAAATACAGGAGATAGAGGCCGCATTCGATCCCGCCGCGTGATTGCCCCAAGCTTTCCTACAATAGCCTGCAACAACCCGTGGCATAGACATGCTTGTAAGAGCCTACATCTGTCCAGCTTATACGGCAAATATTGCACGCCACCAAGAAAGGTAGCGCACCCCAATGACTTCGCCCTCTCGCGCCAATCAATCCCACTGGGATGATGATGCGTTCTCTTACCATGCCGAGCACCCCGAGTACCTCTCCTCTTTTTACTGGTGCCCGGAGATGTTGCACGAGGCCGATGCGCAGTTGCTTGGCGATGTCTCCTCTGCCGCTGTCCTCGAAATCGGCTGCGGTTCTGCCGCCTGCACCCAGTGGCTCAGCACCCGCGCCCGCTTTGTCACCGGCTGCGATATTTCCCGCGGCATGCTCTCCCACGCAGATCCCGGGTTGGCGCTCATCCAAGCCGATGCGCTGGCACTGCCCTACGCCACTGATTCCTTTGACGTGGCATTCTCTGCATTCGGCGCATTACCCTTCCTCGCCGATCTCGATGCCGCGCTCGCGGAGGTTGCCCGCGTGGTGCGCCCAGGTGGACGCTTCGTATTCTCCGTGACCCACCCAATGCGCTGGATCTTCCCCGATGATCCCACCAGCCTCACCGCTGAGATAAGTTATTTCGACCGCGCCTATCTGGAACACGATTCCGCCGGGACGCTAACCTATGCCGAATTTCACCGCACCATCAGCGATTGGTTCCGCGCGCTCCAAGGTCGCGGACCATTCCTCATCGAGGACATCATCGAACCGGAATGGCCCGAAGGCTTAGATACCACCTGGGGTCAGTGGTCTAGGCAGCGCGGGGAAATTTTCCCTGGCAGCATGATTTTCATCTGCCGCGCCTACAGCTAACGTAGAGAACATGATTGCCGAAAGACTGGGAATTTTCCTGCGCCGCGCCGTGGCTTGGTGGATCGACGCCTTTCTCGTGGCCGCCATCGTCACCGTGGTGCGGTGGCTGATTAATGCTCTTGCCAGTACCCCCTTATCCGGCCGCCCCGAAGAGATCTACGAGGCGGTCGCTCTCGCCGTGGTCTTTTATACCTACCGCGTGTGGGTGGAAACGAAGAAGTCTACGTCCCTGGGCAAATGGTCGATGCAGCTCGAAATCATCCCGGCCCGCTCGCCGTTTGTCACCGCGTGCCTGCGCAATTCGTGGCTGCTGCTTACGCCCCTGACGCTTACTGGTTGGAACATCGACGGTATAGTCGTTGCACTTTTAGGCCTTTCGGTTTTAGCCATCGGCCAAACTCCCTTTGACCTCTTGGCTGGCTGCCTAGTGGAAAAGCGACCTCAGGAGGATTCCACCGCGATGCGCGGCCAAAAGTAATACGCCAAGGCAGCAATAGTAATGGACGCGAATACCCACGAATACGGGAAGGCCACTGCAATCACGGAGACCACGGTCATTACACCGGCCGCCTGTCCCCGGTAGCACCACGGGTTCTCGCCTTCCCTGGCGGCGTTACCAGCAGAAAGGAAAAAGCCCAAAACCATGACCGCATAGTAAATGAAGTAAAATGTATCGCTGCTTACCGCTTCTTTTAAGCCGCTCTCAGCAATCTGTCCCGCCGGGTATGGGACCATGGCTGCCCACATAGACTCAAAAAAGCGCAAGACGAAGGGGCGAGACTTCCACCTAATACGTTTTCCGAGAAACTCCATGAAATTACTTTAAAATCCTATTCTCCTTCACGCACTTCTCAGCACTCTTTCCACTGGCGTTCCACGTGGCGTGCCGCATAGGCAGGAATTCCCCAGTCCTCAATCCCCTGTTTATTCCACATGCCGCGCACTTGGCCGTCGATAACGATGGCGCGACGAAAAATGCCCTGGTTTCCGGGAACGAGAGCGTGGTGCATATCCACTGACATGGCAAAAAGCCGATCTTGGTAGCCCAGGATATACTCATCAAAGGCGCCTAAAAGCAGCACCGATTTCTTCTTTTTCACCTCTGGTAGCTCTAGGACCTCTGCAGAGACCAGCTCCTCGCCTTCCCTTCCTATCCGGATAAGGTCATCAGGCAACTTCTCCGCTGCGGGACGAATAAGTCTTTGGGGCAGCTTGCACCACCACGCAAAGTCCTGCACAGTCGCCGGCCCATGGGTGCGAAAATAGCGCGTCATCAATTCCGTCGTGGCGGCCACCGAGTCGCCGTTAAAAAGGGCCTCCAAGCCGTCTAGCTCGACCGGAGTAATGAGCTGTTCTTCGCCCGCATAACACGCATGCCCGCTTTCCATGCCGATACGTACTACGTGCCAGAAAGGCAACTCGGGCAAGGCTTGGGCGGCGCGTGATTTCAATTCTGCGCGCGTTAATGGGGCATCGATAAGCTGCAGCACGGCTTCCCGTACCGCGGCGTCTCCCTTGCGAGGCTTCGCACATAGCTCGGTTATCCAGCCCATATCCTTGACGGAGGCGGCGAACAACGTATTGCGCATCGCATAGCCGCGCACGATCTCGGAGTTATCCGATTCATTCGGTGCACGCAGTGCCAAGGACCGGCGCACCGAATGCAGGTCCTGGCCCTGCATGACGCCAAAGGCGCGGACTGCCTCTGCGGCGGTGTGCCAGCGCAGGGCCGTAAGCCCCTGGGCGGCCAAGCGCATGCGGGCGCGCTCACGCCGGTTAAGCATCATCATCGAACTAGTGGGCCGCGGCGTCCCAATCCGTGCCGGCACCAGCAGAGACCTCGAGTGGCACATTCAGCTCGATGGCAGAATCCATCTCGCGCTCAAGAATCTCGCGGACTTGATCGGCCTCACCGGGGGCGACCTCCACCACCAATTCATCGTGCACCTGGAGCAATACACGGGATTTCATATCGCGCAACGCGCGGTCCACGCGAATCATCGCGACCTTAATGATATCTGCGGCCGTTCCCTGGATTGGGGCATTGAGCGCAGCGCGTTCCGCGTTTTCGCGGGCCAGCCGGTTATCGGAGTTGAGCTCTGGCAGGTAGCGGCGGCGACCAAAGAGCGTGGCCGTATAACCATCCTTGCGGGCTTGCTCCACGACATCATCCAGGTATTTCTTCACGCCGCCAAAGCGCTCGAAGTAGCTTTCCATAATGGACTTGGCTTCACCAGCAGGGATTCCCAGCTGCTGCGAAAGTCCAAATGCGGATAGGCCATAGACCAAGCCATAAGACATGGCCTTTACGCGGCGGCGCAGCTCAGGAGTCACCTGATCGACCGGCACATCGAAGACCCTAGAACCGACGAAATTGTGCAGGTCTTCGCCGGCCTTGTAGGCCTCAATCAGCCCGGGATCTGCAGAAAGGTGCGCCATAACGCGCATTTCAATCTGCGAATAGTCCGCGGTCATTAGCTGTTCAAATCCCTCGCCTACGATAAACGCCGAGCGAATTTGTCGGCCGGCCTCCGTGCGCACCGGGATGTTTTGCAGGTTGGGCTCCGTCGAGGACAAACGTCCCGTCGAGGTCACCGTCTGGTTAAAAGTTGTGTGAATGCGCCCATCCGGTTGGACGGTCTTAATAAGGCCCTCCAACGTGGTCTTCATCTTTTGGTACTCGCGGTGGGCCAGGAGGTGATCCAAAAACGGGTGCGGGTGCTTGATTGCCAGCTGCTCGATTTCCTTCGCGGCCGTGGAATAGCCCGTCTTTGTCTTTTTCGTCTTGGGCATATCGAAGGTCTCAAAAAGTACCTTTTGCAGCTGCTTGGGCGAATTCAAATTGAGCTTGTCATCGCCAGCAAGCTCGCGCGCGGAGCGTTCTTGTTCAGCCACCTGCTCCACGAAGGCATCCTTTTGGGTTTCCAAAATATCGACATCGACCGCGATGCCCGTAGTCTCCATGCGTGCCAGGATGGTCACCAGCGGCAATTCCAGGTCGGTATAGAGCTCGAAAGAGTCGATGTCCTGCAGTTCCGCGGTGAGTTTTTCCGCCAGCTCCATGATTGCCGCCGCCTGATCTACCAGGGAGGAGCTATCGAGCAGCGACATCTGCTCCGAGGCGGCGCCGAGGGATTTTTGAAGGTGGCGCTGGTAGACATCGGAAAGCTCGTAGGTGCGCTGGCCTGGGCGCAGGATATACGCCGCCAAGGCCGTATCGTGCGCAAGCCCGTTGAGCTCAATGCCGCGCCCTGCCAGCATGTGGAACGCGGCCTTTGCGGCGTGGAAATACTTAGGGGCCGACGATTCTAGCCACTGGACCAAGGCCTTTTCCTCATCGGCGGAAAGTTCTCCGAGTTCCACCTGCAGGCCATGATGGTTGCGATCCACAAACGCGATGGCAGAAGCATCACCCTGACTTGGGATGCCCTCGCCCTGCACATACACAGCTACGTGCTCGCGGCCAGGTAGCCACTCGCTCAAGGAGGCGTCATCGATAGTGAGCTCTACGTCTGGGGTGTCCGCAGCTTGCTCAGCAGCCTCTGCACCATCGTTGGGGATGGCGGATAAGACACGGTCGCGCAGGTTGGTACCAAACTCCAGCTCATCGAACTTCGCGGCGACATCGGCAACCTTGGCTCCCCTAAAGGCCAGATCATCAGGGCCAACATCTAAGTCCATGTCTGTAATCATCTGGGTGAGCTTCCGGTTCATCTGCACCTGCTCGATGCGTTCGCGGAAGTTATTTCCCACCACGCCGTTGATTTCTTCGGCGTGCTCTACCAAGGAAGCCAAGTCTCCGTACTTGACTATCCACTTGGTGGCGGTCTTTTCTCCCACCTTGGGAATGCCGGGGAGGTTATCGGAAGGGTCGCCGCGCAGAGCAGCAAAGTCGGGATACTGCGCGGGGGTAAGCCCGTATTTATCCTCGACGGCTTCTGGGGTAAACCGGTGCAGCGTGGATACGCCCTTCATGGGATAGAGCACCGTGGTCGAATCCGTAACCAGCTGCAGATAATCCCGGTCACCGGTGACAATCAGCGTCTCGTAGCCCTGTGCCTGGGTGGCAAGGGTTGCCAAAATATCGTCGGCCTCGTAATTTTCACGCGAGAGCGTCGTAATACCCAAGGTCTCTAAGGTATCGCGAATGATATCTACTTGGCCCTTAAATTCTTCCGGCGCGGCCTCGCGCTGCGCCTTATAATCCGGGAACATCTCCGTGCGGAAAGTCTTCCGGCCAACGTCAAAAGCAACCGCGATAGCATCCGGCCTTTCCTCAGAGACGATATTGGACAGCATGGATAAAAAGCCATACACGGCATTGGTGTGCTGACCACCGGAGGTAGAAAAGTTTTCCACCGGGAGGGCATAAAAGGCACGAAATGCCATGGAATGGCCGTCAATGAGCAAAAGGCGGGTCTTATTGGAAGTCACCTGCCCCATATTAGGCAACACAATGGACACGGCGATACCCCGCCCAACCTCACCGTCTTGAGCAGGCCTTTTCACCGGAAAGGGACCCCAATTAGGAATTGCGCCAACCCCTGCGCTAGTATTTCCAACAGTCAAAGGCGCTCGCTTTTGATTGCCCCTGTAGCCCAATTGGCAGAGGCAACGGATTCAAAACCCGTCCAGTGTGAGTTCGAGTCTCACCAGGGGCACAGTACAACCCCGCTTCTTTCCGGAAATATATCCACGAAGGAAGCGGGGTTTCGTCATGCCGCCTAGTTCCCTATGTCCCCTACAGCGGCCTCGATTCAGCTTATATCCTTCCG
Organism: Corynebacterium sp. MSK310; assembly: GCF_030227355.1. Classification (NCBI taxonomy): domain Bacteria; kingdom Bacillati; phylum Actinomycetota; class Actinomycetes; order Mycobacteriales; family Corynebacteriaceae; genus Corynebacterium; species Corynebacterium sp. MSK310. The sequence goes on from NZ_JASPFZ010000009.1 coordinate 45,403, forward strand.
CGAATTGCATATTTACACAACGCCCGAGAAGCCTAACTGCTGCAAAATTACGCCTTCTTACCTCGAGACTTTAAGCACAAGCCCGTCTCATATAAGGTGGGTAACCGTTAAAGTAATGAAAGATATGCAGGCTTAAGCCACCGCGGGCGGTGCTACACCTCGCCGTACGGTCTTGAGCAAAGAGTTTTTGGCACCCCGAGTGGCCCGTCAAACGCAGTCATGTCTTGTACCCAGGTAGATTTTTAATTTATGCACTATATTTTGAACGCCATTCGTGGCGCCCTCATCGGTATGGCCGAGCTGGTTCCCGGCATCTCCGGCGGAACCGTCGCCCTCATCGTGGGGATTTATGAGCGCGCCGTCCGCAATGCCAATGACCTCATCTCCGGCAACTTTAAAAAGGTCGAGTGGTCCTTTCTAGCCTCAGTTGCCGTCGGCATGCTAATCGCCGTATTCGGCTTTTCCACGCTCCTGTCTAACTTCGTCGACAACAACGTCTCTGCCTCCAGCGCCCTCTTTTTAGGCATGGTGGTCATCTCCATCATCGTTCCGCTTTCCATGTTGTCTAAGGCGGAGCGCACCGCCCCCTCGTCCATCATCGCGTTTATCGCTGCTGCCGTCCTGATTTTCATCGTCACGGGCTTTACCTCCGAGCCGCAAGATGACCCGAGCCTCATCGTGGTCTTCTTTGCCGCAGCAATTGCTGTATGCGCGCTGATCCTGCCAGGTATTTCCGGCTCGCTCATCTTGCTGACTATGGGGCTCTACCAGCCGATCATTGGCGCAGTATCGGACCGTGAATTAAGCACCATGGGCGTCTTTGCGCTGGGTGCCCTGTGTGGCCTCGCCGCCTTCATCAAATTGCTCAACTATTTGCTGAGCACCCACCGCGCGCCCACCCTGGCCGCCATGGCGGGCTTCATGCTGGGATCCCTGCGCGCCCTGTGGCCGTGGGGTGCTGACCAGGACGCTTCTTCGGGCGCCATCATCGGATACTTCATCCTCGGTGCCATTATCGTGTCCATCTTCATCTATGTAGACCGCAGGAACGCGCAAGCCATCGAGGAAAGGACGGCGGAATATTAATGCCCTGGGCGATTAATCATCGACCACTAACGGCCGCCGTGATGGCGTGCGTACTCCCCTTGAGCGCGTGCGTGGTCAACGAGGAGGATTCGACTCCAGAGGGCTGGCAGGAACCCCAGACCAGCGAAGTTCCCGAAATTGCCGCGATGTACCACGACGATGACGGTGTGCTCACGGCAGGTACAAACCCGCCCTATGCCCCATTTCAGCTCAAGGACTCCCACGGCGATCTGCAGGGCGTAGAGCTTGACCTCGCCCGCGCCGTAGCTGGGGTGCTGGGTCTGAAATTCCAGGCCCTTGAGCAAGACTTCTCCATGATTTTGCCGGCTGTGCAATCGGGACAGATAGACATGGGTGCCTCTGGGTTTACGGATACGGCCGACCGCCGCGATGAATTCGACTTCGTAGACCACCTCTATGCGGGCATCCAGTGGGCAGAGCTTGTCGATGGCCCCAATAAGGTCGATCCCCAAAACCCTTGCGGTTTGACCGTCGCCGTGCAGCGCACCACCGTGTCCGAGACCGACGATGTGCGCCCCAAGCAAGAAGCCTGCGATGGCGATCTCACCGTCTTGTCCTATGACACCGGGGATAACGCCGCCCTCGCCGTCCTTATGGGCCGCGCCGATGCTTTATCCGCGGACTCGCCGGTAACGGCTTGGGCGGTCAATCGCTCCGAGGGAAAGATGCGCGCAGTGGGCGATATGTTCCAGGCCTCTCCTTACGGGTTCGCAGTTCCGAAGGATTCGGACTTGGCTAAGGCCTCAGCCGCTGCCCTCCAGCATCTTATCGATACCGGTGAGTACGCGGAGATCTTGGCCCGCTGGGGAATTGAAGATGGATTAGTAGACCAGGCGATGATTAATGAAAGGCCCATCAATGGTTAACGAGCACAAAGAGGCAACCGGCCCCACGGCACAGCAGGAGGCACCCGCCAAGATCGAAGCCCGGCCACTGCGCCACCCCTGGCGGTGGCTCTGCGCGGTCGTGCTGCTCATTCTTGGTCTGTGGTTTGTCATTGCCTCCGCGCGCAATGAGGCCTTCGGGTGGGATACGTACTTCCAGTATCTCTTTGATCAGCGCATCGCTATCGCCTCCCTGCACACGATTGCGATCACCATCTTGTCCATGATCATTGGCGTGGTAGGCGGCGCCATCCTCGCCGTGATGCGCATGTCGCCCAATCCCATCCTGCGCGCCATTTCCTGGATCTTCCTGTGGATTTTTCGCGGCACCCCGATTTATGTCCAGCTTGTCTTCTGGGGCTTGCTATCTGCGATTTATCAATCCATCAACTTGGGCTTTGCAGAGGTCTCCCTGCAAAGCGTGTTGACCAATGCCTTCTTCTTGGCAGTCATGGGCTTGGGTCTCAATGAGGCCGCCTATATGGCAGAAATCGTGCGCTCGGGCATTTCCTCGGTGCCAGAAGGCCAAAAGGAAGCCTCCAAGGCCCTCGGAATGTCTTGGTGGATGACCATGCGGCGCACCGTATTGCCGCAGGCGATGCGCATTATCATCCCACCGACTGGCAATGAGTTCATTTCCCTGCTCAAGACTTCGTCACTGGTGGTAGCTATCCCCTATACCCACGAGATCTTCGGCCGCGCTACGGACATTTCCGCAGCCCTCTTCCAGCCCATTCCGCTCTTGATGGTCGCTGCCTCGTGGTACTTGGTCATTACTTCCCTGCTCATGGTGGGCCAGTACTTCCTCGAGCGCCATTTCGAGCGCGGCGCCACCCGCGAACTCACCGGGCGCCAACTTGCCGCGCTTGCCGATGCCGAAGGTACTATCCCCCGCAACGTCTCCGTAATCCAGGAGGGTAAAAACTAATGAACACTCCCATGATCTCCGCACAGAATGTGCACAAATCCTTCGGCCAATTCGAGGTGCTCAAGGGCATCGACTTAGAGGTCCAACCCGGCGAGGTTGCCTGCCTATTGGGCCCTTCCGGATCCGGTAAATCAACCTTCCTGCGCTGCGTCAACCACCTGGATAAGGCCACGGCGGGCCGCCTTTATGTCGATGGTGAGCTCATTGGCTACCGCGAAAAGAACGGAATCCTGTACGAAATCAGCGAGAAGCAAGCTGCACAGCAGCGCTCCGATATCGGCATGGTATTCCAATCTTTCAACCTCTTTCCCCACCGCACGGTGATTGAAAACATCATTGAAGCACCAATGCAGGTCAAGAAGGTGCCGGAGGATAAGGCGCGGAAGCGTGCCATGGAGCTTTTAGAGGAGGTGGGACTTGCTTCCAAGGCCGATAACTTCCCGGTTCAGTTATCCGGCGGCCAGCAGCAGCGCGTTGCCATCGCCCGCGCCGTGGCGATGGATCCCAAGCTCATGCTTTTCGATGAACCCACTTCCGCCCTCGATCCCGAGCTCGTTGGCGAGGTCCTTCGCGTCATGAAGGATCTCGCGGCCCAGGGCATGACCATGCTCGTGGTTACCCACGAGATGGGTTTTGCGCGCGAGGTTGCCGATAAAATCTTCTTCATGGATGGCGGCGTAGTCCTAGAATCCGGTACCCCGGCTGAAGTGCTTGAGAATCCACAGCAGCCGCGCACCAAGGAGTTCTTGTCCTCACTGCTTTAGGTAAACCTCGCGCGGTGCCAGCCGCGCCCTAGGCACCGTAGGTGACGACGCCACGAATCAGCGCACTGAGAGCGCCGAGGCTAGCTACCGATAGCGACAATGCTCGCGCAATATCCCTGGAGACTACATGCGCGATGCGCGAGCCCAGCCAGATGCCGATAAACATGCCGGCAATGCCTGCGGGCCAAATGATCCAGGGCAGGCCATCGAATGTCGCAGCACCGAGCGCGGTCTTGGTGATAACGGAAAAGATTCCACCCACCACAAAAATCGGCTGCAAGGTCGCCGTATACATGGCTTGCGGCCATTTGGCCGCCTGGGCGTAGACGGTAATGACCGGGCCTGCCACTCCCGCCAGGGTATTGGTAAAACCACCAAGGATGCCCGCGGAAATGGCCGGGCCCTTGCCTTCCATCGGTGGGACGAACCTAGCGCCGTAGGTCACCACCGCCAAGGCGATAAGAAGCGCTGCACCCACCACTATCAAAAGCCCTGCGGTATCGATCTTGCTAATCAACGCTGCGGCCGCCAGAGAACCGATAATCATGACGGGCGCGATGAGCCCAAACATTCTCCAGCTGACATTGCGGCGGACAGTGACCGTAGTAAGCAGAGCATTGACCGCCGCCAAGACGTTGATCACGAGGATGCCTTCTACCGGGCCCATGACCAGCATCAGAATTGGCCCACCAATAAGGCCAAGCCCCATGCCGGAGACGCGTTGCAAGGTGGATCCCGCGACAACGACGGCAAAAATAATCAGCGCCAATATCATCGGCGGTATTTTTCCTTCACCGCTTGTACTACCGGATCAGGAAGCATGCCGGTGACCTCACCGCCGAATTGCGCGACCTGCTTGCACAGCGAAGAGCTGATGTAGCCGTACTTTTCATCGGTAAGCAAAAAGACCGTATCGATGCCGGACAAGCGCCTGTTCATCTGCGCCATCGGCAGTTCGTATTCATAGTCCAAGGAAGAACGCAGTCCCTTGACCAAAACGTCAACGCCGTGCTGCGAGGTATAGTCCACGAGCAGGCCGGACCAATAATCCACGTTAATGCGCGAATCCACGCTCTGGCGGATGAGGTCCATGCGCTCGTGCACGCTAAATAACCCGGAAGGCTTTTCTGGGTTGCCAGTAACAAGCACCGTAACCTCATCAAACATCTGGCTGGCGCGCTCAAAAATATTGACGTGGCCAAGAGTGATGGGATCAAAAGACCCGGGACACACGGCTGTGGTCATAAAATATCGCTTTCTCTAGTTATCTAAGGTGTCATCGGCATCGTCGGTACCGGGACGGGTATAGACTGCCATATCCATACGCGCGATGCCGAAGGTACGCTTCTTTAATTTCTGCCCCGTCGGCACAAACCCTTCTGGCCAGTCGGTCTCGGGCGATTCGACGTGGCGTTCGATGACCACCATCGCGCTATCAGTCAGCGCTGGCTCTATTGCGGCGATGAGCCCGGCGACATCGTCAAACGCATAAGGCGGATCCGCTAAAACCATGTCGAAGTAGCCGCGCGGGGCGCTGGCCAGGTACGTAGATACTTTCCTTTCCTCCACGCGAGCACCGGGATGCTTCACCACGCCTATGTTGTGCTTGATGATGGACACCGCCGCAGGGTTGGACTCCACCAGCACTGCCTCGTCTGCCCCACGGCTTAATGCTTCCAACCCCAAGGCGCCGGATCCAGCGAATAGGTCAAGCACCTTGGAGCCTGGGAATCCCCAACGGGCATTCAACGAAGAAAACAGGCCTTCCCTTGCGCGATCAGCGGTCGGGCGCGTTCCCTCCGCTGGAACTTTGATAGTCCGCCCCCGCGCTTCGCCTGCAATAATCCGCGTCATTTACGCCTCTCCAATCTCCATAATTAAGTCCCCGCCAATAACATCGCTAAAGTCTGCCACCGCTATGCGAGAAATCGTCCCCGGGCCTGGGGACACGACGGGCGATTCCAGCTTCGTCGCCTCAACGGTAGCTAGCTCTTGACCAGTGTTAATTCTCTCGCCTACGTCGACATGGCAGCGAACGATGCCCGCGAAGGGGGCGTAGATTTTCATACCTATAGCCTATCCCCTCTTAGTTTTTCTCCAAGTATTCCTGCTCACTTTGGCTCAAATTGCGCGTCAGCTCTTCGGCCAACTGGGGATTGCGCTGGACCATTGCATACGCATCCACGTGAGTGCGCTCGACAATATCTTGGTCATCTGCAAGGTTGAGCAACCGCAGCGTCCGGTGCGTGCCAGATTGCACCGCACCCAGGATATCGCCCTCGTGGCGTTGCCGAAGGTCTAATTCCGCAAGGTCAAACCCAGATGAAGTCTGGGCAATCTGGGTTATGCGCCGATACGAGGCCGAATTATCTTCCGCTTTCGTATGCATCAGACAAATCGATGCGTTCCCGCCGCGCCCTACGCGCCCGCGCAATTGGTGCAGCTGGGACACGCCGAAATTCTCTGCCTCTCGAATGAGCATGACCGTGGCGTTGGGAACATCGACGCCCACCTCGATGACCGTGGTCGATACCAAGATATCGATCTCACCCCGGGCAAATGAGGTCATCACCTCATCCTTATTCGGCATCTTGCCGTGCAAGATATCTACCCGCAGTCCCTTAAACGGGCCGGCGGCAAGCTGTTCTGCCAATTCAAGCACGCCGCCCTCGCCTTCTATGCGCGGGCAGACGATATAGGCCTGGTGGCCATGCGCCACTTCCTCGCGGATGCGCTCGAGCGCCCGCGCCACCCATATGGGCCGCCATTCCGCCACCACTGCGGACTGGATCGGCTTTCTCCCGCCGGGCAGCTCAGCGAGCGTCGATACCGCGAGATCACCGAAAATCGTCATGGCGATGGTACGCGGGATGGGGGTTGCCGTCATGACCAAGACGTGGGGACTTATCCCCTCGCGCGTCTTAGAGCGCAGGCTATCGCGTTGCTCGACGCCAAAGCGGTGCTGCTCGTCCACGATCACCAACCCCAAATCGAAGAACTCAACCGATTCTTGAATGATGGCATGCGTGCCGATGACGATATTCGCCTCACCCGAGACGATATCCAGGAGGGCCTGGCGCTTCTCGGCGGTCCGCATGGAGCCGGTTAAGAGCACAACCTTGACACCTTCTGGAACCGACGTGCCAATAGAGGCCGCGTGCTGGGAAGCCAAAACCTCGGTGGGAGCAAGCAGCGCCGCTTGGCTCCCGGCATCGATGGCCTGCAGCATGGCGCAGGTGGCGACCATCGTTTTTCCCGAGCCCACCTCGCCCTGCAACAGGCGCATCATGGGTAAGGAGCCAGACAGGTCATCGTCGATCTCAGTGATGACCCTGCGCTGGCCTTGCGTGAGCTCAAAGGGCAGGTGGGTCAATAACTCTTCGCGGAAGCCGCCCAAAATAGCGGGCATCGTCGGCGCCGTGTGCGCGTGCGCATCGCGTTGGCGCAGCGCCATGACCAAGCCAATGGAGAGCGCCTCGTTGTACTTGAGGCGCTGGATCGCGCGCTGTGGGCCAGCCGCGCCGGGCTCATGGATTTCGCGCACCGCTTGGTCCAGGCTGATAATCATCTGCTGATCTAAAGGTTCCCGGATGGTTGGGGTGTGCGAGAGCACGTAGTGGATGGCCCCCATGAGGTACCACGAGGTGATCTTTGCCGTGGCGGGGTATACCGGTATCCATTCCCTCTCGAGCAATAATTTATCGAGTCGGCCGAATTGGGATAGGTTGCGCAGGGATCCGGTTGCCTTCTGCGGCTTTTTCTTTCCCGTCGCTGGCGCCTGTTCGCGGTAGGCGGCGAGTTCCCCGTCTGGGCGCCCGAAGGCATCGATTTCTACGAAATCCGGCTGCTGTAGCTGGGGCTGTTGACGGAAGTATTTTAATTTCCCGCTCATCATCACCCGCTGCCCGCGGTGGAGCATGCGCAAGACGTACATGGCGTTAAAGAACGTGGCGATGATATGGCCATCGAGTTGGACGTTGATGATAGTCGTCTTGCCCGTATCGCGGGTTGTTATTCCCGTTACGGTTCCGGTGACGGTGACGATATCGCCCTCGGCGGCATCGCCAAGCCCCACGTCTTGATTATGGCGAATGTAATCGCGCGGATAGTGCGCTAAGAGTTCCCCGCAGGTCTTATATCCCAACGCTTTGGTGATCTTCGTGGCGTCTTTTTTATCCAGTACCTCGGTCAGAGGGCGGTCATCCTGCCAGCCAAGCATCGCTATTCCACCCCAATCTCGGTGGGAATATCCGGCACCTGCAAGGCCACCACATCGACGCCGAGCTCTGCCGCCAATTCTTCTTGCGAGATGTTAAGCGGGCTAATGACCGTGACCTGTTCCCCGCCCGCAGCAAGCAGCTGGCGGCACATCTGCGCGATGGCTAATTCAGATTCTTCTGCTGGGTGCGCCACCCGCATCGACTGCGCCGCATCACGCATGGATTCTACGACCGCGGCGGTATCCGCATTATCCGGCTCATAGACGGAGATGGCGGCTAGCCCCGCCGCAAGGGAAGAAATCTCCACGGTATGCGCTGCAGTTGCGTGTTCTTCTAGCCCGCTGGATAAAACGATGTCCTCGCCCGCCGCGTGGATGGTTTCTCCTGGTTCGACCACCGTAACCCCGGCGGACTGCACAAGCTCGGCCATGGGGCCGGCGGGCGCCGCAGCGTAGACGGTGCGCGTATGACCTTCGTCAGTGTTTTCTCGCTGAGCAGGGGCTTCCGGAAGGGCCTCTAGGCGCAGGTTGCTGACCGATCCAGCGGCAAAGGCGGTTTCGATGACCGCACCGGCCTGGGTGGAATGGATGTGGATGGAGGCGCTATCTTCGCCTGCCTGCGCGATGACCAAGCTCGTGCCCAAGGGAGCAATCTTCTCCTTCAGTACCGCGCTATCGCCTTCGAAAAAGAAGACCACCTCAAGTTCGGTGACTGTCTCCGGCATGGATTCGGGCGAGTGGCTGGTCGTGCCCTCGATTTCTGCAAGGAGGGTTTCTAAAAGGATGACCAGGCCGGCACCGCCAGCATCTACCACCCCAGCCGCGCGCAACTCTGGCAGCTGCGAGGGTGTTTCCGCTAGCGCTGTGCGGGCGGCGGAAATAGTATCCGCTACGACGCCGTGAAAACTGGAATTAGGTTGCCGCGCGGTGCTTTCCGCTGTTTCTGCGGCGCATCGCAGTACGGTAATAACCGTTCCTTCCACCGGTTCCGCAATCGCGCGGTCCACGAGCTCTACCGCATGCATAAGCGAAGCTGCAAAGATGGCGCCATCGATGGTGGAATCCACGGTGGCCTCCGCTACTCCGCGCAGGACCTGCGAGAGCACCATCCCGGAATTTCCCCGTGCCCCGCGCACGGCCCCCATGGCTAGCGCAGCCGCAATGTCGCCGTCGGCCTTTTCCACCTCGGCGACGGCGGCTTCCATGGTGTGCGCCATATTCGAGCCGGTATCTGAATCCGGCACTGGGAAGACGTTGAGCGCGTTAATTTCGGCGCGCCGATGGGAAAGCTCGCCTACAGCGCGGTGCGCCCAATTGCGCAATCCGTGAGCGTCCAGCGTGCTGGGATATGACATGCGCAATAGTTTACAAGTCCCACGCTATCTCCCGCGCGCCTTGGTCCCGCAAATGGGCGTTTGCCCGGGAAAATGGGCGGGAGCCAAAGAACCCGCGGCTGGCTGAAAGCGGCGAAGGGTGCGGGGAGGTAATGCAGGGAACATCGGGAAGGAAGCGCTCGCAGGATTGGGCATCGCGGCCCCATAAAATCGCGACCATCGGGGTGCGGTTGAGGGCGCGGATGGCGGCCTCGGTCACCTCTTCCCAGCCAATACGCCGGTGCGAACCCGCCTGGCCCGGTGCCACGGTCAGCACCCTGTTAAGGAGCAAGACTCCCTGGTCGGCCCAGGCGCTTAGATCGCCGTCCTCACGCCCGCGAACGCCCACATCGTCATACAGCTCGCGGTAAATATTGACCAAGGACCTCGGGGGCTTGACCCCCGGCTTGGTGGAAAAGGCCATCCCCATCGCGTGGCCCGGGGTGGGATAGGGGTCTTGGCCAACGATGAGCACGCGGACATCGTCAAGCGGCATCTGCAATGCCCTGCACACGTCTTCTGCCGGCGGCAGGTAATCCTGGTTGTCCAGCGCATGAGAAATACGTGGCCACTGCTGCTCCAGCACCGGCGCGAGAACCGGTTCCCACGAGGGATGGTAAGTCGGGTGCATATCTAAAATCCTGCCCACCCTTCTGCATAACGGGGTTGTTTACCGCCCACCGTAACGCCGCTGCCGCGCGAGACGGTGCCGATTTCCCGGAAACCTGAAGGCGCTTGCTTTGCGGTAGTTCCGATCAGGGTATGGTCCTCGCCGCCGGCAAGGATCCACTCCCACGGATCGCATTCGAGGACGGCGGCCGCGGCGTGCAGGAGTGGATCGGGCTGGATGGCATCAGCATCCAAATCAATGTGTACACCAGAGCGCTGCGCCATGGTCCCACAGTCTTGGATGAGGCCATCGGAATTATCGGTCATGGCCGTAACCTCGGCGGCGCGGGCGATAACACCGCGGCCGGGGCTGAGCCACGGGGCGCATTGGGCATCAATAAGCGGGTATAAATCCGCATGCTCTGCCGGCAGATCGCGGCCAAAGCGCTGCAGCAAGGACAAGCCGGCCGCGGCGTGGCCAATCGCTCCGTGGGCCACGACCTTCTGGCCCGCGCGCGCCGCATCAAGGGTCAACGCGGCCCGGCTGCCGCCCAGAAAGCCAATGGCAGTGATGTTGATGACCAGCAAGTCTGATTTCGTAATATCTCCGCCCACCAGCTCAGCGTTGTAGAAAGAGCAATGCTCGGCGATGCCCCTGGCCACACCCCTGACAAAACTCACCGGCGTATCCCCCGGTGCGGCGATGGCTAAAAGCGCCGCCACTGGGCGCGCTCCCATGGCTTCAATATCGGCGAAGTTGCGCAGGATGGCCTTCTTGCCAATTTCGCGCGGGGTGGACCATTCCCGCAAGAAGTGCCGGCCATCTACCATCAAATCGGTAGAGGCCACTGTGCGTGAATTAGGCGGTGCCCCGAAAAGCACAGCAGCATCATCGCCATTCAAACTGCTGGGGGCAGCCGCGGTAATTTCTCGAATCACCGCCTGCTCCCCCACGTCTGCGAGAGTCTGACTTAAGTTCACCGGCGTCCTTTCGATAAAATGAGCCCCTATGACATCCCAATTTAACCGCACCGCGATCTTCATTTCACTTGGGTTGTCCATAGTGATGGTTTTAGCGGTCCTTTTCGGCGCGAAATACGTATTCACAAACACGGCCAAGGCCCCCGTGGCGGTCTCCCCGGTCGATTCCCCGGAGGCCGATTCGCAGGCATGCACGGACTTTGTGCATGCGCTTCCCGATGAAGCCATGGGCCAACCGCGCGCCGATATTGCAGAACCCGTCCCCGCTGGCGTTGCCGCCTGGGCCGCCAGTTCCCAAGAAAAGGTGACGGCGCGCTGCGGTGTTGCCATGCCTTTCCAGTACACCGATTACTCCACCACGCAAGATATCGACGGTGAGCAGTGGTTCAAGGTCAAGGATGCGACCTCTGGCTCCAACCTCTCTACCTGGTACTCGACCCAGCGCTTTCCCGTCGTGGCAGTAACGACCTTTAATGACGAAAAACCGCAGGACCTCAACGAGGCCGTTGCCACCTTGGAGAATAAGCCAGCGGAGACCCACCCTGCCCCATTGCGCAATCTGAAACCGGCAAAAAATGACCGCTGCGCCGCGGTAGAAAAGGCATTACCGGATGAGATTGCTGATGGCTACCACCGCCGCGATGTAGACGATGAGGACACCTACGTGTGGAGCTCTGAGGGGTACGAGGATATCGTCGCGCGCTGTGGCGTCGCCCAGCCAGAAAACTACGAGGCGGGCGTGCAGCTCCAGCAGGTCAACGATATCGCCTGGTTTGAGGATACGACCTTGGCGCAAGGCACGACTGCGGGAACCTGGTTTGCGCTAGGCCGCGAGAATTACCTGGCGCTGCACGCCCCGCAGGATTCCGCGCAGGCAGCATTGGTGGCCCTCAGCGATATCACCGCGGAGCACATTCCAGAAAGGTAAAACCAGCGTGACTGCCGTACCGCGACGTTACGCGGTACGGGCTTTACGCGGTACGGACTTGGGCGCGGGCAATGAGGACCTCAAGCAGCGTGGGATAATCCACGCCAGAGGCCGCCAACACCTGCGGGTACATGGAAATCGGCGTAAATCCCGGCAGGGTGTTTACCTCATTGATGTACAGGCCTTCTTCGGTGACGAAGAAATCCACGCGGGACAGGCCTGCGCAGTTGAGCGCCCTAAAGGCCCGAATCGCCATTTCGCGCAATTGCGCCGTGAGTTCTTCTGGGAAAGGCGCGGGAATCTGGGCCGTGACCACGTTATCTAGGTACTTGGTCTCAAAACCATAGAAGCCCTCATCGGAATCATCTATGCCCTTGAGCAGGGCCGGCACTGAGGCAATCAGCTCGCCATCCGGGTATTGCAGGACGCCGACTTCCACCTCGCGGCCGACGATCTCTGGCTCGACCAAAATCTTGTCATCGTCTTCCAGGGCAATGCGTACAGCTTCTGGGAATTCTGCCCAGTCGCTCACCTTGGATACTCCAATTGAAGAGCCCCCGCGGGCGGGTTTGACGAAGACCGGCAGGCCGAGGCTGTCTTTTTCCTCTGCGGTTAATTCCGTTCGCCCTTGGACAATAACCTCTGGTGCCACTGGCAGGCCCGCTGCGGATAGAATCTTCTTAGTAAATTCCTTGTCCATTCCCACCGAGGACGCCAATACACCAGGGCCCACATAAGGGATGCCGGAGAGCTCAAAAAGCCCCTGCATGGTGCCGTCTTCGCCATAAGGTCCATGGAGAATAGGAAAGATAACGTCGACCTGGGCATACAGCGATCCATTACTAATCGTGCGGATTTCGCCCTTGCGCGAAGGATCCGCAGAAAGCGCCAATTCCGTGCCGCGCTTGACCTCAGGCATGACGCCATCGACGATTTCTAGCCCCTCGGTATCGCCCGGCGTCCACGTGCCCTCGCGCGTAATGCCGATGGGCACCACCTCGAATTTTTCCGGATCGAGGTGCTTCATAATTGCGCCTGCAGATACGCAGGACACGGAGTGCTCGGTACTGCGGCCACCGTAAAGGACGGCCACGCGGGTCTTTTCAGTCATGGGCGATAATTTTACCTTTCTGCTACTCCGACTTCTTGGAGCGACCCATAAGGGCGATAATCATATCGTCTACCGCCATTCCCTGATGGCACACACCGTAGACGACTTCCGTAATGGGCATCTCTACCCCAGCCTGCTGGGCCAAGCGGAAGATGGAATCCGAAGAAAACACACCCTCTGCCACTTGGCCATTGGTGGCCGCCTTCGCTTCTTCAAGGCTACCACCTTGACCGAGGCGATAACCGAAGGTTCTATTGCGCGAGAGCGTGGAGTTACACGTGGCCACCAAATCGCCCAAACCCGCCAAGCCGGAAAAAGTGAAAGGCTCCGCGCCCAATGCCGTGCCAAGGCGGGTAATTTCCGCTAGGCCGCGGGTGATCATCGTGGCCATGGTGTTATTGCCCAGCCCCTTGCCTGAGGCCATGCCGCAGGCCAAGGCGATGACGTTTTTGCAAGCACCACCGATTTCAGCGCCGATGACATCGGTATTTGTGTAGGGCCGCAAGTAGGGTGCGGCGATGGCCGCCTGTACTGCCTTGGCGCGCTCTTCGTCAGTGCAGGCGATGACCGTAGCCGCAACCTGCCCCTGCGCTACTTCTTTAGCCAGGTTGGGTCCAGAAAGCACCGCTACTCGCTGTGGGTCCACGCCTGCCGCGTCCACGATGACTTCACTCATGCGCTTTAGCGTGCTGGTCTCTACGCCCTTGGAAATGGAAACCAGCGTGGAATCCTCAGGCAATGCGGGCGCCCACCGTTCCACGTTGACGCGCAGAGACTGCGATGGCACGCCGAAGACCACGATATCCGCGCCGGAAAGCGCCTCTGCTTCGTCGTGTGTGGCGCGCAGCGCCGCGGGAAGGTGAATATCCGGCAAATAATCCGGGTTGGTGTGCGTTTTATTGATCGCGTCCGCCAATTCGGTCCGTCGCGCCCACAGGGTGACATCATTTCCTGCGTCCGCGAATACCTTGGCCAGGGTGGTGCCCCAGGAACCGGCACCCATCACCGCTACATTTACCATGGCTTCCTCCAAACGTTTTTCCTATTATTTCCACCTTAAGGCATTTTTCACTCTGGGCGTGGCAAGGATGCGGCAGGGATCTCCCGCGTGGAACAATGATCATGAGGTTAATGCCGATTTTTAACTCACCGAAGAAAGGCACGAAAAGCTATGCCGAGCGCGAAGAAGATGCACGAGACCGATAAAGATAAAAAGTCCGAAAAATTCATTTCCGGCCGGCACCAAGAAATTCCGGTGGATCCCGCCAAAGAATTTCCCCGCACTACCCTTGCCGCCGGCGCGGTAGTTTGGCGCGGCGACGCCGCGAACCCTGAAATCGCACTCATCCACCGCCCGCATTATGACGATTGGTCCCTGCCCAAGGGAAAGGTGGACCCGGGCGAATCGCTGCCTACTACCGCGGCGCGGGAGATCGAGGAAGAAACTGGCTTTCACGTGCGCTTGGGCAAGTTGATTGGCAAGGTCACCTACCCCGTGCAGGGGCGCACCAAGGTGGTCTATTACTGGGCGGCGTTCTACCTCAGCGGCACGTACACGCCCAATGATGAGACCGATGAGCTGCGCTGGGTTCCCATTGACCAGGCACAACAGCTTTTGTCTTATGACGTTGACGCCGACGTCGTCGCCAAGGCACAAAAGCGTTTGCAGTTGGCCCCCACAACGCGGGTATTGTATGTGCGCCACGCCCACGCCCATGACCGAAAGAAGTGGGAGGGCGATGACAACCTGCGGCCTTTGGATAAGAAGGGCCGCCGCCAAGCAGAAATGCTCGTGCCCATGCTGGCAGCCTTCCATCCCACCGCGATCTATTCCGCTCGCCCGCATCGGTGCCAGCAAACCGCCGCGCCGCTTGCCGATGAACTGGGTAAAGACATTGCCATTAATAAAGACTTTGGCGACGAGGCGTGGGAAAAGAACCCGGCGGCCGCCAAGAAGGCTTTCCGCCGCGTTGTAGAAGACGGCGGGGTGCCGGTCATTATCAGCCAAGGACAAACCATCCCCGGCATCATCGAGGATTTAGCGCCGCAATTCCTCAAGAAGCCGCAGGACGAATTGAAGTTTAAAAAGGCCTCGGTGTGGGTCTTGTCCTTCAATAACGGTGAATTAACCGGCGCCGATTATCTTCCCAGCCCCCTGCCGGTGCGCTAGATAGCTTGAGCCGCGCGAGCCCCTAGCCCTTAGCCGCGCATGCCGAGATTGCGGCGCACGAAAAGGATAGGGGCTAAGGCCATGAGCCCCGGCAGCACGACGAAGCCCACCACGGTTGAGCCTAGCGCCATGTGGAGAATGATGAGCGCGATACCGACCAGCAAGGTGGTACCGATGTTCCTCTTTGCGATCTCCGTGGAAAGCTTAAAGCAGGCCCCTAGGCCTAAATCAGGGCGTGCTGCCTTGACGGCTGGGACCCACCACCAGAAGAACAGGGCGAAAAGTCCGGGAATTACCAGCAGAACGAAGCCGATGCCGATGACCACGCTGGTGACGAGGTAAGCCAGCATGATGCCGCCCATGCCTTTGAACGTGAAGAAATCCCCGAACATCAAATCCTGGCCATTGACCTGCTTATTAGCGGCTTGGCACCAGATTGCAGTTGCCCACAGACAGACAATTAACAAAGCTACTACCGCGAGGGCGAGTAATAGCAGGCCCAGTACGCCGAGGGAACCGTCCAAGGCGGCTCCCTCGGCCGACGCCTCGATGGAAATGGAGCCGCCACCGGCGGCAAAGACTACGGCGATGATGAGGTATGCAACAAAAAGGACGACCACCTGCACGAGTGGGGCAAAAAGCCACTGCGCCCAATTGCGGCCGAAATAGCGAAAACTATCGCCAAAAATGCTGACGGCATCGATGCCGCCTGTAGCGGATGGCTCACTAAAATTCCCTGGTTGCCCACCTGAGTAGGGCTGTTGGGAGTAGTGATTGTATCCATCATGGTCGCGTGACCCAGAATAAGGCGAAGTCATACCTCAGAGCATAATGGATAAACCCGGCTTTACGCTTTCGCCGCTGATATTTGTCACTCGTCCATTGCCCCACCGCTACCCCAGTTCACGGGTGCGGTGGTGTGCGCCCCCGCCAAAGTGTGGGGCGCACCTGCTGGATTATTCCGCGTGCACCGCGGGCTTGAAGCTGGCGCGAGAGTTCTCGAAACTCGTGATGGCCTCTTCATTGCGCAAGGTGATGCCGATGTCATCGAGGCCTTCCATCAGGCGCCAGCGCGTGTAGTCATCGATATCGAATGAGTAGGTGTTTTCACCAACCTGGACGGTGCGCGCCTCCAGATCGACCGTGACTTGGGTTTCCCCGGCTTCCAACTGCTTCCAAATAAGCTCGATGTCTTCTTGTTCCATCAGCCCAGTAAGCAGACCAGACTTTCCTGAGTTGCCGCGGAAGATATCCGCAAAGCGGGAGGAGAAGACAGCCTTGAAGCCGTATTCGCGCAAGGCCCAAACTGCGTGCTCTCGGGAGGAACCGGTACCGAAGTCGCGGCCGGCAAAGAGGACGGAGCCTTCTTTGAACTGCTCTTGGTTAAGTACGAAGGTGGAATCAGAGCGCCAGTTGGAAAACAGGCCTTCCGCAAAGCCTGTGCGCTTGACCGATTTGAGGTAGCGCGCGGGAATGATTTGGTCCGTATCCACGTTGGACGCCCGCAGCGGGACTCCCGTGCCGGTATGGGTGATAAATTTCTCCATTATTTCAACCTTTCTCGCGTGCTTATTTCAGGTCAGCCGGGCTGGACAGGTATCCAGTGACGGCGGTAGCGGCGGCAACCTGTGGGGAAACGAGGTGGGTTCGCCCACCAGGGCCCTGTCGGCCTTCAAAGTTACGGTTAGATGTGGACGCAGACCGCTCCCCTGGCTTCAGTTGGTCAGGGTTCATGCCCAGGCACATGGAACAACCCGCCGTGCGCCACTCTGCACCGAATTCCTGGAAAATCTGGTCAAGGCCCTCCTTTTCTGCATCAGCCTTGACCACCGCGGAGGAAGGAACCACGATCATGCGCGTATTGGCGTCGATGGTGCGGCCCTTGACCACCTCAGCTGCGGCGCGCAGGTCCTCGATGCGGGCATTGGTGCACGATCCTACGAAGACGGTGTCGATCTTGATATCGCGCAGTGGGGTTCCTGGTTGCAGGTCCATGTACTCCAAGGCTTTTTTCACCGTGGCCTTGGAATTATCATCGCCGCAGTCTTCCGGATCCGGTACGGTTTCGCCCAGCGGCAAGCCTTGGCCCGGGTTCGTTCCCCACGTGACGAATGGTGTCAGGGCTGATCCGTCGATTTCTACGACGCGATCGAATTCGGCGCCATCGTCAGTAGGCAGCGTCTTCCAGTAATCCACCGCTTTATCCCAGTCGGCGCCCTTTGGGGCGAACTCGCGACCCTTGACGTACTCAAACGTCGTTTCATCGGGTGCGACCATACCGGCACGCGCACCGGCCTCGATGGACATATTGCAGATGGTCATGCGGGCTTCCATGGACATCTTGCGGATAGCTTCACCGCGATATTCGATGATGTAGCCCTGGCCGCCGCCGGTGCCAATCTTGGCGATGATGGCCAGAATAAGGTCCTTTGCGGAGACGCCTTCCTGCAATTCGCCGGTGACTTCGATGGCCATCGTCTTAAATGGCTTCAAAGATAGCGTCTGGGTGGCCATGACGTGCTCTACCTCCGAGGTACCAATGCCCATGGCAATGGAGCCGAATGCACCGTGGGTCGAGGTATGCGAATCGCCGCACACAATAGTCATGCCGGGCTGGGTAATGCCCAGCTGTGGGCCAACGGTGTGCACGATGCCTTGCTGCTCATCACCCATTGAGTGCAACCGCACGCCAAATTCTTCGCAGTTCTTGCGCAGGGTAGAAACCTGGGTGCGCGATACCTCATCTTTAATCTCTAAGAGGTTGCCGGATTTAATACCCTCCGTCGGCACGTTGTGGTCCTCGGTGGCCAGGTGCAATTCTGGGTGTCGCATTGTGCGACCTTGCAAGCGCAGCCCATCGAAGGCCTGCGGGCTCGTAACTTCGTGCAAAAGTTGAAAGTCAATATAGATAAGGTCTGGTGCGCCCGCGTCGCCCTGCTGGACAACGTGGTCACGCCATACTTTTTCTGCCAAGGTCAGCTTCTGGTTCATAAACATCACTCCACACTTGAAATCTCATAATTTGGGACGTAGATTTCATTATATGGGAGAGTATAGCGCAGTTTCCGGCATTAAGGTACTAGATCGTGCAATGGCCATCATGATGGCCGCGGCAAACCATCCATCGACCCTTAATGAGTTATGTGAAACCACGGGACTACCTCGAGCAACGACACACAGGCTAGCCACCGCGTTAGAGGCACACCGCATCCTCGTGCGTACCCCTGAAGGAAAGTGGAAGGCCGGTCCCGCGCTTCCCGGCAACCGCGATCACATCTTAGAAGTCGCAGGCCCCATCATGGACCAACTCCTCAACCGTACCGGTGAGTCCATTCAGCTCTATGAATTCACGGGAACCACCCGCACCTGCATTGCCACCCGCGAGCCCAAGTCCGGCCTACACAACGTGGTTCCGGTGGGGAGACAGCTACCACTAACCTCCGGCTCTGCAGCACGCATCATCGCCGGCTTCGTAGACTTCCCCCTCGACGCCGCGCAATTCAGCTCCGCCGATGTAGAAGCCGCCCGCCGCCAAGGCTATGCAGAATCCATCGAAGAACGCGAAGCGGGCCTAGCCTCCATTTCCGCTCCCGTCTTCGATTCTTCCGGCGTTTTTCGCGCAGCGTTATCCATCTCCGGTTCCGCTGAGCGGTTCCGCCCCTCGCCCGCCAAGAAATACGCCCACCTGCTCACCTCCGCCGCCCAAGAACTTTCAGAGCTGCTCTAACTTCCCCAACTCCCCACCAATGCCCTGGACCTCCCACCGGCTCAGGGCTTTAATCGCGTCTTACCCCTGTATACCCAACCCCGCCGTGGCCTATTGAAAAATATCGAAAATTTCCGGCACGCTATTGAAACCGAACTGAAAACATGATTTAATGAAAACAGAGTGAAAACGAGAAGGTCACTCCTTGACCTAAGGCACAGAAAGGATTCATGATTATGACTCACGCTACCCACACTGAACACGAGCACACCCACGGCGAAGGCTGCGGCCACGTCGCTTTCCCGCACGAGGATCACACCGACTTCGTACACGATGGCCACATCCACCGCGAGCACGAAGGCCACTGGGACGAGTGCGAGACCAACGAGCACATTGAGGCCGAAACGCACAGCGACCACACCCACGGCGAGGGTTGCGGCCACGTTGCTGTCCCTCACGGCGACCACGTTGACTACATCCACGACGGTCACCGCCACGCCGCTCACGGTGACCACTACGACGAGCACTAAGCCTCGCCAGTAAGCGCCCTGCAGCGCCCTAACGCCGCGATAATCCACCGCTATGATGCATAGATTATCGCGGCGCTTTTCTATGCAATGGACCGGCGTGAGTTAACCTTTTATTAACCCTAGCCACATTCCTGTGCGGTGCGCGATGGCCCAGGGGTGACGAAGCTGTCAATTTCACGGAAACTGCCTGCTTGACTATTAGTTAACACCGTTTCGGTGCTACGGTCTTTCGAGTGATTACTAGTTGGAAGCTTTTTCTCCAAGACTTCGTCCGCCTGTGGCGGACGCCGCAAGTCTGGGTAATTCTCATCGGATTGATGGTTACCCCTGCCTTATATTCTTGGGTCAACGTCTCCGGTTTTTGGGATCCTTACGGCAATACCGAGCACCTCAAGGTAGCCGTGGTGAACGAGGACAAGGGTGCCTCGTCAGATCTCACCGGCGATATTGACGTCGGCGGGCAGATGATGGAAAAGCTGCACAACAACGACAAGCTCGGCTGGCAGTTTATGGACCGCGGCGAAGCCGAGCACGCCGTGAAATCCGGCGATGTTTTTGCATCCATCATCGTGCCGGAGGATTTTTCTTCCGACTTTGTCAGCCTGTTCCAAGGCACGTACTCTCAGCCCACCTTGGAGTATCAGGTCAATGAAAAAATCAATGCCATCGCCCCCAAGGTCACTGACACTGGTTCTTCTACCCTCGAAACCACGATTAGCGCAACCTTTAATGAAAACGTCGCGAAATCGGTTTCCACCGAGTTGAGAAACTCTGGCGGCGACCTCAGCGATAGGATCAATAGCACCGCGGGCAATACCGCGAATTCCTTCTCAGAGACCGCCGATACTGTGGCTAATTCGCGCAATTCCTTGGCGGATGTCAACGCCACTATCGATGATGCTCGTCCCACCATCGCACAGGCGCGCACGGCGCTAGGCTCCGTGCAGACCACGATTGATGACGCGCAGCAGGCCTTAAATCAGGTCACCTCCTTGACCGACGAGGTGCAAAAGGAAGTTACTTCCTTCGCCGACGATGCCACCGCCGCCTATATCCAAGGCACGACTGCGCTTGCCGATGGCACCGCAAACGCCAATGCCAATATCGGTTCTGTCACCGGCCGGTTAAACGGCGCTCTCAACCGCGTCGATGCCGCCACCGACGGCGCCCAAGGCATCCTTGGTCAGGCTGATAAAGCCATCGACCAATTAGCCGGTGTCGCTGCCCTGCCAGCCCTTCCCCCAGAGATATCGCAGCAGATCAACCAGTCGGTTTCTGATCTGCGTGACCGCAACAATCAAAACCGCGCGGTATTAGGAGAGCTGGATTCCCTTAATAGCGATACCAACGCCACCCTTGATTCGCTGAATAAGACCTCGGAATTGCTCGATTCCATGGCCTCCCAGGCCCGCGATGATTCCCACGGACTGCGCGATGACGTGGCCAACGGCCTACCTAAGCTGAATTCTGCACTTTCTAATGTCTCCGCTACTGCTGGGCGCCTATCTGCCTCCCTCAACAGCCAAAAGGCTCTGGTTGGGCAAACGGACGGGCTTCTCGGGGGCGTCGACGGGCAGTTGACCCACGCCCAAGAAGTGGTAAAGCGCTTCTCGGTTGATCTGGATCGCGTTGAGGAAGGTCTTCGTTCCGCACGCACCGATGTTATTGCCTTGAGCAACACAGCCAATAACAACACCGTGCTGAAGTCCGTCAACGGTCTTGATACAGACCACGTGTCTTCCTTCCTCTCCTCGCCCGCAGAGATGGAAAGCCATGCAGTATTCCCTGTCACGCACTACGGCTCCGGCATGTCCTCGCTGTTTATCAACCTCACGCTGTGGATCGGTGCCTTCATGCTCCTGATCATTTTCCGCGCCGAGGTTGACCCGCAGGGCCGCCGGGATCTAACCATCAATAAGGCGTACTTCTCGCGCTTCTTGCTCCTCGGCTTTTTCGCCATTGCGCAGGCACTTATCGTTTCCATCGGTAACTTAGTCATCGGCGTTGAGCACGTCAGCGCCACCGCTTATGTCCTTACCTCTGTATTTATCAGCCTGTGCTACCTCAGCATTACCTATGGCCTCGTCTCAACATTCGGCCACGTGGGCCGCGGCATAGCGGTGGTCTTGGCCTTCATTCAGATTCCCGGGGCATCGGGCCTGTACCCCATCGAGATGACGCCGGACTTCTTCCGCGCCGTCCATCCCTTCTTGCCCTTTACTTACGGCATCGATGCCATGCGCGAGACGGTGGGCGGATTCTACGGCACCCATTACATCCGCGATATCGCCGCGCTGACTGGCATGGCGGTTGTTGCCTACCTCGTGGGCACTCTCTTAAGGCGCGGGTTGTCCAACGTCACCATGCTGGTCAATGACGAGCTGGCCAAGGGCGGGCTCGTTATCAACGAGCAGGTCCACCTGATTGGCAGCCGCTACCGCTTCACCGATCTTCTGTATGCCTCCGCGGACCGCGAGGGATACCAAAAGAGCTTGGATACCAAGTGGATGACCGCTCGGAAGAATTATTCTCAGTTGATGAAGCTCACGATCGCCATCGGAGTAGCCTTGGTGCTCGCGCTCGTGATTTGCTCCCGATTCATGCCGGACCAGAAGGCGATCCTTTTCGGCATTGCGTGCCTCGTTGCGCTGATTGCGGTCGCGGTCATTTGTTCGCTGGAATACGTAAAACAAAGTATTGCGCACGATAACCGCCTGGCGGATCTCAGCGATGAAGAAATCCAGCAGCACCTAGAGCATCAACGCCAAAACCCCAATCAGTATCGGCTAGAAGATGTCCAGTCAGATAAGCACGCGGAAATATCTTCTACCCCACAATCGCAGGGCGATACCACAGATAAGCCCGCCGTCGACGGCGAAGAATCCGGAAAGGGAGATAAGTCATGAACAATATCCTGACCATTCTCCGCGATGACCTCAAGGCCATCCGTGGCAACGTAATGACCGCCGTCATCATTTTCGGCCTCGCCATTATCCCGCTGCTATTTACCACCTTTAACGTGCTCGCCAGCTGGGACCCATTTGCCAATACCAAACAACTCAAAATCGCCGTCGCCAGTGAGGATGAGGGTCACCAAAGCGACCTTGCTTCGCTCAAGCTCAATTTAGGCGATGAAGTTTTATCCCAGCTCAGCCGCAACGACGAAATCAACTGGGTTCTTACCAATAGCGATGATGCCGTAGAGGGCACCAAGTCCGGTGAGTACTACGCTGGCATCGTCTTGCCCAAGGATTTCAGCTCCAACCTCCTCACCTTCTACGTGGAAGGCACCGAGCCAAGCAAACTTAATCTCTATACCAATGAGAAGAAGAACGCGCTGTCGACCACGATTACTCAACGCAGCGCTACCGGTGTGATTGAGAAGATCGACGAGTCCTTCACCCGCGTTGTGTCCAATGTGGGCCTTGGCGTCATTTCCTCGCTGGACCAGTACCTTGATGAGGGCGATACCCAGGCCGCGCTCAATAACGTTCACAACCGAGTCAATACCGTACAGTCGCGCCTCGATGCAGCCTCTGGCACGGTCATGGCGCTGAGTAACCTGGTAGATTCCACCATTCCGCTCACCCAGGCAGCCAATAATATCCTGAATGAAGCGGGAAACCAGGCTTCCAGCACGACCAATGACAACGGCGAGTCACCCATCGATATCCTAAAGTCCACGCTGGATGAGTCCACTGGTTCCTTGGATGCGTCCCTTGCCGCGACGACGCAGAGCTACGAGGTCCTATCCTCACAAATCGAGGAATTGCTGAACAATGCTAGCGCCACCTCCGCGCAGACCGCCCAAACCTTCCGCACTGCCGCGGACCGCGTGGGACAGCAGACCGCAGCCTTCCAGGGCGTAAAGGACAGTATCCAGAAGGAAGCCGATAAGGTCGATCTTCCAGGCCCTGTAGCGGCAGGTTATGCGGCCGTGATGGGGCAGCTGGATGCCAGCATCGCCCAGAGCAATGCGTTGCACGATTCTTTGACTTCTACGGCCGATAACATCGAAAACGGCGGGAATTCCCAGGAGTCCAAGCAACAAACGCAAGCTGCGATTGCCAGCGCCAAGCAGGCAGTCGAAAACGCCCGCAACTCCTATAACTCCAATCTGAAGCCACAACTAGCGGCTCTGGGAGATAGCGTGGGCACGGTTGCCAACGATGTTGATGCGGTCAAGCACGATATCGCAGGCATCCGCAATACCATCTCTAATGACAACGATGCCCTCGTGCGGGCGCGCGATCTAACCGCAAGTCTATCCGGTACCTTGCAGCATCAGGCGGGTCGCTTTGGCGAACTCAGCCAAAAGATCGATGAGATCCGCGACGGCGGTGACCTAAGTCAGCTCGCCGATCTCATTGGCGATGACCCCGAGCTTCTGGCCTCTCGGATCGCTTCGCCGGTCAATGTGGACCGCCAGCCCATCTACGATGTTGCTTCTTTCGGTGTTGGTATGACGCCGTTCTACCTCACGCTTTCGCTGTGGGTAGGCGCCCTGCTCGCCTGCGTGCTGGTGCACACCAACGCCGAGCGCAAGTACTTGAAGAAGAACGAAGAGCTCGACAAGAAGGATCACTTCACTAGGAACCAAGTCTTCTTGGGCCGCTTCCTTACCTTTGGTCTCATCGGCATCGCCCAAGCCACCTTCGCCGTCCTCAGCCTGATTTTCTTCGTGGAGATCGAGCCCGAGCACCCATTCATGATGCTCTTTGCCTCGTGGATAATCTCACTGGTGTTTATGTTGATAATATATTCACTGGTTATCACATTCGATAGCGCGGGCAAGGCCCTCGCGGTTCTGCTCTTGGTTATCCAAGTCTCCGGTTCTGGCGGCGCCTATCCCCTGCCGCTTCTTCCGGAGTGGTTCCAAAATGTCAGTCCGTGGCTGCCGGCCACCTACGGCATCGACGCGTTCCGCAGCGCCATCGCCGGCATTTATGAGGCCGACATCCTCCGAGAGCTCGGCATGCTCCTCCTCTTCGCCATCCCGGCGCTTATCCTCGGCCTGTTCTTGCGCCCCGCCATGGATAACTATCACAAGCGCCTCCAGAAGGCGATTAAGAAGACGAAGGTCATGGCATAGCCTTCCCCACCTTCAAACAACGCCCAGTGCAGCCTGAGAGGCTCTCTGGGCGTTCTTTTTGTAGTGACAGGCCCATCCCCCCTTCCCTTGGCGCTCACGGGGAGCACAACCCAGCCCCATTCCCGTTGACCCCGTGAGCGCAAAGGGCGGGCTGCAGCTACAGCAGGCGCTTTCCGATGCCTCCCTCGCTGCGCCGCACTTTTCCCAATGCGGCGCAGCGAGAGCCGTTTAAACGCCGCTTAATCTAATTCTCTAGCCCCGAGAAGCGCAGAAAGAAAATGCCACAAGAAAAGGCTGCGAGCGTTAAAGCTCGCAGCCATTAGTATGTACCCCGTACGGGATTTGAACCCGTGTTACCGGCGTGAGAGGCCGGCGTCCTAGGCCGCTAGACGAACGGGGCTCGTTCGCACGTAGCAGGCGAAGCAAAAGCTGTGCTGCTTAAAGCTTGCTTGCTGCGGACTCGTTAAACAGTAAACGATGGGTAAACACAATACAAATCAGCAGATAGTACGGGGATTCGTGCCGGTAAATCCCCCAGTTAAGACCCACTTTGGTCCCGATTAAGCCGCAAGCGCACATACGGAAAATTCCTCCAACCGCAGTGGCTGGAGGAATCTTTTTATTTGTACCCCGTACGGGATTCGAACCCGTGTTACCGGCGTGAGAGGCCGGCGTCCTAGGCCTCTAGACGAACGGGGCATAGAACTAGTGAGCCTGCTTTAAAAGCATTTTCACTGCTGGCCTACCAGGACTCGAACCTAGAATGGCGGTACCAGAAACCGCTGTGTTGCCAATTACACCATAGGCCATTTGCTCACCCGCTCGGAATCGCATCCTTATCGGCTGCGCTCCCTTGCTCGCTGCAACGTGTTATAACTATAATGATCGTTGCCCAATGCGCCAAATCGCCAGCGCAACTCGCATTTTTAGGCGCTTTTCTTGAGCTAAAATAAAGCGGCGGATGACATCTGTGTAGTTCGATGTTCATCCGCCGCTGTAACGGGCTTTCCCCGTCAGGCTCCTGATGGTTCCGGTATTACTCGGAGGCCGGAACGTACGGAGTTACCTCGCGGGCAGCACGCAGGCGCGCCAAGGTGGACTCTTTGCCCAGAAGTTCCATGGACTCAAAGAGCGGTGGCGAAACCTGGGCGCCGGAAATGGCTACGCGCAGCGCGCCGTAGGCCTTGCGTGGCTTTAGCTCTAGGTCCTCAATGAGCGCCTTGGATAGCGCGGTTTCAATAGCGTCAGTCTTCCACTCCTCTACCGCCTCAAGGGTGTCAATGCCCACCTCGAGGGGTTGGACGGCATCGTCCTTCAGGTTCTTCTTGGCCGCTTTTTCATCCAGGCTGAGCTCAGCATCGGGCGTGATGAGGAAGCTGAGTAGCCCATAGGCATCGGCAAGCGTCTTAATGCGCGTTTGCACCAAGTCCGCAGCGAAGGCGAATTTCTCGCCGTCATAATCGGCCGGGAAGTCCGTGTACTCCGTCAGGTAATTGCGCAGGCGGAAAGCAAACTCCTCGGGCTCGAGCAGTCGAATATGATCGGCGTTGATGGCCTCGAGCTTCTTCTGGTCAAAGCGAGCGGGGTTACCCAGAACATCATTGACATCGAAGTTCTCAATCAGCTCATCCATGCTGAAGATGTCCTTATCCGCCGACAGGGACCAGCCCAACAGCGACAAGTAGTTGAGCATGCCTTCTGGGATGATGCCGTTATCGCGGTGATTGAAGAGGTTAGACTGCGGGTCACGTTTGGACAGCTTCTTCTTCCCCTCGCCCATCACGAAGGGAAGGTGACCAAACTCCGGGGTAAATTCCGCGATGCCAATTTCCTTCAGTACGTCATACATGGCCAGCTGGCGCGGGGTGGATGAGAGAAGATCCTCGCCGCGCAGTACGTGGGTAATACGCATCAGCGCGTCATCTACCGGGTTAACCAGGGTATATAGCGGAGCTCCGTTGGAGCGCGCCACCACGTAATCAGGCTGAGTTTCAGATTTGAAGGACATCTCGCCGCGCACAAGGTCGGTCCAGGCCCAGTCCTTGTCTGGCATGCGCAGGCGCCAGACAGGCTTGCGACCTTCAGCCTCAAAGGCATCGATCTGTTCTTGCGTCAGGTCGCGGTCGTAGTTGTCATAACCCAACTTGGGATCGTGCCCGGCTGCCTTGTGCCGTTCTTCTACCTCTTCCGCGGTGGAGTAGGCAGGGTAGACATGTCCGGCATCGATAAGGTTATTGAGCACATCTTTATAAATGTCCATGCGCTGGGACTGCCGGTACGGTTCATGCGGGCCACCCACATTGACGCCCTCGTCCCAGCCCAATCCGAGCCAGGTCAAGGAATCAATGATGGCCTGATAGGACTCTTCCGAGTCACGGGCAGCATCGGTATCTTCGATGCGGAAAATCAATTTTCCGCCGGTGTGGCGGGCATAGGCCCAGTTAAACAGGGCCGTGCGCACCATGCCAACGTGCGGGGTACCAGTGGGAGAAGGGCAAAATCTAACGCGAACTTCAGTCATGGCCACCATCGTAGTGGAGTCACAGGACACAGTCCGCACCAGCCCAAACCAGCGCCGGACTCTACCACCCAAAAGTGCGTCCCCATTTACTTTATTACACGCAAAAAGGGGTAGATGATAACGAATTCCATTATAAACACACTGGTAAAAGGGAACGGTTTTCAAAAGATTATCCAGTATTGGGAATCATTTTCTATAGTTTCGAGGTGAACTACTGACAACTGCAGAAAGGTAACGCGCTGGTGGCTTCTCCTCGTATCCGCTTCATCGCCGCATTCAGCACGATCGCGCTGATTGCCCCGGCTACCGCCTACGCCGGTCCAGACGATGGCAAACACATCGCGACCCAAACCCACGTCGATTCTCCCAAGAGTTTTTGGGAAAACGACAACTTCCTGCTGCGATCCGAATTTCCCGGCCAAACGCCGCCGCTCATCGATGACACCGTTGCCTGGATTGGCAAAGGCTATACCCGCGAAGACGAGAACGGTAAGCGCCACCAGAACTTTATGTATTCCCTGCCGCAAAACGGTACGCAGGATTACATCGGCGCCCCAGGCACCACATACTACACTGCCCCGTACCAGGCCTCCGCTAACCAAGAGCCCATCTGGATCGGATTCGGTTCAAAGGGGCTTCCCGTGGAAAATTTCCGCAACAACATCGCCTACCTCGATCTGTTGAGCGTGGATGGCCCAGGTGACGTGGAGCTTTTTACCAATAAGGACGATAAAGACGGCACTAATCTCAATCGCATGCTGGGTTCGTTCGAGGACTCACCACACTCTGCTTTTCTCGAACGTGGTAGCCACACTCACAACTACACGCTCTTTACCAAGCCCGGCCGTTATCGCTTGACCTTTCGCACCACCGCGCGCACGGCGGATGGCCAACTCGTGGCTAGTGAGCCGCAGACCACCAGCTACCAAGTGGGCGGACAAAAGCCAAAGGATGAAAAGACCCCAAGCCTCAAAGAGCGCTTTGATAGCTCCTCCTCCGGTGATGCCGCCGCTGCTGGCTACAGTCTGAGCCTGGACAAAAAGCAGAACCCGGAAAAAGACGGTGACGATAAGCTCACCACCATTTCCTTCGATGCAAAGAACAAGGCATCCGGCACGCTTACGCTGCTTATCGATGGTTACTTCCTCACCGATCTGCCCGTCACCGACGGCCACGCCGAGTGGGATGAGTACATGGGCCCAGAATCCTCTAATATCCAGGCCGTCTTTACCCCAGAAGGCGATGCGCCACGCTGGATTTCGCAGCAGGTGGAATTTACCCCGGGCTCTCCCTCCCAAACCGATTCTTCCACTACCGAAGACAAGTGGGAAGAAACCGAGAATCCGCGCCAGCTGGCCCCTACCGAAGAGGTAACGCTGCAAGAAACCGGCTATACGGTGCGGATGCGCAAACAAGGTGAAGAAGGAACCAAAATTATCATCGACATGGATGATAAAAACTTCAGCGGCGTGATGACTGGTGGTCTCTACGAAAACAAGAACGACGAGGAATCTTCTACTTCGGTGGAAGCAGCGATTACCAAGGGCCACGGAGAAGCCACTTTTACCTACGGTAGGTACTCCGAAAACTACACTGCCAAAATCAACGTCTTCCCGCACTCCACGGTCCAGGCCGGCCACGGAAGCACGGTGCTGACCGAGTCCTACAAACTCGATGAAAACTACGAAGTAAAAGACGAGCTTTCTACCAGCGCGGAGGATAACACCGCTACCCCAGGCGGAAAGCCTGGGTCCGGCGGTTCACCCGCGCCCGGCGATACGCCGGCACCATTTCAACCGCCAAAGGACGAGGAGGCTCAGCGGTGCAGCGAAAAGCAGGTACTTGACCGCGGGCACGTCGATATCAAGGCACTTCCTACGGACGATGGTTTCCGCACCGTCCTGCGCGATGACACAGGACAAATTGATAAGAACTCGGTAGACCGCTCGTTGGATGACGTCGTGCTTGGCGTACACAAAAACGCGCTTACTCCTCGCGGTCAGCAGCTGGGTGATAAGAAATTCGATTTCCTTGGCAACATCGGTGACCGCTTCTACCACCTGCCACAAACGCAGAACCAAGCCATCATCTGGCCGGGGTATAACACCGAAGAATTGGATTACTCCAAGATGAAAAATGGCAAAGTCAATTTGAACCTTAAGCCCACGCACACGCCAGAGGGCGCTGAGTGGGGCACATATATAGATAAGGCCAGGGGTGTCGGTTACGACGTCCTTGCCAATTCTGCCGAAAACGACCACACGATCGAGACCACCTTCGCATCGCACAGGCATACCCACTGGGCTTTTACCAAGCCGGGCACCTACACGTTCGAGGCAACCTATACGGCAACTACCACCGATGGCAAGGAACTTGCCTCGGAGCCACAGAGGTTGACCTTTGCCATTGGTGATGACGCGGTGAAGTCCTGTTCTACGGCTGCGCCATCCGATTCCTCATCGGAAAAACCTTCCGAGAAGCCGTCCAAGCCCTCGAAACCGTCCAAGCCGTCCGAGCCGTCAGCTCCCATAGGGTCATCGTTTAATCCTTGGACCCTGGTCTTGCCTGCGGTTCTTGGCATCACCTTCAAGGCCTTCTACAACTTCTTCCGCGACAACCAAGATCTCATTCGTGAGCGCTTTGGCTGGCGCATCTAACTAATAATCCACTGCTCAGGGGACCCCACCCCAGGCGCTTTAAAGGAAATTCAACCATGGATACCAACACCATTTCGCGCACCAGAGCCCACCGGCCTGGCAGCCGCATCATCGCGGCGGTGATTACCGCCCTTATCGCGTTTTTCGTTCCAGCCTCACCGGCCTTGGCCTTCGATGAGGTCTTTGATTCTGGCCATATCGACGCATTCTATGTCACGGCACCGGATGGCCAGCTGCACCTATCCATGCAGGAAGATGTCACCGGTTCGCACGTCCAGCGCCCTGGCGATGACGTATTGCTCCAAGTAGTGGAATCCGCATGGTCCGATGCCACCGAGGGCGTTCCCGAGATTGGCGAATCGACCTACTTCCTGCCCCAAACCCAGGACCCAAATATCATCTGGCCGGGCTGGGATACGCAGCCGGCACGCGATGGTGGCTTTACCAGTGTTGACTTCGAGTTCACCAATATCTCTGGGCCGGGCTCGGTCTATGTCTTTGAAACCTCTGGGTTCGGCAACGTCGGTGCCGTGACCAATTCCGGTTCGATGGAGCTCACCAGCGGCGAGGTTATTAACCAGCCGAGTCCTGCACACCGCCACGTCAACTGGGCTTTCAGTGAGGCTGGTACGTACGAGATGACCGTCCAAGCCTCCTCCAACGGACAAACCAGTAACGCAGTGACCTATACCTGGCAGGTGGGCGAAGGCGGCGGTGCAGGCTCCGCTCACCGCTCTGCGGGCGGTGCTGGCGATGCAGACAACTCCGGCAATGACGCTGGACATGGCAATTCCGAGGGTGGCCAAGGCGGCAACGCTGCAAACGATGGACAATCCACGGATCCAGAGTGCCGGCCGGGAATTATCCCGCAGATTAAGGACGATACAGCCTCGCCACCGCAGTGGCGCGATGCCGACGGCGCGACTTTTTACCTCTCCGATAATTCCGGCGTAGAACTGCCAGAAGATGTTGGTCCCGTATCTGCCGGCCAAGCGTGGATGATCGGTTCTACGCAGGTCGATGGCGTGCCGTGGCTCGGTGCGAATACCCAGAGCCCTTCCATGCGCGAGCACATTCCGGGTGATGTTACTTGGGAGCTCGTTGATATGAAGGGCCCTGGTGCCATGATGGTCTACAGCCAGGGTGGCCTGGGCAAGATCGTCGGCGATGAATGGTTCCGCGGCGCCAACGGTGCCGTCGAAGGTAGCTACAATATCGCGCCCAATACCCACGTGCACCCCAACTGGGTCTTCGAAAAGCAGGGCACCTACGACGTCACCATTCGCCAGGTGGCCCAAACCTCTGCCGGCAAGCAAGTAGCCGGCCAGGCAACGCTGCACTTTGTCGTGGGCGGTGGCAGGCCAGAGGGCTCCTTCGATAATGGCCACTTTGACCTGGGCGCGGAAGTAAACCCAGATGGCGGAGACTGTGGTGTTGGCGCCGCAGCCGGCGCGGGCTCTAATGGCTCCGGCGCTGGCCAGGATGGCACCAGCGGTTCCGGTGCGAACGCATCCGGTAAGGGTGGCAATGCGGCTCTCGCCAATACTGGGACCCCCACCATGCCGCTCGGAATTGGCGTGCTCGGACTGGGCATGCTGTTCCTTGGTCTGGGCATCGCACGGCTCGCTGTCGCGAGGGCAAAGAATTAATGCCAGTGCCCCACTACCGTTTCGTACCGCGCGGGCTGCAGACCGTCGGGGCGCTCTTTAGCGTCTCCCTCCTTGCGGCAGGTTGCACGACCTCGGCAGCGGTGGATACCTCGGATCGCTTCAGCGTGGTGGCGACGACGCCGATTTTGGCGGATATGGCCCGCCACGTTGCAGGCGAGGATGCCTCGGTCACCGGTCTTATCCCCAGCGGAAAGGACCCGCACACCTTTGAGCCGACGCTGCGCACGGTGCGCAACGTGGCCAATGCGGATCTTGCCTTGAGCAATGGATACCTCCTGGAACCGCAATCCCTGATAGATACCTTGCACGAATCCACGGATGCGCCCGTGGTAGAGGTCGCTGACTCGGCCTCCACCCGCGGTGCCGCCCTCGTGCCGCTGGTAGAAGATGTCTCCCTGGATGCCATCTGGTTGGGCCTGCGCATTAGTGGTGCCGAGCAGCGCAACTCCGGCGTGGATTTCCGCATGGTCTCTGCCGAGGGGCCAGGCGATGTCGCAGCCTACGTGGTCTCCACCTTCGGTACGCCGGAAGTGCTGTTTAATAGCGCCGATGGCATCGACGCGGGCGATGATTCGGTCACCCTCCCGGCTAATGCGCACACGCACGTCTCGTGGGCCTTTTCGGAGCCGGGCATCTACAAGCTTGGCTTTCAGGCCGATGGCACGGAGGTAGAGCACCTCACCGTCGCGGTAGGAGTGAACCCGCCGGAGGATATGGATGTCATTGATTCCGGCCACGTGGATATTGCCGCTGATGTGGCAGAGGGATCTATCGATCTGCGCGATCAAGACCAGCATTTTGATCCCGCGCATACCGCGGTAGCGGTCCCTTCCTCGGTCCTGCAGCCCATTCCGCCGGATCCCGCTTATCGCTTCTTGGGCACCCCCGGCGCGGATACGTACCTGCTCCCCCAGGCAGTCCTGGGCAAACATATCCACGGCGAAGTGGATCCACACTTGTGGCACAACGTAGACAATGCCATTGCCTATGTCGATGTCATTGCTGAAGAAATGGCGAATGCGGATCCGTCGCACGGCGCCGATTACCGCGCCCGTGCCGAGTCTTATATCGCGGAATTGCGCGAGCTGGACGAGTATGTGGACCGCGCGATTTCTTCTATCCCGCAGAGTAATCGGCACTTGGTCACCACCCACCACGGTTATGCCTACTTAGAGCAGGGCTACGGCCTTTCGGTGGCCGGGTTTGTTACCCCTAATCCCGCCATTGAGCCTTCGCCACGCGAGGTCATTGCCCTGCGCCGGACGCTGGAGAACCTGCACCTTCCTGCGGTCTTTGTGGAGCCGGTGGAGCAAGCCAGCGCCAGCACGCTGAAGGAAGCCGCCGCGCAGCAAAACGTGGAGCTGTGCCCCATTTACGGCGACACGCTTGATGATGCCGTGCCTACTTATATCGATCTCATGAAATTCAATGCTGACTCGCTGCAGCGTTGCCTACATCCTTCGAATGGAGATAACCATGCTTAACCTTGCCTCTCGTACCGTTACCCGCGCGGCCACTCGCACGGCAGCCTGCATTGTCACTGCGGGCCTCGCCCTATCCGCAACGCCCGCCTGGGCCGGCGACCTCGCGCAAGTGGTTGGCGCGGATGAAACCGTTGCGCCAGAGGGCGAAGAAAAGGTCATCGATGCCGGCCACGTTGATATCGGCACGCTGTTAGACGGCTCCGATGTCGAGCTTTTGGCCCGCGATGATGCGGGCGACTCCCCGGTGTGGCGCCACCTCGATGACCTCGTATTTTCGGTCAGCGATGCGGCCCAGCAGACGCTGCCGGATACCGAAGATTTCAGTTTCGTCGGTGCCCAATCCGGCGAGGATGTCTGGGTGGTCCCGCAGACTGAGCAGGTCGGCGTCCCGTGGCTGGGGTGGAATACCCAGGCGCCTTCGCTTGTCGATAACGCCGATCGCGGCGTTACTATGGAATTCCTCGGACACTCCGGCCCAGGGGATTTTTCCCTCTTTTTGCAAAACGGTGGCTTTGAGGCACCCCAGCTGCTGTGGTCTACGGCAGAAAAAAGCGAGTCTGAGTTCTGGGTAGATCTCAATACGCACACTCACGCCAACTGGACTTTCACGGAGCCGGGCACCCACCAGGTGGCCATCCGGGTTAAGGGTGAAACCACAGACGGCGAGGAGTTTAGTACCGACGGCGTGCTGACTTTCGCTGTGGGCGACGGCGCAGATATCCAGGCAGCCCAGGATGCGGAGTGGAGCCCAGCAGAGGCCACGACCGAGGATTCTTCCCTCCCGGTATGGGTTTATGTTTTGGTCGGCGGCGGAATCATCGTGCTGATCGCCGGTGTTGCCGTGCTCGTCAAGTCCCGCAAGCGGGGCGATGGCCATGTCTAAGCCGTGCATCCAGGTGCGCGGATTGCAGGTAGCGCTTGCTGGCCGCGCCGTTATTGAGGACGCTAACCTCGAGGTAGGCACCGGTGAATTCATTGGGCTCTTAGGCCCCAATGGCGCGGGCAAAACCACGCTAATGCGCGCCATTTTGGGCCTTATCCCCTCCTCTGGCACGTGCACCGTCACCGGCTCTGTGGGCTATGTTCCGCAGCGCCACGAGGTGGAATGGGGTTTTCCCATCAACGTGTACCGCACCGTGCTCAGCGGGCGCACCGGGCTCATCGGGTGGTTCAAGCACCCTAAGAAAAAGGATCATGCCGCCGCTGCAGAAGCGCTGCGCTTGGTGCATATGGAGGAATTTGCCTCCCGGCCCATCGAGGAGCTTTCTGGCGGCCAGCGCCAGCGCGTACTGATCGCCCGCGCCCTCGCTATTCAGCCGGAGGTCTTGTTGCTCGATGAACCTTTTACCGGGCTCGACGCCCCGAATACCGAGGCCCTACTAGAACTTTTCGCCGAACTTGCGGCGCAAGGGAAATCCATCGTGATGTCTACCCACAATCTGTCGGAGGCAGCGCACACGTGCAAACGCTTGGTGCTATTTAATCGCACGGTTATTGCGGATGGCCCCGCCGATGAGCTTTTGGCAGACAAGGATCCGTGGACCCGTGCATTTGGTGTCAGTGCCTCTTCCCCGTTGCTCGCTGCGATTGGAGTAGCTGCGTGATTGATATCTCATTTATCGATTTCTTGCGGGATTTAACCAATCCCCACCTCGATTTCCTCGCCAGGGCGGTGGGCATTTCGCTCATCGCCGCCATCGTGTGCGGGGTCATCGGCTGTTATGTGGTGCTGCGTGGCATGGCCTTTATTGGCGATGCCGTCTCGCACGCCGTGTTCCCAGGCCTGGCCGTCGCCTTTGCGCTGCAAACCTCGGTACTGCTGGGCGGGGCGGTTGCCGGTGCGGTCGTCGCGGTGCTTATCGCCGCGTTTTCGCAACGCAACCACGTGCGCGCGGATTCCATCATCGGCATCTTTTTCGCCGCCGCCTTTGCCTTGGGTATGGTGATTATCTCGCGCACGGATGGCTATAGTGCCTCGCTCACCAGCTTCCTCTTCGGATCACTGACCGGCGTTTCGCGCACAGATATCACCGTCGCCGCGAGCGTCTGCCTCGTGGTCCTAGCCGTGGTCGTGGCCTTTGGCCCGCAGCTCAATGCCACCTGCTTGGACCGGGAGACCGCCCGCGCCATGGGCCTGCCAGTCTTTGCACTGGATATCATCCTCTACTTGTGCGTGACCGCCGCGGTGGTCAATTCCGTAAGCACTATCGGCAATATTTTGGTCCTCGCCCTGCTGATTACCCCGGCTGCTACGGCGCGCCTGCTCACGACCAACCTCACCACAATGATGTTTCTCTCTGCCATCATCGGCGCCGTCTGCAGCTTCTTCGGCATCTATTTGGCGTGGGCCATCGATCTTCCCGCGGGCGCAACCATCGTGCTCACGCTCACGATCCTCTTCCTCATTGTCTGGGCCCTGCATCCCTTCTTGCGCTCCCGCCGCACACCCGGCCACTCTTCTCCTCGCGTGCCAGCCGACGCTTCCGAAAACTCCCCACGAAAGGAAACCATCGAATCATGAAACCCTTGTGCCGTACCGCTCTTGCCCTAGGCGCCGCCGGGTTCCTCAGCGTGGGAACCCTCACCGGTGTGGGTCTGCCCTCTTCAGTTATGGCCACCGCGCATGCCGCAGAGGCCTGCAGCGCCGAGGACTTTATCCGCATTACCGAAGGCCACCAAGACATGGCGCTCAAGGATGAAAGCGGGGATATCAACTTTGTGGTCAAAGATGACCAAAAACGCAAAGAATACCAATCAGAAGAATTCGTGGTCGAGGTAGCGGAGAAGAACAAGCAGCCAATTTCAGCTCTCAATATCCCTTCCCTGCCCGAGGAAGGATGGGTGCTGCCACAAACCCAGATTGAGGATGTTCCGTGGCTAGGTTTTAATACTCAGGAACTCTCCGAGGACTACCTCGGGTCCAAGCAGACAGCGACGCTCAGCATGGCCATCGCATCTGGCCCCGAGGATGGCCGCATTGTAGCTTTCCAGAATGAGGGCATCGGCGAGCTCAAGGTGCGGATGGATACCGAGGACGGCACCGCCTGGGATTATCCCGGCAAGTCCCACGCCCACCCTGCCTTCGCTTTTACCAAGCCAGGCACCTACGCCGTGAGCTTTACTTTTGAGCTTCCCGATGGCTCCCGCCACCACTTGCATGCCGGATTCCTCGTCGGCGATGACGCGGATGCAGCGGAGCTGTGCGGTGTCGACTACGAAGAATCCGACGATGCTGAGGCCAGCGTCCCTACGGGCGGAACCTCCCGCCCAAATCAGCTAGCCAAGGATATTAAAGGCGTAGATAAGGCCATCGCGGGCCTGGATAAGGAGCTGGAAAATACCCTGAAGGAAGGCCAAAAATTCCTCGAGGGCGATAAAAAGAAAGACAAAGGCGCCAAGGATAAATCCGGCGATAAGCCAACTAAGCAGGGCCAGTCCGGAGGCTCGAAAGAAGTCAAGAATTCTGGTTCGAAGCAGGGGTCCAACCAAGGCTCCAAGTCTGGGTCGAAGTCCGGCTCCACCAAGGGCTCTGCTCGCGGTTCTGGCCAGAGCAAGACTAACCAAGCCCACGGTTCTGGGGCCGGCTCTGGTGCTGCGTCGCGCAAATCGGGTGGGGGCTCGTCGAAGGGAGCATCGGCAAGCAGCGGCTCTCGCAGCGGTTCTAAGGCTGCACAATCCAAATCCGGCGGAAGTTCTGGCCAGAAATCCGCGGGCAAGTCCACCCCGAAATCCAAGAGCAGCAAGGCTAAGGACAGCAAATCTAAGGGCTCTAAATCTGAGCACCGAAGCACGGCGCCGGTGCCCAACGCGTCTGCGGGTGGCAAGGACCACAACAATGAAGCGCTTGCCGGTGCCGCCTACACCGCCTCACTGACCAAGAGCAGCTTTTGGGCGGGCATCTTGGCAGGGCTCGGCGCATTCGCGCTGGTGCTAGGAATTGGTCTTTTGGTCTATGTCCAATTCTTCCGCAAGAAGAAGCTAGCCGGCGAACAACCTGAGCAGCCAGAACAGCCAGTGCCGCCGCAGGCCGATGATGCCACGACGCAGATCCCGCGCATCGACTAGAAGCCTGAAAAGTACCGTCTAGGGCTACACGCGTGTCTTGGTGGAAAGGAAGTCCCACAAAACATTCGGGGTATCCGGCTGCCAAAACCACGTGTGTTCAGCAGGCACCTTGATCAATTCCACGTCCTTCTGGCAATCGTTGAAGTTCAGGCGCTCGGCCCCTCCAATATCCGCTTGGGTTTGGAAGGTCATATCGCAGCGATTGCGGTTGAGATACCCTCCCAAGACGGTGCGCACGGGAAGATAACCAGCTTCGTGCCGGTCGCCGCCTTCATAGGTCATCATCTGATCGTGGGTGCCGTGCATGATGAGTGTATGCATTGGCGCATCGCCGCAATTGGTTTCAACGGGGTTATAAAAAGCTCCAGAGACCATGGCAACCGCAGCAAATGTATCTTGAGCGTGACAGCCTAATACCGAGGTAAAACCTCCACCATTGGACATTCCCATGGCGTAGACGCGGTTGCGATCCACGTGATAGTCCGCATCCACCGCATCCAAGATGCGCTTGATGAAGCGGATATCTTCGCCGTCATGGGTTTTGGCATATGGAGCTGCTTCCCAAGCGCGTTCGTAGCCCTCCGGGTAAATGATGATGGCCTCATCGGTGGCTGACGTATTGCCCATCCGTGCGTAACTAGAGAAATTTTCCGGGGAATCTCCCCAACCGCCAAATCCAAAAAGCACCGGGGATGGTTTTTCGGGCGAGCAATTATCGGGGATACGCACGAGGTAGCGGCGCTGTTTTCCTTCGTGTTCCATCTCGAGCGATTCCATAGTTCCCGGTGCAATGGCCGGATCAGGATTAATGCTGGGATCAGCAGAAGGCACAGGTGGAGTCGGCTCGGGATTACCCGAAACTGGTGGCTCACCGTCAGTAGACGGGTGCGCCTCAGCATCGCGAGGCGTCGATTCAGTGACACCTTCAGGGAGCAAATGCGAGCCGTCTGGTTCTGGAATCACGGGCTCGCCGGAGTGGTGTTCTTGTTCTGGCACAGGCGCCGGGTGCGTCGGTTCTACCGGTGCTCCGGCACCTTCTTGTTCCTGCGCCATTGCCGGCACGCTTAAAGCTGCGCCTATCACTAGCAGTGAGGTCAAGAGATAGGTGAATCGAAGAAAAACTTTAGTCACAATAGCCACTTAAATAACAATAGTTACATCGGTTGTGCCAGCAGGTGTCCACACGCTTGGCGGAGGGTAATTTCTATCAACTTTTAACGAGGCACTAAGCTAGATCCCCATGCACGAAGACAGACCAAGCACCGCCCCCGATTTCTTGCTCTCCCGGGCAACGGGGTCTGTCCGTACCCAAGGTGCGCGGGACACCTTTACCAGTGCCGAGGCCGCGGTTGACGCCTTGCGCCGAGGCGGGGCCGAGATGGTCGTAGGTGCCATCCCCTTTGATTCCGATACTCCCGCCGCGCTGACCGTTCCAGAATCAATCATCCGAGAAGACGGCCCGCTAGAACCACATGCGTTCTACCGCAATCAGACCCTCAATTCCCGCGTCGTGGGCTTTGACCCAGAGCCAGAAGAACACCTGCGCCGCGTTGAAGCGGCCATCGGCACCATCGAAACCTCGAAGCTAGAAAAGGTGGTTTTAGCCCGCGCGGTCGATATCGAATTTGCTTCCCCCATCGATCCCCGGCTGGTGGCCGCGCGCCTAATCGATCTCTCCGTCAACCGCGATGGCTTCATTGCGGATCTCTCCCCTGCAGGCCGCCCAGGGGCCATGCTGGTCGGTTCTTCGCCAGAGGTGCTGATCAAGCGCCAAGGCTCGACCGTGTCTGCATTCCCGCTCGCCGGCTCCACCCCGCGCCGAGCCAATAAAGCGGCAGACCACATTGCCAGCCAAGACCTCTTGCACTCCGCAAAGGATCTGCTCGAGCACTCCTTTGTGGTAGAGCACCTGCGCAGGGTGCTAGAGCCGCTGTGTAGCAGCCTCAATATTCCCGATACCCCGCAGCTCATACACACCAATGAGATGTGGCACTTGGGCACGCCGGTTACCGGTACCCTGCGGGATAAAGACCTCACCGCCCTGGAATTGGCAGAAGTAGTCCACCCCACCCCCGCAATCTGTGGCACGCCGACGGAAGCTGCGCAGGCGCTTATTGAGACCGCCGAGACCGACCGCGGCTTCTATGCCGGCACCGTCGGCTGGTGTGATAGCTCCGGCGACGGTGAATACATGGTAGCTATCCGTTGCGCGGAAGTTGCCGGCGATGGCCTCTCCGCCCGCGCCTGGGCCGGCGGCGGCGTGGTCGGTGCCTCCAATGCCCAGGCGGAGCTGGAAGAAACCACCGCCAAGCTCCAGACGATCTTACGGGCGCTGAGCCTTTAAACGGTGCGGATTAGTACCGCTTTGCCACGAGAACCACGTCGCTGGTGTGGTGAGCGCCTGCACCGCTAGTTACATGGCGCGGCGATCGCCGCAAGGTCTGCACCTTCAATTCGGTCAGGTTTTCCGCCAGCCATTCCGGCATGGCGATCTCTTCTGACTCCATATCATGGTGAACATAGAGCAAGGTTCCGCCCGTGGCGACGAGCTTTTCTAACAGTGCTACTTCCCGTGAGTTGGCACGGACACTGCCGTAATGCACGGTGACCAAATCAAATGGGGCGTGGCTGAACTCATCAAAGGTGGCAACCTCCGCGGCTACTCCTCGCGCCCTAGTCCGTGCCACGGCAGTCGGAGCAAAATCGATGCCGAGTACCTGCCAGCCGTGCTCGTGCAGCCACTGGGCATCGGCGCCTTCCCCGCAGCCGATATCGAGCGCGGTACCGCCTGGAAGGTCACTAACATAGTCCACCAGCGTGGCATTCGGACTCCCCGACCACACCTGCACAGCGGAGCGATAGCGCTCCTCCATTTCCTGCGCGCTGGGCGCAGACCCGCGGTGGCCTTGATGCGAATGTTCCGGCACGCCGTTCTCCTTCTAGCAAAACCTCACCAGCGGCAGCTGCTGTGGGATGAATCTACTGCGCCCTAGAGATGATATTGCGCAGAGTACCAACCCCTGGGATCTCAATTTCGATGGTATCGCCCGGCACCATCGGAGCGGTTCCCGCGGGCGAGCCGGTAGTGATGACATCACCAGGCAGCAAAGTATATGCGGCAGAAATCTCTTCCAAGATGCCGCCCATCTTGACGATCATCTGATCCGTATTGGAATCCTGCTTCTGCTCACGGGAACCATCATGGGTCAGGTACGCATTGATCTTCTGATCATCAAGATCCAAGCTATCCAGGTCCGTTTCAATCCACGGGCCCAGCGGGCAGAAGGTATCAATGCCCTTGGCGCGCGCCCACTGACCATCCTTGAACTGGA
The DNA here is from genome assembly GCF_030227355.1 of Corynebacterium sp. MSK310. NCBI lineage: Bacteria > Bacillati > Actinomycetota > Actinomycetes > Mycobacteriales > Corynebacteriaceae > Corynebacterium > Corynebacterium sp. MSK310. Next base: position 85,534 of record NZ_JASPFZ010000009.1, read on the forward strand.
GGTCACGGGAGGAAACGTCGTTGCAGATGGTATAGCCCAGCACGTGGTCTTTCCAGTTCTCAGCCTTGATATTCTTCGATGGCTTGGAAATAACTACGGCGAGTTCGCCCTCAAATTCCACGTTGGTGGCATAATCGGGAATCTTGATGGCCTCATTCGGGCCGATAACCGCAGTCGAGGGCTTCAGGAAGATGGTTGGCGGCAGCTTATCGGGGGACTTCTTAAATACCTCGGCCACGTGGTCGGCATAGTTGCGCCCGAGCGCCACCACCTTGGTGGGCAAGGTCGGCGCCAAGAGGCGCACCTCACCCAGCTTCCATTCCCGGCCGGTGGGCTCCGGCGGGGTAAATGGAGTGCCGGAGATTTCTTTAGCTACAAGCTCCTCCATCGGGGCGTCTTGTGGCCCGTCGATGATGGCAAAGCAAATTCCTTCTGGGTGTGCAATTCGTCCTAAACGCATAACGGCCATCCTACTAAAAGGGAGCCTTTACATGTGTGCAAAGTTTGCGGTGTTAATTTGCAAAGATTATTTAGTTCCCTGCCAACACCGCATTCACACAAAGGACTTCTTGCGCTTAAGCTTGCAGGCTCGCTGCGATCCGATCCCCTACCTCGACGGTCTTGATTGGGGCATCGCCCCGCTTGGCGATGTCCTCCGCCACCGCCTTTTCAATCTTCTGCGCATTGTCTTCATCACCCAGCTGCCGCAAAAGCATCGCCGCCGACAAGATAGCCGCGGTGGGATCCGCGATGCCTTGTCCGGCAATATCAGGTGCCGAACCGTGCACTGGCTCAAACATGGAAGGGTTCTCGCCCGAGGCATCGATATTGCCCGAAGCAGCCAACCCAATTCCGCCAGTAATAGCGCCTGCTAAGTCCGTTAAGATGTCTCCAAAGAGGTTATCGGTCACAACGACATCGTAACGGGAAGGATCCGTCACCATGTAGATGGTCGCGGCATCGATGTGGTTATAGTCCACCTCCACCTGCGGATATTCCGCCGCAACCTCTTCCACCGTGCGGTGCCACAAGTCGCCGGCGTTGACGAGGACATTGGTCTTGTGCACCAGGGTCAGGTGGTTGCGGCGCTGCGATGCCCGCTCAAAAGCATCGCGCACCACGCGCTCTACCCCGAAGCGGGTATTTTGCGAAACCTCGCTGGCTACCTCGTGCGGCGTTCCTTCCCGCAGCGTGCCACCATTGCCGCAGTACAAGCCCTCGGTGCCTTCACGCACCACAACGAAGTCGATCTCGCCCGGGTTAGCCAGCGGCGAGTGGGCCGTGGGGTACAAGATGGAAGGGCGCAGGTTCACGTGGTGATCGAGTGCAAACCGCATCTTCAATAACAGGCCGCGTTCCAAGACGCCCGGGGGAACCTCACCTGGTGCACCAATGGCACCCAGCAAAATGGCATCGTGCTCGCGCAAGCTGGCCAAGTCTGCGTCCGTTAAAAGCTCGCCATTACGCAGGTAGCGCCGCGCGCCCAAGTCATAATCGGTGGTTTCAATATCGCTGCGCACGGTGCGCAGCACCTTCAGGGCTTCCGCCGTTACTTCCGGCCCAATGCCGTCGCCGCCAATAACCGCTAATTTCATTAGATAGGATTCCTTTCTCACATAGTGGATTAGGGATTAGCCTACCAAAGGAAACCCGCCCATCGCAGCATAATTCTGCGCGATGGGCGGGCACGAGTACGCGGTTAGGCCAATCCGTCCTAACCTGCGCTGAGATTATTCATCCATGTCGAATTGCTGGCACGTAGCGCCAAGGGCGGAGTTGATCTCCTCGATGAGAGAATCTGGCACCTCGGACTCCACACGCAAGATGAGCACGGCATCGGATTCCTGCTTGCCCTGCGTCAAGGCTGCGGCGATGATGTTGATGCCCGCAGCACCCAGCTTGGTACCCACGGTACCCAGCGCGCCTGGGGCATCGGCATAGCGGAAGAACAGGTTGCGGCCCTCGGCCCGCATATCCACGCCACGACCGTTAATACGGACAAACTTTTCGGTCCCGTCAATACCGATGAGCGCACCGGTAAGCGAGGAGGTCACGCCCTCCGCGCTAATGACCTTGACCTGCAAAGAAGAACGGTGCCCCTTGGATTCTGGGTTTGTGGAGACCGAAACTTCGACCCCACGGCTCTCAGCAATCTGCATCGCGTTGACAAAGGTAACCGGCTCCGAAGTCACACCGCTAAACAGACCGCGTACGGCCGAAAGGCCCAGCACATCCACATCCTCAGTGGACAGCTCGCCGCAAGCCTCGATCTCCACGGCGACGGGAGCCTGGTCCAACAGGCGTCCGGCCGTAAGGCCCAGCTTGCGGGCGAGGTCGAGCCAGCCGGCAACCTCTTCGCCCACCGTGCCGCCGGAGACGTTGACCGCATCGGGAACGAACTCGCCGGCCAGAGCCTTGAGCACGGATGCGGCGACATCGGTACCCGCGCGGTCCTGTGCCTCCACGGTGGACGCGCCCAAGTGCGGCGAGACCGTGACCTGCGGCAGCTTAAACAACGGGGAATCCGTGCACGGCTCCGTGGAGTAGACGTCAAAGCCCGCACCGCGGTGGTGGCCGGAGGTAATGGAATCCGCCAAGGCCTGCTCGTCTACGAGGCCGCCGCGGGCGGCGTTGATAAGAATCTGGCCTTCCTTTGCCTTGGCCAGAAGCTCCGCGTTAAACATTCCGGCGGTCTCTGGAGTCTTAGGCAGGTGAATGGTGACAAAATCTGCCTGCGCCATCAGCTCTTCCAGCTCGACCAATTCCACGCCAAGCGCTGCCGCACGCGCCGGATTGGCATAAGGATCGTGGGCAATAATCTTCGTTTCAAAGGCGCTTAACCGCTGGGCAAAAAGCTGACCGATGTGGCCGAAGCCAACGATGCCAATAGTCTTGCCGTAGACCTCGACGCCCTTGAAGAAAGAGCGCTTCCACTCGCCCTCGCGCAGGGACTGATCCGCCGCAGGAATCTGGCGGGCAGTGGCCAAAAGCAGGGCAATCGCCTGCTCGCACGCAGAGTGGATATTGGAGGTGGGAGCGTTGACCACCATGACACCCTTATTGGTGGCGGTGTCAATATCCACGTTATCCAGTCCCACGCCCGCGCGGCCCACAATCTTGAGCTTGGGCGCTGCTTCTAGAACTTCAGCGTCGACCGTGGTGGCAGAGCGAACGAGCAGCGCATCTGCTTCTGGAACCGCCGCAAGCAATTCCTCGCGGTTCGGGCCATCTACCCAGCGCACCTCGACGGAATCCCCCAACGCCGTCACTGTGGATTGGGCCAATTTATCGGCGATAAGAACTACCGGCTTCGACATATCATCCTTCGTTTCAATTCGTTGTGCATTACGCGAAAATCACCGCGTGTGAAGGAAGTGTAGTTCAGTTTGGGGTGCCCTGCCTTATTTTTTCCTTAAATTCTTTCACTTGACCGAATTCCGGGCCCAAAGCAATCAGGGAACCCTCATCCAATCCCGCCACCATGGCCATACTCCGCTTATCTTCCAGCGGATCTGCCGTCGGCATCAGCAATACTGAACCGCCATAGGCCGCGGCCGTAATGACATTGGCTACTGGGCTATCCGCCGTAGCCACAATATTGGGCGCCATCTGGCCATCGCGCCGTGACTGCGCTGGAACGGGCGGTAACTTTTTGTCATCATCCTCCGGTTCGCCCTCATAAGGAATCCAGGCGGGGCGCAACTCAACATAGGGAGTATTATCCAGCCGCGCGATGTCTTTGACCATCTGTTTCGGTGAGGCGACTACCTTGGACTCGTACTGGAATGCCGTAAAATCTCCCAACGCCTCATGCGTGCCTGGGTCCTTGATGACCGTGAAATCACCACTGGATTGAGTCCATGGAATATCACCAATGATGACGAGTCGTTTTACTTCCAAGTCACCTACCAGGTTGAGGATGTCACCGCGCCGCGAAGGATCGTATTCCACGGCCGGCAAGTGCTGGTTAATCGCCAACGTTGCCGCGCGCAATTTGGATTTAGCATCGGGTGCAAAGAGCACCATCGAGTCAGAATCTTCAAAAAAAGTCCGTGCAGCGTCAATGCCGCTAGGATCATCGATGATTTCTAGCTTGCCAGCGAATTTGGGATCGATCAGGCGGTTTTGATTCTCTGACTTGGCGCGCTCAAGCTCAACATCGGACTCGGAGAGATCCGAAAGCCCTCGCTTAACAAGCTTGGGCTCCTGCAAGGCATCGCCGCAGCCGACAAGTACGAGGGAGGCTGCGATAACCGCTGCAGCCGCCCGATACCTCTTAGCGGCCAAATGCATGTGGCCCCTCTTCACCGCCGGCCAGGTTTGCTTCATCGACATCTCGAATGACGGGAATGCCCAAGGTTTCTTCCACCAGGTTCACAAAACGATGGCGACGATCTGCCAAGAATTCCTGAATCTTCGATTCCCTCAGGTTTGCTACATCGAGATCGTGAGATGCCAAGACAGCATCAAATTCCTCGTCTTCCATGATGGACTTGGATTGCACGCGAGGCAGGTAGCGGTTCGGCGCGAACCCATCGAGGACGACCTCTGTGCGCTTGCCCATCGGGGTGTAGTTCATGACCGAATGGGCCAAGACCGAATCCACCCCGTGGCGCTGGCACCAATTCAGTGGGAATACCGGGAAAAACCCGGGCTTCAACTCTTCAAAGGTGTGGCGAGTAAATTCGCTGCCCGTCCGCCAATCCTTCGCGCCGCGGGCCATAAGCAGGGCATAGATTCCGTGCCATACCCCATCGTTTTCATCGACCGAGAGCAGGCGGGATTCCCGGAATCCTGCATCCGCGACCGTCTTGGGAACATCATCGGTGGCCCCGGCAACCCACTCGGTCACCTCATCCACATCGCGGGCGGCGCGCAGCGGCACCGCGGAAGAACCGTAGAGCTCGCCAAAGACGCCACACCAGAACCACTGGTCAATGCGATCCCATGCCTGCTGGCTGGAAAGGGCCCCAGGCCGCTTGGCCAGGCGCGCGATGATGACCGCCAGCGGCACGATCTGTTCCGTATAAGGAACCTGATCGAGGCTTAAAATGCGGCGCTGCGCCAAGAATTCGGCAACCTCGTGGAAGGTAATGCGCAGGTCGTGCGCGGCCGCCTTGTACTCGGACAGGGACAGCTTCAAAATGTCTTCGCGCTGGCCGCCGGCATTGCCCTTCTCCCCTGTGACCAAGAGGGATACTGCGGAGAGGAATTCATTGCGTCCGATGCCATCGAGCGCAGGAGAATCCCGCAGATCCTTTTCCACCTGCTGCCAATCGTTGGCAAGGTGGAAGGTCGGATCTTCGGAGGCAAAGACGGCGGTTAAGAGATCGAAGACATCCATCTGTAAACCTGCGGAATTTGCCTGGGCAAAGATGGAACCGATTCCGGAGCGCTCCGTTTCGCGGGATAGCCGGATCATCGGGATGTCATAGCCCGCCAAGGGGCGCACGATGCGGTTATTGAACGCGGCAAGCTCGGCGCTGCATTGCTCGTGTGTGGCGGCGAGCTCGAAAAGCATGCTGGTGCCTTCCTCGCTGAGTAGCGAGGCCACGGGGATGCACATATTGTCCAGCCCATCCTGGCGGCAGGTAATAGCCCCATCAACGTCGGGGCCGAAGTGCGAGCAGATCTCGCCTTTTTGGTCGACGGCGAAAATGGCGTCATCGGCAAGCAAGTCCCCGCTTACCGCGGCGCGGACGTCGATGAAAAAGCGGCGGTGGACCTTCTTTTTCCGGAAGTCAGTGGTCTTGACAAAACCCTCGCCATTAAAGCAGTGGTACAGGGAGGTAAGGCGCTGTTGGCCGTCCAAGAGCAGCAACCCGGGCTCGACACCAACCTCGGGCGCACCCGCCAGCACCCTGGGGCGGAAACGCATCTTTTCATTGCGGGTATCTAGGGCCATCAGCGCGCCGATGGGGTATCCACGCAGGACCGTAACGATAAGTGAGCGGATGCGGTCTTCATCCCAGGCGTAGCTGCGCTGGAAATCCGGAAGCTGGATATCGCCCCGGTCAATCCGCGAAAAAAGGTCCCTGAGATCATAGCTTGGCGTCGTAAAACCCATAGGGCCAATACTACCCGCAACACCTCCGCGGCACCTCACAGACTTAGGTGCTGCGACAATGCTCAGCAAAGGCACAAAAGCGGCCCACGGGGAGTTTCCCGCGGGCCGCAGTGACTTCAGCTAGTGACTAGGCAGTAGCGTCCAATGGGTTCTTGACCCAGCTCATGAGATCGCGCAGCTTGGTGCCGGTCTTTTCGATCTCGTGCTGCGCAAATTCTTCGCGCATGTCTTCCAGCTCCTTGTTGCCGCCCTCAACGTTGGCGAGCAGGCGCTTGGTGAAGGTGCCATCCTGGATATCGGACAGAACGTCCTTCATGCGCTGCTTGGTATCAGCGTTGATGATGCGTGGGCCGGAGATGTAGCCACCAAACTCAGCGGTATCAGAGACCGAGTAGTTCATGTTGGCAATGCCGCCCTCGAACAACAGGTCCACGATGAGCTTCATCTCGTGCAGGACCTCGAAATAAGCCATCTCTGGCTCGTAGCCGGCCTCGGTGAGGACCTCGAAGCCGTTGCGGATGAGGAACTCGACACCACCGCACAGGACGGCCTGCTCACCAAAGAGGTCGGTGACCGTCTCCGCCTCGAAGGTGGTGGGGATAACGCCCGCGCGGGCGCCACCGATGGCAGCGGCATAGGACAGGGTCAGGTCATGACCCTCGTTCTTCGGATCCTGCTCGGTGGCGATCAAGCAAGGAACACCCTTGCCGTCTACGAACTGGAGGCGGACCAGGTGGCCAGGGCCCTTAGGCGCAACCATGCCGACGGTGACGGACGCAGCCGGCTCAATCAGCTTGAAGTGGATATTCAGGCCGTGACCGAACAGCAGTGCATTGCCGTCTTCCAGGTTCGGGGCGATGTGCTCTTCGAAGATCTCCTTCTGGGAGGTATCCGGCGCCAGCAGCATAACGACGTCGGCCCACTTGGATGCCTCCGCGACGGACTTGACCTCGAAGCCAGCCTCCTCTGCCTTGGCTGCGGACTTAGAGCCCTCGCGCAGACCGATAACAACCTCAACGCCGGAATCGCGCAGGTTCTGGGAGTGGGCGTGACCCTGGGAGCCGTAGCCGATGACCGCTACCTTGCGGCCCTGGATGATCGACAGGTCAGCATCATCGTCGTAGTAGGTATCAATAGCCATTTCAAATCCTCAATTCTTTGGTAGGAAAAGCTGTAATGAAGCGTCCTAACGCAGAGTATATATCACTGAGCGGGACAATGTGTTCACATCGTGAGATTTTATTTACTTTTTGGGAGCCGTAGCCTTCGGGCCGCGCCCCAAGGCTACGTGGCCCGATTGCACGAGTTCGCGAATACCGAAGGGCTCGAGGACTTCAAGCAGCGCCGCGAGCTTGCCCGGCGTACCGGTAGCTTCCACGACAACCGATTCCTTTGCCACGTCGACCACGCGGGCGCGGAAGATATTCACCGCATCCACCACCTGTGCGCGGTTGGAATTATCGGCCGCTACCTTCACCAGCATGATGGCGCGAGCAACCGTGGAATCTTCCTTGAGTTCCACGACCTTGATGACCGGAATGAGCTTATTGAGCTGCTTCGTTACCTGCTCAATGATCACTTCAGAGGCATCCACAACGATGGTCAGCCGGTTAATTCCCGGGGTTTCCGTGTGCGCGGAGACCAGGGACACCAAGCTGTAGCCACGGCGACTGAACATTCCCACCACGCGGGCGATGATGCTTTCTACATCCTCAACTAATACCGATAAGGTATGCCGAGTTACCTCGTTTTGCGTCATGGTTTATGCCTCCTGAATGGTTTCGTCGATCTCAGCCGGGGTCTCCGCGGCGGATTCAGCTTCATCAAAAAGCGGGCGCAGGCCGCGGGCGTACTGGATTTCCTCATTGGAGGCACCGCCACCGATCATCGGCCACACCTGCGCATCTTGGCCGACGATGAAGTCAATGACGACTGGCTTATCGTTAATTGCCTGCGCGCGCTTAATGGCCGGAACGACTTCTTCTTCGCTCGTGACCCGGATGGCTTCACAACCGAGCGCTTCGGCCAAACGGACGAAGTCCGGGGTGAAGGCGTTTTCTTCGCGCAGCTTGGTGTGCGAATAGTGCTGATCATAAAACAGCGTCTGCCACTGCCGGACCATTCCAAGGCTGCCGTTATTAATGACGGCAACCTTAAACGGGAAGCCTTCCAAGGCTGCAGTGGTAAGTTCCTGGTTGGTCATTTGGAAGCAGCCATCACCATCGATGGCCCAGACTTCCTTATCTGGACGCGCTGCCTTTGCACCCAAGGCAGCGGGAACGGCATAGCCCATGGTTCCAGCGCCACCGGAGTTGATCCAGGAACGCGGGTGTTCAAAGTCCAAGAACTGCGCGGACCACATCTGGTGCTGGCCCACGCCCGCACAGTAGATAGCTTCCGGCCCCACGGTTTCACTGAGCTTTTCCAAGACGAATTGTGGATTCAGCAGGCCATCATCGGTGGGCTCATAACCGCGTGGGAAACGCTCTTGCATGCCGCGCAGGTAATCGTGCCACTGTTTCACCTCGGTGGCTGGCTGCACATCCTTCTTGCGGTACTCCTTGCTAAGCGCGGTCAAGCACTTCTTGGCATCGCCGACGATGGGAACTGTAACTTCCCGGATCTTGCCAATCTCAGCTGGGTCAATATCGGCGTGGATGACCTTCGCATTTGGCGCGAATGTTGAGGTATCGCCGGTCACGCGGTCATCGAAGCGGGCGCCGATGGCAATGATGAGGTCAGCACGCTGCATCGCCGCGACGGCCGGAACTGTGCCGTGCATGCCCGGCATCCCCATGTGCAGCGGGTGAGAGTCCGGAAAGGTGCCCAGCGCCATCAGGGTGGTAACCACCGGGATATTCGTGAGCTCCGCAAACTCCAGCAGCTCTTGGGAGGCATTAGCTTTAACGACTCCGCCGCCGACATAGAGCACGGGCTTTTCCGCATGCGACATCAATTCCACGGCCTGAGCTACCTGCCGGTGGTGTGGCTTGGTGACTGGCTTATATCCTTGCAGGTCAAGCGTTTCCGGAAAGCGATAATCCAAAAAGCCGTTTTGCACGTCCTTAGGGATATCCACGAGCACCGGACCGGGGCGGCCAGTGGAGGCCAAGTGGAAGGCAGCCGAAATAGCAGAAGGGATCTCTGAGGGATCCGTCACAATGTAATTGTGCTTGGTAATCGGCATGGTGACACCGCGGATATCGGCCTCTTGGAAGGCATCGGTACCCAAAAGGTTACTGCCCACCTGGCCGGTGATGGCGACGATGGGAACGGAGTCCAAGTTGGCATCGGCAAGCGCCGTAACCAAGTTGGTCGCACCGGGACCGGAGGTAGCGATGCACACACCCACCTTTCCGGATGCCTGCGCATAGCCCTCGGCGGCGTGGCCGGCGCCTTGTTCATGGCGGGTTAGCACGTGGCGAAGCTTGGTTGAACCATGCAGTGCATCGTAGAGCGGAAGCACGGCACCGCCTGGAATACCGAATACGAGATCGGTGCCCAGATCTTCCAGCGTGCGGACAATTGCATGAGCCCCACTCATTCGCTCCGCTGACGCAGCTGTCTTTGCAGCGGCCGCGGAAGCAGGCGTGGGCGAGGATGTCGTTACCACGGTGTATGTGCTCCTTGGGTTGGTCTGTCATGGAAACTGATCATCGAAAACGCCCTAGTTACAACTAAAGCCCCCGCGGGCCGGTGGTCTGCGGGGGCGAAAGCGTCGACGTTCAGGAAACGTCGCGGTCACCGCCGCGCTCGTACCACCTGAAGTCGAATCATGATCATATTTCCAACTATATACCGATAGAATTATATCTGGAAGCCGTTACCCCCTTTTGGGAAAAGTTTCTCATATGATGAAACGCGGCGAAAAAATGGTTCGCTTCCCCACCACATGGTCAATTAGGCTGGCTGACTATGACCCCACCAGCACAGGACAAACAACCTCGTCAGTCCACCACCCAGGCAGAGGTCTTCACCCCTTCCCGCGACCACATCTTGGGCATCTTAATTTTGTCCACGATCGCCTTATTAAGCATTGGCTGGGCGCCCAAATACCTGGGGTGGCTGCTGATTATCCCCGTAATCGGCCTCTGGTGGGTCATCAAGGCCCGCACGCGGATCTCTGAGAAAGGCATTTCCATTTCTTATGCGTTCCGGAAAAACGTTTCCATCGCATGGGATGATTTCGCCGGGATTGGCTTCCAGCGCGCCCGGGCCTTCGCGCAGACTAAAAATGGTGCGAAACACAACCTGCCTGGCGTAACCTTCAACTCACTGCCCCGCTTGGCACAAGCATCCCGCGGGCGCATTCCCGATGCCCTCACCCAGGGCCGCGAGGCAGCCGACGACAAGGTCGTCATCGTGCACCGCGACGGGCAGCAGATCCTCTTAAGCAAAGAGGAATATGCTGCATACCTAGAAAAGCACCCCGAACTTAAAGATTCGGCAGAAAACTAAATCTACTTTCTCCCCCATTTGACCAATCCATAAGGAATAGTGACTTAATCCATGTTCCCACTGCGCTCTAAAGTAACTACCGTCGGACGCCAAGCCTCCGGTGCGCGTGCCTTGTGGCGCGCTACTGGCACCAAGGAAAACGACTTTGGCAAGCCCATCGTCGCTATCGCCAACTCTTATACGCAGTTCGTCCCCGGCCACGTGCACCTAAAAAACGTTGGGGATATCGTCGCCGATGCCGTCCGCGAAGCCGGTGGCGTACCCAAGGAGTTCAATACCATTGCCGTGGATGACGGCATTGCCATGGGCCACAGCGGCATGCTGTACTCCTTGCCCTCGCGCGAAATCATCTCCGATTCCATCGAGTACATGGCCAATGCGCATACTGCCGATGCCCTCGTCTGCATCTCTAACTGCGATAAGATCACCCCGGGCATGCTCAATGCCGCAATGCGGTTGAATATCCCCACGATCTTTGTCTCGGGCGGACCTATGGAGGCCGGCAAGGCCGTCGTGGTCGATGGCGTTGCCCATGCGCCGACTGACCTGATTACCGCTATCACCGCATCCGCGAATGATAGCGTTTCCGATGCTGGCTTGGCCCAGGTGGAAGAATCCGCCTGCCCCACCTGCGGTTCCTGCTCCGGCATGTTTACCGCTAACTCCATGAACTGCTTGACCGAGGCGCTCGGTTTGGCGCTTCCTGGCAATGGCACCACGTTGGCCACCCACAGTGCTCGCCGCGATCTCTTTGAAAAGGCCGGTTCCACCATCGTCGATATGTGCCGCCGCTACTACGGCGAGGAAGACGAGTCCGTCCTGCCGCGCAATATCGCGACCAAGGAAGCCTTTAGCAATGCCATGGCCCTCGATATGGCCATGGGCGGATCCACTAACACCATCCTGCACACCCTTGCCGCAGCGCAAGAGGGTGAAGTGGACTTCACGCTGGATGATATTAATGACATCTCCTACCGCGTCCCCTGCTTGTCCAAGGTCGCGCCCAACGGCACCTACCACATCGAGGATGTACACCGCGCCGGCGGCATTCCGGCTATCTTGGGCGAGCTGCGCCGCGCGGGCCACCTCAACCTCAAGGTGCACACCGCGCTCTATGACAATGCGGAGCAGTGGCTCGATGATTGGGATATCCGCAATCCTCGCGTAACCGATCAGGCCCGCGAGCTCTACTACGCCGCTCCAGGCGGCGTGCGCACCACGGAGCCGTTCTCCCAGTCCAACCGGTGGGATGAACTGGATACGGACGCGGTCAATGGCTGCATTCACGATGCTGACCACGCCTTTTCTTCCGACGGTGGACTGGTGGTCCTGCGCGGCAACTTGGCGCCGGACGGGGCCATCGTCAAGGCCGCCGGCGTGGAAGAAGAGCTGTGGACCTTCTCTGGCCCAGCCCGCGTGGTGGAGTCCCAAGAGCAGGCCGTGTCCATCATCTTGAATAAAGAAGTCCAACCTGGCGATGTGGTCGTCATTCGCTACGAGGGTCCGTCCGGTGGCCCCGGCATGCAGGAAATGCTGCACCCGACGTCCTTCCTCAAGGGTGCCGGCTTGGGCAAGGCCTGCGCCTTGATTACCGATGGCCGCTTCTCCGGCGGCACCTCCGGGCTTTCCATTGGCCACATTTCTCCTGAGGCCGCCCACCAGGGACTCATCGGGCTCATTGAGAACGGCGACACTATTTCCATCAATATCCACGAGCGCGAGCTCACGCTCGACGTGGACGATGATGTTCTGGAGCGCCGCCGCGCCGCGCAAGAACAACGCGAAAAGCCATGGACGCCTGTAGACCGCAACCGCCCCATTACCAAGGCGCTGCGCGCCTATGCCGCAATGGCGACCTCCGCAGACCGCGGCGCGGTGCGCGTGGTAGACGGCTACGTGAACTAACGCGCCATCTCTTGAATGGCCGCGAGGTGGGCATCGAATGCTGACTTGCCAGTAGCAGTCAGCATGACCCACACGGTGTCCTTATCGCGGGAAGACCCGTACTCGCGAAACCGGCTGATATAGCCTTCCTTTTCTAGGGCGGTTAATTGTTTGGATAAGGTGGCGGCCGATTGGTCTACTTCTTCCCGCAGCGCCGCGAAGCGCATCTCGCGGCGCACCTGTCCCTCCACCGCACCCCGCGCGTTCAAAACTGCGCAGATTTTGAAGCGATTGAGCGGATAGATAACCGGGTCAATGTCACTGAGCACTGCGGCCCTCTCCTTGCCGCGCTGCAACGTCCAAGGCACGAGATTGCAGCACCCAGACCATTGCCGCTGCCCACAAGACCATGAAGATTACCAATGCCCACGTGTGCTCACGCAGCATGTTCGTAACAAACATCGGGACAAGTATTACTGCCATCCCCGCGTAGTATTTCTTATCAGCCTTGGGCTGGGTATACGGATCCTGGCGATAGCTGGTCCGCACCTTATTTTGGTAATGAAGCAGCGCCCACACCAAGAGTCCTATAAGAACAAAGTAGAAAATGAGAAACGCGACGGGGTGCATCACCTCCGCGAATACGGTCATTCCCACATAGATCGCTGCCAATGCAATCACTAGGAGGATATTTTGCACCAGCCGCTTACGCTCAGCCCCTTGATCCTGCAGGCTGTCATTAAACTCGAGCGACTTCTTTAGCTCATCTTCCATCTTTTCTGCCACCATCTCAAAATCCAGCTTTGCTTACTTTCCTTTATGGCAATCCTTTCACTTTCCATAGTGGAAAGCAAGGGTACAAAGAAAATCCCCACCGCATTGACTGCGGCGGGGATCCACTCACGCGGTAGCGAATAACAGGCTAAGCAATGGGGTTTACGGCCGCGCCGAAGAACCACACGGCGACCAGGATGGCGATGCCAACCACCACAAAGACCCACGACGTGCCCAGCGGGCGCCGCGCCCAAGAGCGGCCAAAGTCCAAGGAAATGAAACCAGGACCGGTAAATTGCAGGCCAATCGCGATAAAGAAAAGTACCAGGGACAGCCATACCGAGTCCGGCCAGTCAAAGACTTGGAGACCGGCGCCTGATTCCGCCAGCTCGTGCAAGGCGGTGAAACCGGTAACGACCAAGCCAAGCATTGCTGCCAGCGGGCTAATCAGACCCAACAGGAGAAACGCGCCGGCAATCAGCTGCACGGTAGGCACCGCAAGGGCAAACGAATTGGCCCAAGCGTACTCAGAGTAGTCGCCTTCTAGCCCGGAGACACCCGCGCCATCGCCCAGCGAGAAGAAGGTGGATACTCCGGCAATAATGAGGTAAGCACTCATAGCCAATCGGACGAAGAAGAGACCAAAGTCAATGGTGCCGCGGCGCCCATAGCGCTTATAACCTTCCTTGTCCTCCTGCTCCTGCTGTAGCTTGCGCTCTTGTTCCGCCTGCTCCTCTGGGGTCAGGGCAGCACCTTCAGCCGCGAAACCTTCGGTCTGCGCCGCCGCCGAGGGATCTAATACCTGGGTATCCTCACCGGTAGATTGATTGCCCCCTTCCTGTCCAGCCTCATTAGCGGCAGGATTGGGCATAACTTCCGTCTCCGCCGCCTCCTGCTTCTGTGGCCGAATCTCTTGCGGTTCGGCCCGCCCTGCGCGCGCGAAGACATCGGGGTTATCCCGCTGCACAGAATCGTAGGCCGGGACGTTGAGATCCTCATCTAGGGGGTTGGCTTTATCCGGTTGCTGCTTATCGCTCATATGACCAATTTAAGACACTTGCCTGCAGTTTTGCGGTACCGTTAACGGCGCGCCGCAATTGTTCCCCCACCTCCCTTCCCCTGGCCCGCAACTTGTTGTAACATCAACAATGTCATGTAGTTGACATATAAACATTAATTGCCGGCGGGACACTTCCCCGCCTTATCAATCCACCAGAATTGGGAGTGAATCGATGACTTTACACGACTCCGATTGGGCAGGAGATGCCCACAATGCTTCACCAGACGGCGAGTTTATTCGTGATACCACCTATATCGAGGATCGCATTTCACCTGCGGTATCCGAGGTAACCGCACAAGATGATGACACCTTTCATTGGCCGATGGAGGCTGGCCGCTACCGCTTGGTTGCCGCCCGCGCGTGCCCGTGGGCACACCGCGCGGTCATCGCCCGCCGCTTATTAGGTTTAGAAGATTCCATTTCCCTAGCCCTCGCCGGGCCCGTACACGACGCGCGGTCCTGGACATTCGACTTAGATGAGGGCGAGGTAGACCCGGTTTTGGGCTACAAGCGCCTGCAGGAAGCCTACTTCGAGCGCTTCCCGGACTATCCCCGCGGTATTACCGTACCCGCCCTGGTAGAAGAATCAACGGGCCGCGTGGTCACCAATGATTACCCCTCTATGGTGCGCGATTTTATTGAGCAGTGGACGGACTTCCAAGCAGAAGGCGCCCCGGATCTCTTCCCAGAGCAGCACCGCGAGGAGATGGAAGAGCTCAATGAGTACATTTTCCACGGCATCAATAATGGCGTGTACCGCTGCGGTTTTGCCGGTTCGCAAGAAGCCTACGAAGAGGCCTATGACCAGCTGTGGGAGGCACTCGATTGGGCCGAGAAGCGCCTAGGCACCCAGCGTTATATGGTCGGCGATCACATTACCGAGACCGATATCCGCCTATTTGCCACTCTTATACGCTTCGACCCCGTGTATTACTCGCACTTCAAATGCTCGCGCCACAAGATTCAAGAACTGCCCAACCTGCGCGGCTACCTGCAAGAACTTTTCCAGTTGCCAGGTTTTGGTGATACCACCGATTTCACCGAAATCAAGCAGCACTACTTTGCCACTCATTCCGAGATCAACCCCACCCGCATCGTTCCGGTGGGGCCGGATATGTCCTGGTTAGCAGAGCCGCACGACCGCGACCGTTTTGGCGGCCAGCCCTTCGCTCCTGGCGTGCAACTGCCAGGTCCCATCCCCTCCGGCGAGGAAGTAAAGAACCCAGAAGACTTCCAACTTAAGCTCTTCCCAGCGCCGCAGCCGCGTTAATCACCGACCGCGTCAGATCGCTTAAGACCTCGGATTCTAGGCGCCAGCGCTGCCAGTAGAGGTCGATGTCGAGCTGGTGGTCATCGAGAAGCAACAGCTCTTGCGATTCCACCAGCGGCTGGGCCTGGGCCTGCGGCAATAGCCCCCACCCCAGGCCCACGCGCACGGCCTCCAGGTAGCCTTCCGAAGAGGGAATCTGCGAAACCCGGGCGCGCACAACATGGGAATCAATAAAGCGATCCCGCATAGCATCATCAAGCACCTGGTCATTGGGGCCATAGCCCACCAGCGGCATCGTCTCCCAGGTCAGTTGGCCCGCGTGGAAGTGCTCCGCGATGTGCGGGGCGGCGACGGCGAAATAGCGCATGGTTCCCAAAAACGTGGAATCGCACCCGGATACCGGCGAATGTTCCCTCGTCACAGCGCCTAAAACATCGCCGCGCCGCAACATCGCCAGGGTGCGTGCCTCATCCTCAATGCGGATGCGCAGTGCAACGTCACCCCGCTGCGCGGTATCGCTTAATACCTGCGTAAACCACGTGGCCAGCGAATCGGAGTTGATGGCCACCGACAGGGGCACGCGCGCTAGGCGCTGGCCTAACCGCGCATCGGTTTCTGCCTGCACCAACGCCATACGCCGGGCCGCTTGCACCAAGATCTCCCCGGCCTCCGTCGCCCCCACCGGGTTCGCCCGCCGCACCAGCACGCGACCGGTACTCGCCTCCAAGGCCTTGATGCGTTGGCTCACCGCAGACGGAGAAATTCCCAGGACCGAAGCGGCAACCTCAAAGCTTCCTTCTTCCACGATGGCCAGCAAGGTTTCCAAATGTACGGGGTTCATGAAGCTATTCTAAACCATATGAAGATAGATTAACTGGACTTATTTAAGGCTTGGATTCACACTAGAGGCATGTCCATCGTGCTAGCTGGTTTTGTGCTTGGTTTATCGCTCATTGTGGCCGTCGGCCCCCAAAATGCGATGCTGTTGAAATACGGTATCCGCCGCGATCACATCGGGCTCATCATCGTGGTGTGCGCGCTTTCCGATGTCATCCTTATTACCTCCGGCACCGCCGGTGTCGGCTACCTGGTGGAGCGCTTTCCGACTGCACTTGAGGCGCTCAAGTACATCGGCGCAGCCTACCTCGCCTTTTTCACCTTCACCTGCTTCCGCGATGCCTTTAAAACCAAAGGCGAGGCCATCGACGTGGAATCCACTTCCCCCAATTCCACCGAGGAAGTCGCGACCTTCGACGGCGACAGCGACTCCTCGGGTGGAGCCGGCACCGAGCATGGCTCTGTAGCCACCACTACCACCACCCAACGCCAAGAGATCAAGCGCTCGCCCTCCTGGGTCAAGCCGCTGCTTACCGCGCTGGCACTGACCTGGCTCAATCCTGGCGCCTATGTCGACGTTTTGGTCATGCTCGGCGGCATCGCCAACCAGTATGGAGACCCCGGCCGGTGGCTTTTCGCCGGCGGTGCGATTGCCGCCAGCTTTACGTGGTTCCCCGTCATTGGCTTTGGAGCAGCCCGCTTCTCCCACGTCCTCTCCCGCCCCGAGGTATGGCGGTGGATTAACGTTGGCATCGGCGTCATCATGATTGGCCTGACCCTCAAACTCCTCCTGCTTTAACCCCCAGCCCAGCTCCAGCCCCAAGCGTTAAAAGGGGGCATCGGCAAGCACAAGGTATAGAAAATCCCTCCCCCGGGAAATGAACTGCTCCCCATTAGTTGGACTGAGAAATCAGTTACCGACTAGTAGGGAGTAGTTTTCTTTGAGAGCACGAAGTTCGTTGAGCGAATATCAGCGCGAGCAGTTGGTGGAGTGTTTCGAGCAG